>NZ_JBQKUK010000014.1:0-144615 GCF_054968585.1 Marinobacter sp. G5_S1_61_S3 | reverse complement strand
CACCGACACATCAAAGCTGTAAGGGGTTTTCTGCAGGACGGTGTCGTCCTCGCCCAGTTCGTAGGCCGCCTGCATCCACTTCAGGCGGTTGAACAACGCAGCGTGGGTGTTGGCCACACCCTTGGGTTTGCCGGTGGAGCCCGAGGTGTAGATCACATAGGCCCGCTGCTCCGGGTGGATCCCGACATCGGGGATCGATGCCGGCTGATCCGCCAGATCAAGCTGGTCGAGGTTGATCACCGACAGCCCGGCCGGGGCCGGCAGTGACTCAATCACCGCGTCGTGGGTCAGCAGCAGGTCCATACCGGCGTCGGTCAGCACCTGACTCTGACGCGCTTGTGGGTGTTCGGGGTCCACCGGCACATAGGCGGCGCCGGCTTTCTGGATGGCGTAGAGGGCGACCACCAAGGCCACCGAGCGCTCGGTGGCAACGCCTACGAGGCTGTTGCTATCCACGCCCTGCCCGATCAGGTAATGGGCCAGGCGATTGGCACGGGCATTCAGGTCGGCGTAGCTCAGGCGTTCAGCGCCGAACACCAGGGCTTCCCGATCCGGGTGCGCAGCCACCTGGCGCTCGAGCAGACGATGCACCGGCTCGGGCCGGCCATAGTCCACGCCCGTCCGGTTCCAGGTCGCCAGTTGCTCGTGGTCGGTGTCGTCCAGCAGGTCATAGGCGCCGATTGGCCGCTGGGGGTCTGCCGCGATCTGCCGGAGCAGGCATTCAAATCGACGGTGTATCCGCTCAACCGTTTCCCCATCGAACAGATCCGCCGCGTAATTCCAGTTACCGCCCACGCGACCGTCCGGGAAGGCCCAGGTGTGCAGCGCCAGGTCAAACTGGGCGGCACCGGCGTCCTGCGCCAGCAATTCAGCAGTCACACCGGGAGTCAGTTCAAAGCGCTCGCCATTGCGCTGCTGATGGTTATAAAGCACCTGGAACAACGGATTGTGGCTCAAGCTGCGTTCCGGCTGCAGCTGGTCGACAAGATGTTCGAATGGCAATGCCTGATGCGTCTGAGCCTGCCGGGCAATCTCATGCTCCCGGGACAGTATGGCTGTGAATCCATTGCCGCCGGCCACATCGCTGCGCAGCACCTGGGTATTCACGAAAAAGCCGATCAGGCCCTCCAGTTCCGCCTGTTCTCGTCCGGCAATGGGAACGCCCACGCTCAGGTCGGTCTGCCCGCTCAGCCGGCACAGCAGCACCTTGTAGGCCGCCAGCATGACCGTGAAGAAGGTTGTTCCCCGGGACCGCGCCAGGGCATTCAGCGCATTGGCCACGGTGTCGTCGAACGTGAAGTGATAACGCCCGCCCCGGAAGGACTGCTGCGCAGGCCTCGGCCGATCGGTCGGCAATTCCAGCACTGGCGGCTCATCGCCCAACTGCCGCGACCAGTAGTCGAGATCCGTTTCCCCAGCGCCTGCCTCAAGCGCCCGGCGTTGCCACAAGGCCACGTCTGCGTACTGCAGGGGCAGCGGCGGCAAGATGGCCTCCTCGCCCGACAGGGCGGCACGATAGCACTGGGCAAACTCCGTCAGGAGCACCTGGATCGACCAGCCATCGGCAATGATGTGATGCAGGCACAGCACCAGGCGATGGTCGTGTTCCGCCATCCGCACCAACGCCACCCGCCAGAGCGGGCCAGCGGCCAGATCGAAGGGTTGCTGCGCGATCTCCCGGACCAGGGTCTGGAATTCCACTTCGCTGTCGGCGCTCAGTTGCGGAACGTCGACCTGTGCCACCGGGCCCACCACCTGCAGCGGCTCCCCATTTTCGTCGGCACGGAAGGTAGTGCGCAGGCTGTGATGGCGAAGTGCCAGGGTGTCGAAAGCCGCCTGCACCGCCCCGACATCCAGCGGGCCGTTGAGACGAATGGCGCCAGGCAGATGATAGGCACTGTTACCCGGCTCCAACTGATCGATAAACCACAACCGCTGCTGGGCGAAAGAGGCAGGGCTGGCATCACCGGCCATGCCCGAAGGGATCGGCAGGGACGACAGGTCCAGCCCCTGCTCCTGCAGTCTGCGAAGGAACACCTGGCGCTTGTCGGCGCTCAGCCCCAGGAAGCGGCGTGACAGGGCCATCGCATTGTCCTGCATTATTCAATCTCCTCCAGTTCATTCATCAATGCATCAAGGTTGTCCAGGCGGTCCTGATCCAGGGCCTGTCCCTTCAGGCGTTCAATCACGGCAGCCATGGCCGCCACCGTGGTGGCCTCAAAGGCTTCCGCCAGCGGCACGCTCACGCCCAGGCGCTCGCGAATCCGCGACAGCAGGCGAGTTGCCAGCAGCGAGTGGCCGCCCAGTTCAAAGAAGTGGTCGTGGCGCCCCACCTGCTCGACCTTCAGCAGGTCTCTCCAGAGTTCCACCAGGATTTCTTCCAGTTCGCCTTCCGGGGCGATGTAGCGGCGTACCTCAAGCTCCGGCTGCGGCAGGGACTTGCGGTCCAGCTTGCCGTTGGCGTTCAGCGGCAACCGGTCAAGCACAACCAGATGGGTAGGCACCATCACCGCCGGCAGCTCATGGGACAATCGATCCCGCAGGCTTTCGGTTTCCAGGTGTAGACCGTCGTCGGGCACCAGGTAGGCCACCAGTTGGGCCCCGTGAGGTGTTTGCTGGGCCGCCACCACCGCCTGACGAATGCCGTTGCAAGCAAGCAGGCAGGATTCGATCTCGCCCGGTTCAATGCGCTGGCCACGGATCTTCACCTGAAAGTCCGCGCGGCCGGCGTACTCGAGCAGGCCGTCGTCATTCCAGCGTGCCAGGTCACCGGTTCGGTAAAGGCGGCCACCGGGTTGACCGAAGGGGTCCGGGACGTAGCGCTCCGCGGTCAGCTCCGGACGGCCGGCATAACCACGGCCGACACCAGTGCCACCGACATAGAGCTCACCAACCACACCGCTCGGTGCCAGCTCCAACTGGGTGTCGAGCACATAAAGCCGGTTGTTGTCGGTGGGTTTGCCGATGGGAATGCCCGCGCGCGTGTCCTCCAGGCCTGTCAGGGTATGAAGCGCCACATCGTCGGCACACTCCGCCGGCCCATAGGCGTTGACCAGTGGAATGCGCGGGTAACGCTCGAACCAGCGCCGGGCCAGTTCCCGGCCCAAGGCTTCGCCCGTGGGCAAAAGCCAGCGCAATCCCAGACGCCGCTCCGGCACCGCGAGAATGCCTTCAATCACCGCCGGCACGCTTTCCAGCACGGTAACGCCGCTGTCGGCCACGGCCTCAAGCAGCCGCTGGGGATCGTGGGTGATCTCATCGGGAATGATGTCCAGGCGGCCGCCAAACAGCGGCGCGGTCAGGAACTGCCACACGGAAATGTCGAAGCCGGTGGCCGCCGTCTGGGCGATCACGTCCCCGTCCCCCAGCTCCAGATAAGGCACCTTGGACAACTGGTTGTTGAGCATGCCCTGCTGGTTGACCATCACGCCCTTGGGCTCACCGGTGGAGCCGGAGGTGTAGATGACGTAGGCCAGTTGATCCATGGCCGGATACCGGCATGGATTACCATCCCGATCCGTAGCCAACAGGGATTCCAGGGTGACCACCCGTGGACGTGCTTCGGTTTCTGCCAGGATGGCGCCGACCTGCTCCAGGCAGGCTTCCGGCGTGACCAGCACGGGCGCCTGACTGCTATGCAACATGCGGCCGCTGCGGGCCGGCGGATGGCGTTCATCCAGTGCCAGGTAGGCGCCACCGGCCTTGAAGGCGCCCACGATCATAGTCATCAGGTCCAGGTTGCGGGGCGAATACAGCGCCACCACTTGATCCGGCTGCGTGCCTGCCTCAATCAGGCCGTGACCGATGCGGTTGGCCCGTTGGTTAAGTTCGGCGTAGCTCATGCTGCTGCCCTGGCAGCGGGCGACTTCCCGGCCGGGATCCGCCAGCGCCCAGGCTTCGAACCGTTCGAGCCAGCTCAGGCTCATCCAGTCCGGTTCCATCTGGCCCTGGCCAAGTCCGAGCAGCTCGCCCCGTTCCCCGGCGGAAACCAGCTGGATAGCGGCAAGCGGCTGCTCCGGCGCCCGCATCAACTGGCGCAGAACCTGGTGGTACTGGTCCAGCAACGCCTGCATATCCCGATCCCGGAAAACCCGCTGGTCGTAGCTGAACTGAAGTTGGTAGGTCTCGCCCGGCAGAATGACCACGGTCAACGGATAGTTGGTGTGGGTGCGGTTCGCCAGAGGCGTGATGCCGTATGCTTCGGCGGCCTGCCGCACGTCCGCTCCCATGGGCACGTTCTCGAACACGAACAGGCTGTCGAACAGGGCGTCGCCACGCGGGGTTTCTGCCAGGTTCTGTACCTCTGCCAGGGACAGGTGTTCGTACTGGCGCAGGGCCGCATTGGCAGACTGCAGTGAACGCAGGAAGTCGAGCCCGGTCTGGGTTGCGCTTTCAGCGCCTATGCGCAGCGGTAGGGTGTTGATGAACAGGCCAAGGGTGTCTTCGATGCCATCCAGCTCTGCCGGGCGACCGGCGACGGTCACCCCGAACAGGGCTTCGTCCAGACCACCGTGGCGCATCAGCACCAGTGCCCAGGCTGCCTGCATGAAGGTGTTCACGGTCAGCTTTTCGTGGCGTGCCCGTTCAACCAGTCGAGCCGTTTCCTCCGCTGTGAGCGCATGCGTCACATCCTGAATGGATGGCTCACCAATGGCGGTGCGCTGGTAGGGCAATGGCGTGACCTCGGTGAAGCCGACCAGCTTATCGCGCCAGAAGCGGTGCGCCTGTTCGGCCTCCTGGCGTTTCAGCCAGGCGATGAAGTCGCGGTAGGGGCGCGCCGGGGTTACCACCGGCTGCTTGCCATCCACCAACGTACGGTAATGGTCGAAGAACTCCGCGAGCATCAGGCCACGGCACCAGGCGTCAATCAACGCATGATGATGGCTCTGTACAATACGGCAATCATCCTGACCGAAACGCACCAGGCGCAGACGCAGCAGCGGAGGTTTGGTGAAGTCGAAGCCTTGGCGGCGTTCTGCCGCCAGCAACGCCTCCAGCTCCGCTTCCGCATCGGCACGCTCCAGATGGCTCAGGTCGATCAGCTGCGCCGGCGACGGCACATCGCGATAGACAATCTGGTGTTGGGTGCCACCGTCCAGGCCGTGGAAAGCGGTCCTGAGCATGGGATGGCGCTGGACCACCGCGTGCCAGGCCGCCCTGAAGGCCTCGAAATCCACCTCGCTGCGCACTTCATACTGGTCCTGCATAAGGTAGATGCCGCTGCCCTGTTCCAGCAGACTGTGTAGCAGGATGCCTTCCTGCATCGGCGCCAGGGGCAGGATGTCCTCGATATTCGCGGGGTTTTCCAGAGCATCCAGTTGCGGCTGGTCCAGATCAGCCAGCGGTACATCCGACGGTGTCAGGCCACCGGCCCGGGACGCACAGTCTTCAATCAGCGTCATCAGCGCTTCGCGGTACAGGTCGATCAGGCGGGTCACCCGCGACTTCTCGAACCTCGCACGACTGTAGGTCCAGTCCAACTGTAACTGACCATTGTGTACCTGTCCGTCCACCACCAGCGCGTTCGCCAGCAGGCCAGAGCCGTGGCGCGAATCGCCGACGGGCTTGCCATCGAGGACAAACTGCGAACCTGGCTCTCCGTCGAAACGGCCGAGGTAGTTGAACGTCAGACCGGCACCGGTCATTTCCGGCAGTTCCGCGCCCTGCAGTTCCTTCAGCACACCATACCCAAGCCCGTCGCCCGGAACCTGACGCAGCATTTCCTTGGTGCGTTTGAGTGTGCCAAGTGCCTCTTCGCCCGCTTCCAGCGCCACCGGATACAGCGTTGTGAACCAGCCCACCGTGCGACTTACGTCCGGCGCCCCATCCGGGGCATTGCGGCCATGACCTTCCAGCGTGATCACATGGCGGCTGCGGCCGGACCACTGTCCCAATGCCTGGGCCAATGCCGCCAGCAGCAGGTCGTTGACCCGGGTGCGGAAGGCCGTCGGCGCGTCGTTGAGCAGTCGCTGGGTCTGCCCTTCATCGAGCGTCATTCGCAAGTGATCGCCGTCGGCAACCCGCGCTGTGCCATCCGGGTTGTCGCAAGGCAGTGCCGCGTCTTCGGCAGAAAATGCCTGCCAATACGCCAGTTCCTCATCGAGGCGACCATGGGCCAGATCCCGGTGCAGGTAATGCACCCAGTCATGCAGGCCGTCAATGTCCCCTTCGAGCTCAATGGCCCTGCCGCCTGCGGCCTGCTCATAGGCAAGCTGCAGATCCTCAAGCAACACCCGCCAGGAAACACCGTCCACCGCCAGGTGATGGGCGGCGATCAGTAATTCCTGACGCTCGCCCGGCTGAGAGACCAATACACAGCGCAGCAGCGGTCCGCTCGACAGGTCGAGACTGCGCTGCGCGTCGTTGAAGGTCGACAGTAGGGTCTGTTCATCGTCGGTTTCCAGGGTCCAGAGCAGATCAGCCTTTTCCTCGCGGCTATAGGTCTGCGTGCGCTGGTCTGCGTCAAAACGTAACCGCAAGGCTGGATGGATATCGACCACCGCGGCCAGGGCCTTGCTCAGGGGCTCCGCCTCCAGCGGTGAACGGATACCCAGGCGCAGCGCCTGGTTCCATTGGTTGCGATCATCAACGGGCTGATTGAAAAAACGTTGCTGGATCGGGGTCAGCGGGAAAGCCTGGGGAACCGACTCCCGGGCCGCCAGTTTCGGCGCGGCAGCGGCCTCCTGGACTTCGGCCACGTGAGCCAGTTCAGCAATGGTCTGCTTCTCGAACAACTGCTTTGGGGTGAGCTTCACGCCCTGCTTTCGCGCTCGGGCGATCACCTGGAGGCTGATGATGGAATCTCCGCCCAGGCTGAAGAAGTTGTCGTGGCGGCCGACTTTCTCGACATGCAACAGCGACTGCCAGAGTTCTGCAAGCATGGTTTCCACACCCGCCAGCGGCGCCGCGAAATCCTCACCCTGACGCTCCGGTTGCGGCAACGCCTTGCGGTCGAGCTTGCCGTTCGGGGTCAGCGGAAATTCAGCCAGCGGCAGGATATGCGCCGGTACCATGTAGTCCGGCATTTGCAACGCCAACGCGGAAAGCACGGCTTCAGTGTCCAGTTCGACCGCCAACGGATACGCCACGATCAGGCCATTATCGTCGACCTGGACATGGGCATCGCTGACGCCGTCGAACGCGCGGATGCGCTGAGCAATCTCTCCCAGTGAGACCCGGTAGCCGCGAACCTTCACCTGGTCGTCGTTGCGGCCGTGAAAGCTCAGCCGCCCATCTTCCAGCAGCCGTACCCGGTCACCGGTGGCATAAAGCCTTTCCCGCGACGACTGGGGATCATCCACAAATGCGGCGGCCGTCTGTTCCGGCTGACCAAGGTATCCCCGCGCAAGGCCGGCGCCGCTCAGGTAGAGCTCGCCGATGGCACCCTGAGGCAAAGGTAAACGCTCTTCGCTCAGCACCTGCGCGCGGATGTTCGGCAGTGGCGTGCCCAACGGAACGGTTGAATCCTGCTCGTCGCCCGGTTCCGTGGTCAGCACGCCCACGGTGGACTCCGACGGCCCGTAATGGTTTAACACACGGCAGTCTGGGTTCAGTTCCCGAACCTGGCTCAGCAACGCTGATGGCAACGCTTCACCGCCCAGTACCAAAGCCTCACGAGGCAGCACCCGGGCCGGCTCGGCAGCCTGCAGTAATCCGGAAAGGTGGGTGGGCACGATCTTCAGGATGTCGACCTGATACTCCGCCATGTAGCTGGCAAAGGCGTCCGCGTCCATAACCCGGTCGGCACTCAACAGGTGCAGCGTGCGACCACTGCATAGGGCCCCGAACAACGTGGTATGGCCCAGGTCCGCCGCGACGGTGGATACCATCGCCATGGTGGCCTTCGGCGAGGGATCGATGACCTCCAGAACACCCTGTACATAGTTCGCAATGGCACCGTGGCTGACCACCACGCCCTTGGGAGTACCACTGGTGCCGGAGGTGTAAATCAAATAGGCTGCCTGGGCCGGCTCAATCAGCGTCCCCAACGGTTCAACGGGTTCGCTCCGCCAATCGGCCGCCGCGTTGAAACCTATCAAGGCGCCTTCGAAGCCGGGCACGGCTTCATGACCCAGCAGCCACCCGGCACCGCAATCCTTCAGTACAAATGCCTGGCGGTCGGAGGGCCATTTCGGGTCCAGGGGAACAAAAGCCCCGCCCGCCTTGAGCACCGCCAGAACGCCAACCACGAACTCCGGTGAACGGTCGAGGCAAAGCCCCACCGACGACTCCGCTGCCACGCCCTGCCTTTGCAGGTGCTGTGCCAGCCGGTTGGATTCCGCCTCCAGCCAGCCGTAGTCGAAAGACTGGTCCTCGTATTGCAGAGCCTGTTGCCCGATGGTGGACTGAATATGTCCATTCCAGAGCGACACCAGGTCCCCTACGGGAAAGTCCGCCTTCGGTCCTTCCAGCGCCGACGGTGTCGCCAGCAACTCCAGCTCGCCCAGCGGCCGCGAGGGATTCGCGGTGACCTGCTCCGCCAGGTTGACCAGTTCCTCGGCAAACTCCCGAATACGCGGCTCGTCGAACAGGTCACACGCGTAGGTGAGCACACCCTTAATACCTTCAATTCCCTCAGTGCCCTCAATACCCCCCGGCTGATCGGTGATATCGAAGCCCATATCGAAGTGCGCGCTGTCGTCGTCCCGCTGGCGCATGGTGAGTGTCGCCCCGGGTAACCCGACATTCTCGGGCAACGGGAACTGCTGGGTGAACTTCACCTGGCACAGGGGGTTGTGGCGCAGGTTACGCTCCGGCTGCAGCGCGTCCACCAGTTGTTCGAACGGCAGATCCGCATGAGCCTGCGCCCCGAGGGTAGCGTCGCGGACCGAGGCCAGAAAATCAGTGAAGCCCTGCGTCGCGACGGGCTGGCTGCGCAACACCAGGGTGTTGACAAACAGACCGACGAGACCTTCGGTTTCCGGCCGTGACCGACCGGACACAGGCACACCTATCCGCAGGTCCCGCTGGCCGGAATAGCGATACAGCTGGGTTTTATAGAGCGCCAGCATGACCATAAAGAGCGTAACGCCCTGATCCCTGGCCAATTGCCGAAGCTTCTCACTAAGCGGTTCCGGGAAGGCAAAGGCCACCCTGGCACCACGATGGCTCTGGGACTCGGGGCGCGGCCGGTCAGTTGGAAGTTCAAGCACCGGGTGCTCGTCGCCCAACTGCTGCTCCCACCAGCTCAACTGGCGTTCGGCTTCGCCAGCCTCCATGGTCTCCCGGTGCCAGTGGGCGTAGTCAGCATAACGGATGGGCAGGACCGGAAGATCCGGGTCATGTCCCTGTGCAAAGGCGGTGTAAAGCTGCCCGAACTCCTTCACCAGCACCTGCGCCGACCAGCCGTCGGCGATAATGTGATGAATCACCATCAACAGGCGATGGTCGCTGTCCCCGAGGCGTACCCGGTGCACCTGCCATAACGGACCCTGCTCGAGATCCATGGGCTGGCTGACCAGGGCTCGACTGAGGTTGTCCAGCGCGCTTGCGGGAGAATCCTCGCCGGTGAGGTCATGACTTTGCACAGTTACCGGTGCCGCTGGCTGTATCCGCTGCAGGCCACGGTTTTCATCCGTTTCGGCAAACACCGTGCGCAGGCTTTCATGACGCTCCGCCAGGGCGTCCAAACTGCGCTGGAGCGCGTCTTCATCAAGACTGCCCATGAACTGCCATTCGCCGCACAAGTGATAGGCGCTGGAGCCGCCTTCCAGTTGGTCCAGAAACCAGAGCCGCTGCTGGGCGAAGGACTGCGGAAGCTCCGCATCGTCGGGAAGACGCTTGATCAAAGTGGGTCGAGAGCGATCCGCCCGCTGTGTTGATACCCAGCGAGAAAAATCGCCCAGGCGGGGATGCTCAAAAAGAACCGCTGGCTCAATCCTCAGTCCCAGATCACGCTCCACACGGGACAGCATCTGCATGGCCCCGACCGAATCACCACCCCAGGTAAAGAAGTGGGCATTGCTGTCCAGGTCATCTCGGTCCAACACCGCCTGCCAGGCCGACACGACTTCCGGCAGCACCGTCGATTCCAGTTCAGCCGATGCCACAGCTGGCGCCGACGCTTGCAGCATGCGACCGTCCTGCCAGCCGGCAAACACCGACAGTTCACCACGTTCCCATCCCTGGCGGCAGGCTGCGCGCTGCAGCTTGCCACTGGTGGTACGCGGCAAGGTTTTGGGCTCCAGCAGCAGAATCACCTGGGGCGCAATGCCCAGGGTATCGCTCATGGTTTCCGCGATGACGGCGCAGATCATCGCCGGCTTGACCATCCTTCGAGTGGTCCGACCAACTTCCAGGGCCAACCCTATGCCTTCCGCCTGCTGGGCGTCGATGGTGGCAAACGCGGCCAGCCGGCCTGGCATCAGGAGCTCAATCTCCCGCTCCAGGGTGCTCTCGATATCCTGGGGATACAGGTTCTGGCCATTTACGATGATGACGTCCTTCTGACGCCCCGCCACGTATAGGTGGCCGTCCTCGACGATGCCGAGGTCGCCGCTGCGCAACCATCGGCTATCCCGCCACTGCACAAAGGTTTCCGCCGTAGCCGTGGGTTTTTCCCAATAGCCCTGAGCAACACTGGGGCCGGATATCCAGATTTCGCCCACTCGACCGTCCTCGACGGGCTCCCTCGTCTGGGAATCAACGATGCAAAACGTGTCCTCCCCATATGCATCCCCACACCCCACCAGCCTGCTGGGCTGATGGGCACTGCTAAGGCCTGCCGTGGAAAGCTGCTCCGGCTCAAAGGTACGGGTCTGGACATCGCCGTTGAACCCATGGGTGGTTACGAACAGGGTGGCTTCTGCAAGACCATAGCTGGGCGCAAAGACATCACTGCGAAAGCCATGGGGCGCCATACGATCGGCAAAGCGCTCCAGGGTTTCCGGGCGAATCGGTTCCGACCCGGTGAAGGCCAGACGCCAACTCGACAGATCCAGGCCTTCCAGTTGTTCATCGGTCACCCGCCAGCCACAGAGCATATAGGCGAAATCCGGGCCGCCGGAGTATGTCACCCGGTACTGGCTGATAGCCTCCAACCAGCGTGCCGGGCGGGCCAGGAAGAACTGCGGTGTCATCATGTTGGCGCAGTGGCCATGCAGGATCGGCAACAGCAAACCCGACATCAGTCCCATGTCGTGAAACAGCGGCAACCAGGTCATCCAGACATCGTCATCAGTGGCCTGAAAGGCTTTGGCCATGGTGTATTCGTTGGCCATCAGGTTGGCGTGGGACACCATGACCCCCTTGGGTGCAGAGGACGACCCTGAGGTGTACTGCAGGAACGCCAGATCCTGGCTTTGGGGTGGCACCACCTGCAACGCATTCTGCCAGTGCAGCCCGATGCGGTCCGCCGCCACCACTCGCCCACCGTCCGGCAACAGCGGCGCCAATCGAGACTGATAACGCCGGATGTCCTGCTCCAGGGCAAGGACGGCCATCGGTTTCGAGTCCCCGATCATACCGCCGAGGCGGTCAATATAGGCCTGACGGTCGTGCTCAGGTGGGTACGCGGGTATGGCGATAATGCCGGCATAGAAACAGCCGAAGAAAGCGGCCGCGAAATCCGCGCCTCCTGGCAGCATCAGCAAGCACCGTTCACCCGGTGCTAACGCCAGTTCGTTCTGTAGATATCCCGCTAGCGCCTGTGCCTTCTGGTAAAGCTCACAGTAGCTGGTTACCAGGGGTGGCGCGTCATCCGAGACCAGTTGCCGGATGGCAAGTGATTGGGGTTGCTGCTCTGCGTAAAAACGAAGGACATCGGCGAAATTCGGAAACCGTTCCGCGTGTAGGCTCATCTTGTCACCTGCATGATTTCAGAACACATTACCGCGAGGACTTGCTCCCCGCGGTTTCCCTCAGGCCATCACACCATGGGGGCGGCGTGAGCTTTGCGATCAGCAACGGCGGAGTGCCCGCGGTCCCGACCTTCGAGAATCGACTCGAGCACTTCCCGTGACCGAACAGCGAGTACGGACAACAGCGTGTCGCTCAGGCCGTGCGTGGTCTCGCAGCAGCCCTGGAGATAAATCCGGGCATCGCTGTCCCGCAGGTTGAGACAGTACCGACGGTCAGGCGTGAGGTTTTCCAGGTGGCCACCCAGCCCCGCCAGCAGTTCGTGGTGCTGATTCCGGCGGTAACCGGTGGCCAGGATGACAGCATCAAATCCCAGTTCCTGCTGGCTGTCGGTAGCCAGGTCGTGCAGGGTCAGGCGCAGCTCACCGTCACCCACGTCAACCCGGGCAACATCCCGGCGGGTCAACATTTGGTGTCGCTCCTCTCCCCGCAGCTTCTGGAGATAGAAGATCTGGAAGATGCGCTCGATCAGCTCAAGGTCGACCACCGCGTAGTTGGTGTTGCGGAACTCTTCAAGCAGTTGCAAGCGTCGCGACTCGGGTTGCTGATAGATCTGGTCGATAAACGACGGGTTAAAGATTTCATTGACGAACGGGCTGTCATCCGAGGGCTTCAGAGCGGTTCCACGCAGAATCATGGACGCATCCACCTGGGGGAATCGCTGGGTAAGGTCTTCGAAGATCTCCGCCGCACTCTGGCCGCCCCCGACCACGGCAATCCGCGCCTTGCGACCCTGGTCGGAAAGCAGGGTGTCAATGCGCCCCCGATACTGCGACGAATGCACGATGCGCGGGTCGGTTATTCCTTCAAACGCAGCAGGAACCTGAGGCGCACCGCCCATACCAAGTACCAGGTTACGGGCCCTGCGGCTTTCAAGCTCGCCCCCTGCGGTTCGGGAGAGCACGTCAAACCCGATCAACCGGCCGTCTTTCAGGAAAGGCTCAACACCCTCTACCTCGCGACCGTAGTGCACCTGATCGTCAAAGTGACTGGCAGCCCACTGCAGGTAATCGTTGTATTCCTCCCGCGCGGGGAAGAACGTCTGGATGTTGATGAAATCTTCGAGCCGCCCCTGCTCCTTCAGGTAGTTGATGAAGGTAAAGCGGCTTTGCGGGTTCCGCAGGGTGGCCAGATCCTTGAGAAACGAAATCTGCATGGTGGAGCCGTCAATCAGCATACCTTCATGCCAGTTGAATTCTGGCTTGCGCTCCAGAAAACAGGCATCGGGCGAAGACCCGCCCTCAGCGTACTCCTGTGTCGCTATTGCCAGCGCCAGATTCGACGGGCCAAAACCGACGCCAAGAAAATCATGCATGTGGCTCATCACCGTTCTCCCGTAATAATGGATTGCGAAAACATTGCCTGAAGGCCTGTCGATACTCAGCCAAAAAAGCAAATAATTCTCATTTACATACAGACGAACTGGAACGCCGGATGTTTAGGCCTGGCTGGAAAAAGTCACTCTCCGATCATCTGCAAGGCGTCATGGCGTGACTGCTGGCGATCCTCGGCTGACAACTCGACCAGTCGGCCACTGTCCATCTTCAGCAGCCGGTCCGCGTGGTGGAAATAACGGTCGTCGTGGGTAATGGCGAAAATGGTTTTGCCCTGCGCTTTCATCTCCGGTAGCAGCTCCTGGTAAAACAACCGGCGGAAAACCGGGTCCTGGTCGGCGGCCCATTCATCCAGCAGCAGGATGTCCCGCTTTTCCAGCAAAGCCAGCAACAGCGCCAGCCGCTTTCGCTGCCCCTGGGAAAGCCGGGTATCCTGCAGACGGCTGCCGGCCACCTTCACCTTGTCCTCCATGCGGAGGCGTCCAAGCCAGTAATTCACGTCCGCCGGGTCTGCGTTCTGACCCTGCTGGGCGATGAGCTGGTCAAACAGAAAGAAGTCGGTAAACACGGAACCAAACAGGCGGCGATAGCTGCTCCAATCCTCCGGTCGCAGGGGCTGGCCGTCGATCTGGATCTCGCCCTGGTGCGGCAGATAAAGACCAGACAGCAAACGGGCCAGAGTGGACTTACCGCTGCCATTACCACCGACCAGGAAGAGGGTTTCGCCACGACGGATCGTCAGGGTGACCGGCCCCACGTCGAACCCCTGCTCACCATGCTGGGCCGGATAGCGATACCGCACCGCATGCAACTGCAGTTCCTGCCATTCACCCGTCGGATCACGGCTCATATCCTGGAAGCCGGGCTGATACTCCGCCAGCGCCAGGGTATCGAGCTTGTCGAGCGAGACCCGAGCCGACAGCAACGCGGGCAACGCCGCCACGGCAGAAACCAGAGGGGTACGCATGAAAAGAATGGTCAGGGCATAGGTAGGCGCCACGGAGGCCGCTGCCCACCCCAGGCCATTGACCAGATAGAACACGAGGCCAATGGTGCCGAGCACCATGATGTTGGCCCAGTTGCTGGCGATGCTGTGATAGCGGTCCGCCAGCGTGACATGGCTGCGATAGGTTTCTGCGCTCAGATCAAACTCGTCGTCGTAGTAACGGCGAGCACGGTCACGGTTGAGGCTCAGCTCTTTGCGCCCTTCAATAGCCGCCTCGTAGTCCTGATAAATGCGATCTTCAGATTCGCGAAGCTGCTGGAGATGGTGACTCAGGGCCCTGATCAGCACCCACCCCACACCAATGGTGAACGTCATCCAGAGCAACGTCATGACAAACAGCGGCAGTGACAGGTAGGCCAGGTACGCGAACGCTGCGACACTCAGGCCAAGGCCGTATATCAGCTGAGGCAGATTGACAAATGCCAGGGTGATATTACGGATATCGCTGGACAGACTGGCCAGGATATTCGCCCCACCAATCTCTTCCAGGCGCTCGATTCCGGTATCAAGAACCCGCTTGACCATCGACCGCCGCAATCCGTAGACAAACCGATGACCAAGCGCCGTCAACAATATCTGGGCGTAGGAGGCGATGATCAGCAGTACCACCAGCAGGCCCATAAACTGCCAAAGCAGACCTGCCCCGCCTTCTGTCGCAGACACCAGGCGCTCGTTAATAAACGCCACCACCCCGACACTCAAAAGCGCACTCACAACGCTCAGCAAAAGCGCGACAGTCAGCGCCCCCGGGTTGTGACTAAATACCAGACGGATCAGTCTCATGAACAACAGTCCCCAATTCGCGAATGAGAAAGGCTTGGATTAAAACGGATAGGATTGGTCCAGGCTGCCACGGCAATGAGCCAGCGCATCCTTCAGCATGAAGTTGACCAATGTGGGAGAGACCCCAATGGCGAGAGCCACCTCCCTCTGGGTCAGACCTTCAACTCGGGTAAGCATTAACACCTTCTGTACACGAGCAGGCAGCTCTGCGAGGGAAGACAGCGCATGGTGCAGTGCCCGGGTTCCAGCCAACTGCCGTTCTGGTGAAGCCGAAAGCACACCGGCTTCCTCCTCCACATCGACATCGCAGGCTGCGAAGCGGTTTTCCAGGGCCAGCCGGCGAAGACGATCGATGGCGAGGTTACGCACCACCCGGTGAAGAAAACGGCCTTCGTCCCTGACATTGTCGGCGAATCCCTGGTCCCACACTTTCAGGAACGCATCCTGTACCACATCCTCAGCCTTTGCCCTGCACCCAAGGAGATATTGAGCAGTGTCCACCAGGGGTTTTCGATGCTGCTGGTAGGCCGCTACAAGGCGCCTCTCCCAATTGGGCGCTCCGGTAACATCAACGGATCTTAGGTCGGACAGATTGCGAGCCTGTTGATCCAATTCGTGCCTGAAAGAACTCATAGCAAGCCGTCCCTGGGTAACTGATGAATGACAATCATTTGCATTTAACCATCATTAACATTTGGGATTCAAGGCCTGAAAATGAACAACCGGCAACAATCACGGAATGAGGCGAAAACCATGCTTTACAGCCGACTCGTTTAGATCATTGTTTATATAGATGTTTTCAGGCGATAAATGCCAGAGGCAGGTAAAAAAAGAGTCGCGGTGCAGGCTAGGCTCTTGACAGCCCACACCCCCAACCATAAGATACGCGCCGCTTCCATTGGTGAAGTGACGGCAAGGTAGCTCAGTTGGTTAGAGCACGGCACTCATAATGCCGGGGTCGGCGGTTCGACTCCGCCCCTTGCTACCAGAATTTAAAAGGTCGCGACTCACGTCGTGACCTTTTTTCGTTTCGGGGACGCCCCCGCCCTTCCCGGGAATTGAACGCGGGACGACCCGCCTCCATTGTTCCTGAATTTCCATGAGAACCACTAAAGACAGAATCCGTCAGGCCGTCTCGTTCGAGATCATCGGCCTGCTTATCGCCATCCCATTAGCCGCACTTGTGTTTGGCTTCGAGCTCGACAAAACCAGCGTCCTGGCTGCCATAGGTGCAACCATGGCAACCGGCTGGAACTACCTCTTCAATCTCATGTTCGATCACGGCCTGAAACGGCTTACCGGCTCTACTCGTAAGTCACTGAAGATGCGGTTATTTCATGCGCTCAGCTTTGAACTGGGCCTGATGATAACCTTCCTTCCGGTCATCGCCTGGTGGATGGGCATTGGGCTGGTTGAGGCACTGATCGTCGACATCGCCTTCGTGGTCTTTTATCTGGTGTATGCGTTCGTTTTCACCTGGTGTTACGACACGGTGTTTCCTGATGACGACGCCTGCCTCAGTTGAGATCGTTTCGATACCGGCACCATCGAATGGCCTTGCGCAGCTCTTCCGTCAACTGGCCATTCCCATGCTCATGGGAAACGTATAGGGAAAGGTCTACCCAGGCCGCCCTACGCACAAAATAATCGCCCTCATAATTGTCCATAAACTTGTCCACGAGCACCCAGGGAATGACCACAACATCTGCCCGGCCCAACTTGAGCAGGTAGACTGCCTGGCGCCATTCGGAGACGTGTAGAATCTTTGCGTTTTCGCCTTGAACCAGTTGATCCCCGACGAACTTCCTGACGAACGCGTAGGTGAGGCCAGCCGTCTGGTTGAGGGGAGGCATCTCTTCCAGAAACAGGTAAACGTACTCTGTCTGGAAGAGTCGCCCACCGAAATCAGCGTAGCGGTCCCGTTCAGAGGTCTGGACCAGGGGAAGGCCTACCGCAACACCGCCCTTTCGCAGTTGGTAAAGCAGCTGGGCCAAAGGCATTTCAACGAACTGAAAATCCCCGGGAACCCGTTCGAACACGCACCGATAGAAACCGGAAAAGCGCCCCTCCAACGCTCCCTCCGAAACCGTTATTTCCCGCTCTATCCCAGCAGCAATTCCGACGCGCACTGGTTCCTGCGCGTGCGAAAGATTCAAGGGCATAGCGATCGCGAGGAGGGCGATTAGTAGAGGCTGATAGCGCGCAGACTTCCTGTCCATAAGAGTGACTCGTCAACGGAGATCCATTCACACCGCAAGCTTAGTTCAATTTTTCATCGCGCTCCACGTAATGACAGGCCACCCAGTGCCCGGCCTGGTCTTGCCGTCAAGCACCGGCACTTCCCTGGCCTTCGTCATTGGCTCCGGGAATCGCTGTCGGGTCCATCCACATGGCTTCCCATACGTGCCCGTCCGGGTCGGCGAGATTTCTGTTATACATGAACCCCAGGTCCTGTAACGGGTTGATGTCTGCAACGCCGCCGTTGTCAGCGGCAGCGTTATTCATCGCGTCGACGGCTTCGCGGTTGCTGCAGGAGATGGCCAGCATCACCTCGCTGGAGGTGGTCGGCGGAATTGGGCGGTCAGTAAACGTGCGCCATTTGTCGTGGGTGAGCAACATGACGTGAATGGCCTCGCTCCAGACCATGCATGCGGCAGTATCGTCGGTGAACTGGGGGTTGTTCCTGAAACCAAGCGCCTCGTAGAAGGCCATGGAAGCATTGAGGTCTTTTACCGGCAGGTTTACAAAAATCATTGATGTCATGGTTCACGCTCTCCAGATTGTAGGTGGTAGAAACAGGTTGTTAGTGCCCTGTTACCTTCTTGTCGGTTCACCATTGCGAATTTCGACATCGTTTCCACACTTTATTACGACTCCTGTCGTTCTACGTAGTGACAGGCCACCCAATGCCCTGCCCCGGTTTTGTCTTCCAGTGCCGGCACTTCCCTACTGCAATAGTCCGTCGCCAGCGGGCATCGTGTACGAAACACGCAGCCGCTGGGGGGATTCATCGGCGACGGCAGGTCGCCTTCCAGTTCCGCCGGGGGCTTGGCCCGTTCCCTCTCCGGGTCAGGGATCGGCACCGCGGCCATCAGGGCCTGAGTGTAAGGGTGCCGGGGGTTGACAAACAGTTCAGCACGGGGGGCGTTTTCGGCCACATTGCCCAGGTACAGCACCATCACCCGGTCACTGATGTGTTTGACCACGCTCAGGTCGTGAGCAATGAAGATCAATGACAGGCCCATGTCCCGCTGCAGGTTTTTGAGCAGATTAATCACCTGAGCCTGTACCGACACATCGAGGGCGGAGACGGGCTCGTCGCAGATGATCAGTTTCGGCTCCAGTATCAACGCCCGGGCAATGCCCACCCGCTGGCACTGGCCACCGGAGAATTCGTGGGGGTAACGGTTTTTCTGGTGAGGGTGCAGGCCAACGCGATCCATGATGGCATCCACTTTCTCCCTTAGCTCGGCGCCCTTGATATCCGGGTAGTGGGTACGCAGGGGCTCAGCAATGATGTCGCCGACGGTCATTCGTGGCGACAGAGAGGCAAGCGGGTCCTGGAACACCATCTGCAGGCGTTGGCGACGCTTGCGCAGTTGTTTCAGGTTGAGCCCCCGCAGGTCCTCGCCCAACCACACCACCTTTCCCGCCTGGCTGGGTACCATGCCCATGATGGCCCTTGCCAGGGTGGACTTGCCGCAGCCGGACTCACCCACGATGCCGAGGGTTTCGCCCTCGTTGAGGGTGAAGCTGACGTTGTTCACCGCTTTTAGTGGCTGCGGCCGGGTCCAGGGCCAGGCGTTGCGAGGCATGATGTCGAAGGTGACCCGCAGGTTTTCCACCGTCAGCAGGCGCTGTTGTTCGCTCATCGAATCGCCTCCCTTGGCAGATTGCATACACGAATCCGCTCTGCCCCGAATCGCTCCGGTGGGTCGAGTTCGTGATAGCAGCGCGGCTCCGCCACGGGGCAACGGTCGCAGAATGGACAGCCCGGCGGCAGGTTCATCAGGTTGGGCGGGTTGCCGGGGATGGTGACCAGTTCATCCATCTGCTCATCAATACGCGGAATGGCGCCCATCAGGCCTTTGGTATAGGGATGGGAGGGATCCCGGAACAGGTCCCGGGTGGCAGCAAACTCCATCATCTGGCCGCCGTACATCACCAATGTCTGGTCGCAGCTGCCGGCCACTACGCCCAGGTCGTGGGTGATCAGGATAATCGCGGTATTGAATTCCTGTTGCAGCTCCTGCAACAAGTCCATCACCTGAGCCTGTACCGTAACATCCAGGGCGGTGGTGGGTTCGTCCGCAATCAGCAGGCGCGGCCGGCACAACAGGGACATGGCGATCATGACCCGTTGACGCATACCCCCGGAGAATTCATGGGGGTAACAATGAATTCGGTTGCGGGCCTCGGGGATACGAACCGCTTCCAGCATCTGCAGGGATTCCTGAAGAGCCTGTTTGCGGCTGATGCCTTTGTGTTGCACCAGCACTTCGATGAGCTGGTCGCTGACTTTCATGAACGGGTTCAGGGACGTCATCGGGTCCTGGAAAATCATACCGATGCGGGCCGCACGGATCTGATTCATCCGCTTTTCCGGCAAGTTAAGCAGTGGCTCGCCTTCAAAGATCACCTCGCCATTGACCCGGGCGTTGTCCGGGAGCAGGCCCATCAGCGCAAATACCCCCTGGCTTTTACCCGCGCCGGACTCACCCACGATGCCCAGAGTCTGCCCAGCCTCCAACTGGTAGCTGAGCCCCCTCACTGCCTGCAAGGTGCCATCCGGTGTATCGAAGGCCACTTCGAGATTATTGACTTCCAGCATTGCCATAGATCGAGTTCCTGCCGGCTCAGCGGTCTTTAGGGTCAAGGGCATCCCGCAGCCCGTCGCCGAGAAAATTGAAACAGAACAGGGTGAGCACCAGCATCAGCATCGGGAAAATCAGGGTCCATGGCGCGGTCCACATGGCATCCGCGCCTTCGGAAATCAGCGCACCCCATGACGTGTAGGGTTCCGACACCCCAAGCCCCAGGAACGAGATAAAGGATTCGAACAGGATCATCTCCGGCACCAGCAGGGTTGCATAAACAATCACCACGCCCAGCACATTGGGCACGATGTGGCGGAGCACGATCAGGAAGGGATGCACACCGACGGACATGGCGGCCTCAATGTACTCCTTGCGCTTCAGGCTCAGGGTCTGGCCCCGCACAATCCGGGCCATATTCAGCCAGCTCACCGCGCCGATGGCTACGAAAATGAGCAGTACATTGCGCCCGAACACCGCCATCAGAACGATCACCAGGAACATGAAGGGAAAGGCGCTGAGCACTTCGAGCGTCCGCATCATGATGGCGTCGGTACGGCCACCCACGTAACCGGAAATGGCCCCATAAAGCGTGCCGATGACCACCGCCGTCAGCGCTCCGAGAACGCCGACCATGAGGGAAATACGGCTGCCCTGCACAGTGCGTTGGTAGAGGTCCCGGCCGATGGGATCAAGACCGAAATAGTGCTGGCTCGCCAGGCTGGGCAAGCCATCTTCATCCAGGTTTGGCAAACTGGCCCAGTCGATGGACTCGTTATCCCAGGGTGACAGGTACTGGCCGAAGGCCGCGAACAACAGCAACAGTGCCAGCACGACCAGGCTAGCCACCGCCGCACGGTGGTTCATAAAACGCCGTCGCGCGTCACGCCACAGGCTGCGGCCTTCGGTGTAGGCGTCTTCCGCAAGGGTGTCCGCCAGTTCGCCCATGCCCGCATGTTTGTCGGAGAAAAACATCAGTAACGCACCCTCGGGTCCAGCCAGGTATAGAGAATATCCACCGCCGCGTTAAAGACGATGGTCAGTACGCCCACCAGAATGGTGACCCCGAGAATCAGTGAGTAGTCCCGGTTGATGGCACCGTTGACGAAGTGCTGGCCAATGCCGCCCGTGGAAAATACCTGATCAATGATCACCGAACCGGTGATGATGCCCACGAAAGCCGGCCCAAGGTACGACACCACCGGAATCAACGCGGGCTTGAGGGCATGGCGCAATACGATCTTGTGGCGGGGAATGCCCTTGGCTCGGGCGGTGCGGATGAACGGACTGCGCATGGTCTCTATCATGCTGCTACGGGTAATCCGCGCCACCTGCGCAATGTAGGACGTCGCCATGGCGATGATCGGCATCACGATGTATTCCACCTGACCGCCTTCCCAGCCGCCGGCAGGCAACCAGCGCAACGTGACGGCAAACAGCAGCACCAGCAACGGCGCCATCACGAAATTGGGGAACACCACCCCGGTCATGGCGGCGGTCATCACCGTATAGTCCGGCCAACGGTTCTGTTTCAGGGCCGCAACCACCCCCAGCCCCACCCCGAACACAACCACGAACAGGAAAGACCAGGCACCGATGTAGGCGGACCGGGGAAAGCTGGATTCGATCAGCTCATTGACCGTGAAGTCCTTATAACGAAACGAGGGCCCCAGGTCGCCCTGGGCGACGTTGCCCACGTAAATGAGGTACTGCTGCCACAGGGGCTTATCCAGGTTGTATTTGGCCTCGATGTTTTCCATCACCGCTTCCGGCACATTACGCTCGTTGGTAAACGGGCCGCCAGGTGCCGCGTGCATCAGCACGAACGAGACAGTGATCAACGCCAGAATGGTTGGTACCGCTACCGCCAGACGCCTGATGATAAAACTGAACATGGCTTCCCTCAGTCCGCAGTGATGTACATATCCTTGCTGTAAACAATGTTACGGGGATTCTTCTCCGGATAGCCCTTCAGGGACGGGCTCACCAGCGCCACCGTGGTGTTGAAGTACACCGGCACCACCGGAAACGCCTGCCACAGGATCTCCTCGGCCCTGACATAGTAGGGATTAGGGTCGTCGCTGGAACGGGCATCCAGCAGCAACTGGTCGTATGTTTCATTGCTCCAGCCGCCGTCGTTATTACCGCTGTCGCTGGTTAGCAGGGTCAGGAAGGTGGAGGCTTCGTTGTAATCCCCTTTCCAGCCAAACCGGGCGATACCATAGTTGCCAGCCTGCTTCTCGGAGAGGAAGGTTTTCCACTCCAGATTGCTGATGGTGACCTTTGCCCCCAGCTTCTCTTTCCACATCTGGCTGACCACGATGGCCAGCGCCTTGTGGCTCTCGTCGGTGTTGTAGAGCAGTTCGAATTCCAGTGGGTTGTCTTCATTGTAGCCGGCTTCCTCAAGGGCTTCGCGCGCCTCTTCGTCGCGGCGGGTCTGGGACCAGGTAGCGTACTCCGGCTGCCGGAAGTCGAAACCGCTGACGTAGGGCGGTGTCAGTGTGAATGCCGGCATCTGGTTGCCCCGGGTGATGTAGCTGACGATGATATTGCGGTCAATGGCGTAGGTCAGCGCCCGACGCACTCTCACGTCGTCAAAGGGCGGCCTGTTGACGTTGAACGCATACATGTACGTGGCCATGCTGGGTACCATCACCAACTCTTTGGGCCGCTCTTTTTTCAACCGGGCCATCTGGGACACCGGCACCGTGGAGGTCATGTGCAGCTCGCCACTGGCGTAGCGCTGAAGCTCGGCGGACGAAGATTCGATCGGCAGGTAAACCACCCGGTCGATGATGGTGCTGTCATCCCCCCAGTAGCGGGGATTGCGAGCCGCCACCAGCTTCTCGCCGATATGCCAGGCGTTCAACGTATAGGCTCCGTTGGAAACCATCTTGCCAGGCCTGGTCCAGTCCTCGCCGTGGGCCTCGATGGCCTGCCGGGGGGCAGGAAACATCGTGTAGTGGACGGTCATATCCGGAAGGTAGGTGATCGGCTCGTCCAGGGTCACCTCGAAGGTGAAGTCGTCGACAGCGCGCACACCCAGCGTATCCGGTGCCTTTTCCCCTACGATGATCTCGCCGGCATTGGCCACCCCGGCAGACTCGATGTAATACGCATAGTTTGAGCCTACCTCCGGGTCGACCGCCCGGCGCCATCCATACACGAAATCCTGGGCGGTAACGCGACTGCCATCGCTCCAGCGGCCGTCTTCACGGAGCTGGAATGTCCAGGTCAGGTTATTGTTCGAGGAGGCCCAGGACGTCGCCATCGCCGGTTCGGTATCCCCTTTGGGGCCGCTGCGGGTCAACCCCTCAAACAGGTCAACCACGATGGCGCCACCCACGCTGTCCTGGACCAGTTGGGGGTCCAGGGAAGCAGGTTCACTGGCATTGCCACGAACAAGCACCTGCCTTTCGGCCAGCCTCTCACCGGTTTCCGGATGTTCCAGCAGACGGCTTTTCGGAGCGTTTACATCAGCGCCGGCTGGGGCCCGCCCACCGTCATCTTCCGGATAATCATCACTGCAAGCGATCAGAAACAGGGAAAGCAGGACGGCCAAGGCGGCCCTCGTCTTCAAGCCATGGATGGGCCTCGTTTTCCGGCTGGTGATGCCTGTTGTTATTTGCAGGTTTGTGGCTGTCATATCTGTTCGAACCTAGCGCGGAAACACGGAAGTCACAAGCCGATGAGGGTCAACATGAAACAATGCTCACGTTCCTGTGCCTGTGGCATACTCAATCGGGATGTTCGACCTCAACAACAACGCTTGATAAAAGGGATGCTCAACCATGAAACCGGAAACTCTCGCCCTTCACGCTGGCTTCAACGGCGATCCGACAACCAACGCCGCGACCACGCCCATCTACCAGACCACCTCCTACACGTTCGACGACACCCAACACGGTGCGGACCTGTTTGACCTGAAGGTACAGGGCAACATCTACACGCGCATCATGAACCCCACCAACGCCGTACTGGAGGAACGTATGGCGCAGCTTGAAGGTGGTGTGGGTGCGCTCGCAGTAGCCTCGGGCATGGCGGCCATCCTTTACTCGCTCCAGACCATCTGCAAAGTGGGGAATAACATTGTCAGCACCGGCCAGCTCTATGGCGGCACCTACAATCTGTTCGCCCACTCGCTGCCGAACCAGGGCATCAACTGCCGCATGGTACGACACGATGATTTTGACGCGGTGGAGAAAGCCATTGATGACAATACCCGCGCCCTGTTCTGCGAATCCATTGGCAACCCGGCCGGCAATGTGGTTGATATCCAGCGCTGGGCGGACATTGCCCACAAACACGGCATACCGCTGATCGTCGACAACACCGTGGCAACGCCTTTCCTGTGCCGGCCCTTCGAACACGGTGCAGACATCGTGGTGCACTCGCTGACCAAATACATCGGCGGCCACGGCACCACCGTAGCGGGTGTGGTGGTCGACTCAGGGAAGTTCGACTGGGCCGCCAACAAGGCGAAGTTCCCTATGCTCAACGAGCCGGACCCGTCCTACCACGGCGTGGTCTATACCGAAGCCCTTGGCGCAGCGGCTTTCATCGGGCGCTGCCGCGTGGTTCCCCTGCGCAATACCGGCGCCGCTCTGGCTCCGTTCAATGCCTTTTTGATCATGCAGGGCCTTGAAACACTCGGCCTGCGCATGGAAAGACACTGTGAAAACGCCGAAAAAGTAGCCAATTTCCTGAAAAACCATCCGTCGGTGGAATGGGTAAACTATGCCACCCTGGACGACAGCCCCTACAAAGCCACCTGCGACAAAATCTGCGGCGGCCGTGCGTCAGGCATTCTCAGTTTCGGCATCACCGGCGGGCTTGAGAATGGCGCAAAATTCATCGATGCCCTGCAACTGATCTACCGCCTGGTCAACATTGGTGATGCCAAATCCCTGGCCTGTCACCCCGCCACAACGACACACCGGCAGCTCAATCCGGAGGAACTGGCAAGTGCGGGCGTCAGTGAGGATCTGGTGCGCCTGTCCATTGGCATCGAACACGTGGATGACATCATTGCCGATATCAGCCAGGCGCTGGACAAAGCAACCGCCTGATGTAATTGCCGGGTACGACGAAAGTCGTGCCCGGAACCCCCGTGATTGTCCGTACCTGCCTTGTATCCTCCGCCGGCGCAGATTACCCTTTAGGGTCAGCCAAGCCTTTTATCCGCCGCCGAGAAGAGAGTCCCCCAGTAATGAGCGACAGTGCCAAATCACGCGTCACCAGTGGTTCAAAGTTCCGCAACGAACATGGATTCTCAGCGATCAAGGATGGCATCAAGCGCTCGGGCTCGGGCATCATCGACACCAAAACCCAGCGTAAACCGTCCTGGCTGCGTGCACGCATGCCCGGTGGCGAGCGCTATGAAGCGGTGCGCAAGAACGTCAGCGAACACCGGCTGAGCACGGTCTGCCAGGAATCCCATTGCCCGAACATCGGCGAATGCTGGGCCAACGGTACCGCCACCATTATGGTGATGGGCTCCGTGTGCACCCGCGCCTGCCGCTTCTGCGCCGTTGATACCGGCAATCCCAAAGGCTGGCTTGACCATGAGGAACCGGAAAATACCGCGAAATCCGTTGAACTCATGGGCCTGCGCTATATCGTACTAACCTCCGTAGACCGGGACGATCTGGACGACGGCGGCGCCGCTCACTACGCAGCCTGCGTGGCCGCCATCAAGCAGTGCACTCCCCATGTCGCAGTGGAAGCCCTGACACCTGACTTTGACGCCGTCATGGCGCACGTTGAGAAGGTCGTGGACTCCGGCCTGGACGTTTTCGCACAGAACGTGGAAACCGTGAAGCGCCTGACCACCCGCGTGCGGGACCCCCGCGCCGGCTACGAGAAAACCCTCAGCGTACTGGCGCACGCCAAGCAATACCGTCCGGACGTGCTCACCAAGACCAGCCTGATGCTGGGCCTCGGTGAAACCGAAGAGGAAATCCTCGAAACCATGGACGACCTGCGGGCTATCGGCGTCGACATACTGACCCTGGGCCAGTATCTGCGCCCCACTCAGAACCACCTGCCGGTAGAACAGTACGTGACCCCGGAAGACTTTAACCGTTACCGGGAGATTGGCCTGGAGAAAGGCTTTATGGAAGTGCCGTCGGGCCCCATGGTGCGCTCCAGCTACCGTGCCGATCGTGTGTTCGAAAAGAATAACCTGGGCCTTGCGGTGCCAGACGTACCTGCTTCCTCCAACGCACAGCAGATTCCGGTCAAAGCGGTAGACTGACCCCTGCTCGATTCCCTGGAGTAGGCCCCAAACAGGGTCACCGTCGACGGACAGTTTGTGGCACACTCTGCACTCGCTTTCACTGTGTAGGGTAATTCTTACGATGTCCTGGCTTCGATCTTTCTATGACCGGCTGATTTTCCCCCGTCCTGTTCTGGTACTTCTGCTGTTTGGCGCCCTGCTGTTGATCGCCAGCCTGCGGCTGGACCAGTTCCGGCTGGATGCGTCCGCCGAGTCCCTGGTTCTTGAGGATGATCGCTCCCTGGAGCAGTACCGGGAAGTGAATCGCCGCTTCACCACCTCTGACGATTTTCTCGTTGTCACCTACACGCCGGACCAGGAATTGTTCAGCAACGAGGGCCTGGCGTTGCTGGCGTCGTTGCGAGATGAGCTCGCAGCCCTGGAGAATGTCAGCTCCACCAACAGCATCCTCAACGTCCCCCTGCTCCACAGCCCGGACCTGACCCTGGACACCGTCGACTCAGAAATCCAGACCATTGACGAGGATGACGTTGCGCCGGACACCGCCAAAAAAGCGCTACTCAACAATCCGCTCTACCCGAACCTGCTGATCAGCGAAGACGCGCGCACCACTGCGATACAGGTGAACCTGCCCACTCCCGAGCGCTATTTTGAACTGCTCCGGGAGCGCAACGAGCTGCGGGATAAAGTGCAGAGCGGCCAAGCCTCGGCAGAAGAACAGCAAAGACTGGAAACCGTCAGCCAGGCATTCATCGAGTTCACCGAGGCCCAGGGCGAGGAAAGGGACCGCACCATCAAACGGGTCAGGGACATCCTCGACAGCTACCGTGACCGCGCCGAGATCTACCTGGGCGGCGTACCCATGATTGTTGCCGACATGATCCGTTTCATCCAGAACGACCTGTCCACCTTCGGTGTTGGTGTGCTGATCTTCCTGCTGTTGACCCTGGCAATCATTTTCCGCCAGTGGCGCTGGGTGCTGGTACCACTGTTGTGCTGCAGCTTTACGGTGTGGCTGGTGATCGGCTATCTGAGCTGGGCGCAATGGCCAGTCACGGTGATCTCATCCAATTTCGTGTCGTTGCTGCTGATCATGACCCTCTCGCTGACCATCCACCTGATCGTTCGCTATCGGGAGTTCCAGCACGACGACCCTGAAGCCGAATCACGGGATACGCTGCGGCACACCTTGCTGGCGATGATCAAACCCTGCTTCTACATGGCCATCACCACCATTGTTGCTTTCGGCTCGCTTACCTTCAGCGGTATCCGCCCGGTGATCGATTTTGGCTGGATGATGACCATCGGCCTGACCGTGGCCTTCCTCATCACATTTATCATCTTCCCGGCCCTGCTGGCACTGCTGCCACCGCCGGTGGACGACCGGGTTCGCTCCAACCGAATTCCCTTTACCGATTGGTTTGCGCGGTTTACCGAGCACTACGGCAAAACCGTACTAGTCGGCTCCGCCATCCTCGCGGTGCTCTGCGTCATCGGCCTAAACCGCCTGACGGTGGAAAACAGCTTCATCGACTACTTCAAGTCCAGCACCGAAATCCACCAGGGCATGATCACCATTGATGAGCGTCTGGGAGGCACGACCCCACTGGATGTGGTAATCACAGACGAGAAACCACCCGAAAGCGAAGCCGGCGGCGACCCCTTTGCCAGTGATTGCGATCCGTTTGTGGAGGACTGCGAGGGTGCCGAGGAATACCGGGACACCTGGTTCACCTATCAGAAGATGGACCGCCTGGGTAAGGTTCACGACTACCTGGACAGCCTGCCAGAGACCGGCAAGGTCATGTCCATCGACACCACCCTGGACATCCTTGCCCAGGTTAACGGTGGCGAGGCCCTGAATGCCCTGGAACTGGCGTTCGTCCCCTCGGCGGTGCCGGACGGTCTGAAGGACATTCTTCTGACCCCCTACATCAGCGAAGAGCATGACCAGGCCCGCTTCAGTATCCGCATTCTGGAGACTTCCCCTGACCTGCGCCGGCAGGCATTGCTGGACCGCATACGCACTCACCTCACCGAAGAAATGGGCTTTGAGGACGATCAGGTGAAGCTTACGGGCATGACGGTGATGTACAACAACATGCTGCAAAGCCTGTTCGATTCGCAGATCAAGACCATCGGCATTGTCTTCCTGGCCATCATGGTGATGTTCCTGATCCTGTTCCGGTCGATAAAGCTGGCGCTGATCGGCATGGCCCCGAACCTGATCGCGGCGGGTTCGGTGCTGGGCCTGATGGGGTGGCTGGGCATTCCGCTGGATATGATGACGATTACGGTGGCGGCCATCACGGTGGGGATCGCAGTGGACGATACCATTCACTACATCCACCGTTTCAAGACGGAATTCGAGAAAGACGGCGACTACCTCGCCACCATGCACCGCTGCCACCGCAGTATCGGGCAGGCGATGTTCTTTACCTCGCTGACGATTATCACCGGGTTTTCGATCCTGGTGCTGTCGAATTTCATCCCGACCATCTACTTCGGGTTGTTCACCGGCTTTGCCATGTTTATGGCTCTGGTGGGGGCGCTTACGTTGTTGCCTCGGCTTATTGTGCTGGTTAAGCCGTTCGGGGCTGAATTGTGAGTAACACTCTCCTAGCCTTCACAATTTGGTGATTGTCGCACCGATGTAGGCCCGCCCCGCCGCGACCTGACTCCCAACCAGCAGGCTACAGTCACAAAAAAACCGCCCAAGCCAGAGGCAAAGGCGGTTTTTTCGGGCTCCGGGGGTTAACCCGGAAAACAGATGTTTACTGCATACCCTGCTGCATCTGACGCTGCTGTTGCATCTGCTGCTGCATTTGCTGCATGCGCTTGTTCAACTCGTCACGCTGCTCCTGAGTGAACACAGCATCCACCTTGGCCTGCATCAGAGTAGACATTGCTGTCATCTCGCCAGTTACATCACCCAGCTTCTCGGCGTTGTCACGAATCGCGTCTTCGTCGTAATCCGGCTTGATCTGAGCCTGGATCTGCTGCTGCAGTTGCTGGGCTTCGCCCTGAAGCTCCTGAATCTCAGCCTGCATCTCTTCAATGATGCCGCGAATTTCTTTCTGCTGGTCTTCACTCAAGCCAACCATCTGAGCCAGCTGATCAACCTGGTCCGGCTGCCCGCCAGATTGCTGCGCCATCGCCGGAGAAGACAGCCCGATAGCAATCAGGGCAATTCCGAACAGTTTCACGAGCTTCATAGAAATCTCCAATAATCGATTATTTAAGTCGCTTTGGGTTTTCGAGCCCTACACCCTAAATCAAAACAACCGGGTATTTCACCCCGAACCCCCTTCTTTTTGTACATACTTCACACCCTCACATGCCTCAGCTCCCACCATGGGCGGGTTGAGAGAAATGTGAAAATTTAGTCATTCCCGTCCATAATGGCGCCGTTCAGCCACTTCAGGAGTATCAACCATGGCCATTAACTGGTTTCCAGGGCACATGCACAAGGCCCGCAAGGAAATCAAAAAGGTAATGCCCCAGATGGATCTCATTATCGAGGTCGTGGACGCGCGCCTGCCGTTCAGCAGCGAAAATCCGCTGGTCCCTGCCCTGCGCGGCGATACGCCCGTCATCAAGGTGCTTAACAAGCGAGACCTGGCTGACCCGGCCATTACCGAACAATGGCTCGGCTGGCTGGAAAAGGAACGTGGCGTTCGGGCCATCACCATGACCCACAACCAGCGCGCGGAAGCCCTCGACATCCTGCGACTGGCCGGTGAAATGACGCCGGATCATGATCGCCAGAAACGGGCGCTGCGGGTGATGATCCTGGGCATCCCCAATGTCGGGAAGTCCACGCTGATCAATACCATGGCGGGCCGGCCGGCGGCCAAGACTGGAAATGAGCCCGCAGTGACCCGGGCGCAGCAGGCCATCAAACTGCCAGACAACGTTCTGCTCTATGACACACCGGGGTTTCTCTGGCCCAAGCTGTCTCCGGAAGCCTGCGGATACCGCCTGGCTATTAGTGGCGCCATTCGCAGTGCGGTGATTGAGTTTGAGGACGTGGCGTTATTCGAGGCGGATTACCTGCTGGACGCGTATCCCGAACTGGCAATGGCGCGCTACGGGTTTGAAGAAAGGCCCCGGGACGGCCTGGCACTGATGGACGGCATCGCGGAAAAACGACGGTTCCTGGGGAGAGGTGGGGTTCCGGACCTGCACAAGGTGTCGGAAATACTGCTTAACGAATTCCGCTCCGGGAAGCTCGGGCGAATTTCGCTGGAGACGCCCGCCATGGTCGAGCAGGAAGCCCGGGAAGAGGCTGAACGTCAACGCGAGAAATCCGACAAAGCCTGATCATCGAGACCACAACGGCATACGTTGAACCATCCCGCCGCCACATAGGCGGACGGCAGTGCGTCGAACATATCACGTGCCGTGCGAACCAGATGGGGCTGGTCGTAGAACCCGGCCTCTGTCGCCAACCGGGAGACGGATATACCCGGTTTCCAGAACGCCAATGCCCGGTTGATCTTCAGGTGCAGGAGAAAGCGGCGCAGCGGCACGCCCGTTTCCTGGCGAAACAGATGCGTCAGCCGTGACGAGGACAGCCCGACACTTTGAGCCAGAGAGTTCAGTTCCAGGCGTTCCGGCAGTTCTGCCCTCAGCTTCCCGCAAATGCCCGCTATACGGTCGTCCAGCGCAACGGGCGCGTGCCCGCTCTGAGAGATCACGCTTGCCAGCGCGCAAGCCATGGCCTCGCAGTCTGTCTCCCCGGGATCAGGCAGACCCACACCGGTCAACGAAAGATCCGTGGAGGCCATGCCTGCCGTAACGGGTTTCAGGGACCGCCAGTAAACGCTGTCGGGGTCGAGCTGGACGCTCCAGATTCTGGCCTCCCCAGGCTCCAGTGCCTGGGGAACGTCAGGGGCTACGATGGCGGCGCGGGTTTCCCGCCATTCACCGTCCACAGCCAGCCGAAAGGGACTGTCGAGCCCGACCAGCAAGGAAGCGCTTATGTGGCGGTGTGAGCGGTTGGGCATCAACTGTCCGAGTACCTGCCAGTGATCCTGCCACAAAAACAAGGTGCCCTTGTGGCCCTGACCGCTCGTTGGCGTTTTGAAGGGCGGTGCCTGCATGGTGTCACTCAACTCTGCATTTCCCTGCAAGCATACCTCAAGCAGCCTTGGTTCAGTGACTCTGAGGCTGGCGCCCACCGTCATGGCCACCCTGGGCATAAGGTACCGGTATGCCCAGCTTCGCCGCAAACTCGATGCTAACGAAGATCGGCCCGATCAGCAGGAACACAAGGTCTTCCACGAACGACGGCTTCTTGCCTTCAATTTTATGGCCGACCACCTGGACCGCCCAGGCAACGATCCAGACCACAAGACTGGTCCAGAACAGGGACAGACCACTGGCCAGCACACTCTGTATGGCCCACAAAGACAGTACAAACCAGCCCGCCATCAATACGAACACCCAAAGCGACAAACGCAGATAGACGATACCCGACAAGCCCGCGAGAATCGTGGCGCCGTTGACCCAATAGGCCCCAGAGCCAGAAAGGCCAAGCCAACTGCCTACCGGTATCAGCCAGAACAATCCCAGTGTTGATATCAGGATTGCCGGAACGCAGGCAATATGGACCCACTGGTTGACGGTGTTCTGATGGCTGTCGCCGTAGTCATGCAGAAATTGAGACAGTGAACGCACGGTGAATCTCCCTCGGGTTATTGTTGATAAACGCCATCTTACCAACGTCCATGATCGCCGCCTTGTACGTAACGGCTATGCCAGCTCGCCTGGCCTCTTCTTGCACCTTACCAAGGTCAAATATCGCCGCAGCGCCAAAGCGCCTAGACTGATGGTTATAGTCAGAGACAGAGGGGACCGGCCCGGTTCGCGGTGCAGGCCCTGCTAAGGAGGAAAGTATGAGACGGGTTGTAGTTACCGGAATGGGCATTGTTTCCTGCCTCGGCAACTCCACGGATGCGGTGCTGGAAAGCCTCAAGGCCGGCAAATCGGGCATCCGGTTCAATGAAACCTATCGTGACATGGGCTTCCGCAGCCAGGTGGCAGGTTCTGTTGATGTGGATACGTCGGTCATCGACCGTAAAACCCGACGCTTCATGGGCCAGTCGGCGATGTACAGCTACCTCGCCATGGAGCAGGCCATTGCGTCCTCACGATTGACAGACGATCTGGTCTCCAATGACCGTACCGGCCTGATTGCCGGCTCCGGCGGCGCGTCCAGCGCCAGCCAGGTCGAGGCCGTCGACATCATGCGTGAAAAAGGTGTCAAACGCATCGGGCCCTACATGGTGCCACGGATCATGACCAGTACCGTCTCGGCCTGCCTGGCCACTGCCTTCAAAATTCGCGGCGTGAATTACTCCATGTCGTCCGCCTGCGCCACCAGCGCCCACTGTATTGGCCACGCCGCGGAGCAGATCCAGTCTGGCAAGCAGGACATTGTATTCGCTGGCGGTGGCGAGGAAGAGGACTGGAGCCTGACCATGCTGTTCGACGCCATGGGCGCCTTGTCCACCAAGTATAACGATGCCCCGGAAACCGCATCCAGACCCTTCGACGCCGGTCGTGATGGATTCGTTATCGCAGGGGGTGGCGGCATGGTGGTAATGGAAGAGCTTGAGCATGCCCTCAAGCGCGGTGCCCCCATTATTGCCGAGCTGACCGGTTATGGCGCCACGTCCGACGGACACGACATGGTCGCCCCCTCTGGCGAAGGCGCCATGCGTTGCATGCAACAGGCGCTGTCCACGGTTGAGACACCGGTGGATTACATCAATGCACACGGCACCAGCACGCCGGTGGGCGATGTGGCGGAGATGAAGGCGGTACGGAACGTCTTCGGTGATAAAGTGCCGCAGATTTCGTCCACAAAGTCGCTATCCGGCCACTCTTTGGGCGCATCGGGTGTTCATGAAGCGATCTATTCCCTGATCATGCTGCAGAACGGATTTATTGCGGGCACTAAAAACCTGACAAACCTGGATGACACCATTGCCGGAATGCCGGTTGTGGGGCCTGATTCCAAAGCGGCGCCACTGAATACAGTGATGTCCAACAGCTTCGGGTTCGGCGGCACCAATGCCTCGCTGGTATTCGGAAAAGTCTGACTTCCTGACGAGCCTAGCTTGTGGGCTCGTCCGTGAGTTCCTTGCCGCCGTTCAGGGACAGTAGCTCCAGCTCCTCGGCCAACCCCGAACGCCACGGGAGCTGCTTGACGCCAAAGGTGTTGCGGATCTTGGTGCAGATCATGGTGGCGTTCGCGGGCTCCAGGGTTGCCCATGCGGGCGTTTCATCCACCACCCGGATACCATCGGGAATGCCGCTCAAACCGGTGATTGCAAGCCCCAACTCATAGAGCGAGATATCTTCCGCACCGGCGTACTGATAGGTGCCCCACACCTCCGCACCACAGTCTATCTGCTGGACAATCGCGGTAATCACCCTGGCAAGATCACTGACGGTCACGGGTTGGCCACGGCATTTACCGGGTAACTTGATGGTGTCGGACCCTGCGGCAACGGACTGCACCTTGCGGACAAAGCGCCCCAGGCTCCAGCCCGTCCTCAGAATGATATGCCGCGGCAACAACGTTCTCAGCGCCTGTTCGCATTCCCACTGCCAGTTACCCAGCTCGTTACAGGGCTGACCGGGATTGGAGGCAATATAGGCACTCTGCTTTCGGCCGTCGAACACGTAGGAAGACGACAACTGCAACAACGCGATATTGTGCTCACAGGCGTGCTCAGCCAGTGCCACAGGCAACGAAAACGACGCCTTGTGGGCCAACTCGGGGTTCTTTTCCGCACTTTCAGGGTCCGCAAGCCAAAGCGCGTTCACGATCAAGTCAGTGTCGTCGGGAACCCAGCCTTCCAGCGCCGAAAGATCCGCGGTTTCAAGCTCGCTGATCAGCAACGGGCTGACATGGAGCGAGGTATTCCTTAAACGCTCCAGCAATACCCGCCCCAATGGGCCATAATCATGAACAACAAGAACGTGCACGAGCGCTCATCGCCTCCGGTTTCTATCTTCGCAACGGGTAACAATACCGTTGCCACTTTATCGGTATGCTGCTGTAAGTCTTTACCACACTGTAATCGTTCCCATAGCTTGTTGGAACGCGTGCACGGGATATCACTGATATGACGGGCACCCGATACCGTTCGAGCCAATGGCACGCGGTGTACACCCCATAGAATACGTGTCGGAGTACTGAGCAGACCTGACGAGCATACAACAACAGGATCCTACATGCTGAAACAACAAAGCCATATCGTTGCCCCCATCCCGGATGAGCTCCGCACCCGCGCACTTTATACCGTCAATGAGCTCCGGGAGCGGGGAAAGGCGGACAAGATAGCCATCGACAAACTGTTCGAACTGATTGTCGAGATGACCGACAACGGTCTGGATTTCTTTTTCCTGGAACCCCTGCGCCGGCTGAATGCCAGCAGCATGCTGATGGGTATGGCCAGAATGGGCATCGGCAGCATGCTCAAAGGCAGCAAGATGGTCGTCCACAAAGTCCTGAAGAAACTGGACGACCGCAGCCTGGCCGCGATTCTCGACTTCATCGAGGAAATCATCCACGAGCCGGAACCCGCTTCCTGATCACCTACCCTGCTGCGGTGTTGCCCGAATCCTCGTACAGCCTGGGCACCCGGGCTGTAATACCCGTTAGCAGCTCGTAGCCAATGGTACCGGCGTGTTGCGCCACTTCATCCACACTGACATGCCGCCCCCAGAGCTCCACAGAGTCGCCAGGACAGGCGTCAGGGGCGCCCGTCAGGTCCACGGCCAGCATGTCCATGGACACCCTGCCAATCAGGCGTATGCGGTTACCGCCGACCCACGCCGGAGTGCCCGTGCCGGCATGGCGAGGATAGCCATCACCATAGCCAATGGCCACAATCCCCATTCGTGTTTCCCGGGTCGCGGTCCAGCTGTAGCCATAGCCCACGGACTCTCCCGGCTTTAGCGTTCGCACGGCGGTTAAAGGGGCTTCCAGTGTCATTACCGCTTCCAGTCCCAGCTCCGGGCCAGTCTTGCCCAAGGTCGGGGAGGCGCCATAAAGCATGATGCCGGGACGGGTCCAGTCGAACGACGGCTGGGCAGGAAGAAAATGGGCGGCGGAATTGGACGCGCTTTTCTCAAGTTTTGGCCAGTCCACCACGGCTTCACTGAATATCCGCGTCTGCTGGTCCGTGTCATCGCTGGAGATATCATCCGCACAGGCAAAGTGCGTTACGAAACCCGCCACCTTCTCCGCCGCGGCAATGGTACCCAGTCGTGCCATAACATCGGCCAGTGCGCTCGGCGCGAAACCAAGCCGATTCATGCCGGTATTCACTTTTACCCAGACCGTCGGCGTCCCACCAGCCTGCTCCAGCCAGTCCAACTGATAATGACTGTGGACCACCACTTCAAAACCTTCGCGAACACACATCCCGACGTCCTCGGCACTGTGCATGCCCTGCAACAACACCACAGGATGGTCAACACCTGCCTCACGGATCGCCAGGGCTTCTTCCAGACAGGCAACGGCAAATTTGGGTGCATCGCTCGCCAGGGCCCGTGCGACTTCACGGATGCCATGGCCATAGCCATCGGCCTTGATAACGGCCATCGCCCGGGCCGGGCTGGCCAGCCGGCAGGCGAGGCGATAGTTGTGGCGGAGTGCACGGATATCAATACGGGCAAGGGTCTTCCGTGGCATTAATAATCCCCGCCGTAATCGCCGTGGGCCAGATCCTCGAACTTGGTGTACTTGCCGATGAAGGCCAGTCGCACAGTGCCAATGGGGCCGTTACGTTGCTTACCGATGATGATTTCGGCAATGCCCTTGTCGGAGGTGTCTTCGTTGTAGACCTCATCCCGATAGACAAACATGATGACGTCCGCGTCCTGCTCGATCGCACCGGATTCCCGCAGGTCCGAGTTGACCGGGCGCTTGTTCGGCCGCTGCTCCAGACTCCGGTTCAGCTGCGAAAGCGCCACGACCGGGCAGCTGAGCTCCTTGGCGATCCCTTTCAGGGACCGGGAGATCTCGGAAATCTCGGCGGTCCGGCCCTCGGTGTTGCCGGGCACCCGCATCAACTGGAGGTAATCGACCATGATCAGGCCAAGCTTGCCTTCGTTCTCCCGGGCAATACGACGAGCCCGGGAACGCATTTCGGTTGGGCTCAGACCAGGCGTGTCGTCGATATAAAGCGGCTTGTCTTTCAGCAGACTCACCGCGGATGTCAGCCTGGGCCAGTCGTCCTCTTCAAGCTTACCGCTACGAATCCGGCTCTGATCAATACGCCCTAGTGACGACAACATACGCATGACCAGCGCATCCGCCGGCATTTCCATACTGAACACCAGAATCGGCGCGCCGGTGCTTATCAAGGCGTTCTCGACGATATTCATGGCAAAGGTGGTTTTACCCATGGACGGTCGCCCCGCCACGATCAACAGATCCGAGGGCTGCATCCCCGACGTCCACTCGTCCAGGTCCTTGAAGCCCGTGGTCAGACCCGTTGTAGTCTCGCCGGACTCGAACAGCTCCTCAATGCGACTGAGGGCCTTGGTGAGAATCGGGTTGATGGCCTGGGGGCCGGAGCCTTCCTTGACCCGCGATTCGGCGATCTGGAAGACGTTACGCTCGGCTTCATCCAGGATCTCGTTGCTGTTCCGGCCCTGGGGGTTAAACGCCGAATCGGATATCTCGCCGGATACCTGCACCAGTTGTCGCAGAATAGAGCGCTCCCGCACAATCTCGGCATAGGCGCGGATATTGGCGGCACCGGGTGTCTTCTCGGCCAGCTCTGCCAGGTAGGAAAGCCCACCCGCGTCTTCGATATCACCAGCACGCTCCAGGAATTCGGTCAGCGTGACAACATCAAGCGGTTCGCTCTCGCCCGCCAGTCGCTCGGCAGCACCAAAAATGAGGCGGTGATCCTGGCGGTAAAAGTCGCCAGCGGAAATGATCTCCGAGATTTCATCAAATCGGCGGTTGTCCAGCATCAGGCCACCAAGCACCGCCTGTTCGGCCTCCACGGAATGAGGTGGAACCTTGATTCGGCTGGTCTCAGGGTCGCTGTTTACCGGTTTGAAATTCGGGTTGGCCATGGAAACGTCTTCGTCTGGGCATCACATCCGTGACAGTTTACGGGGATTGTCGATGCGATGGGAGAGCTACGGAAAACACAAATCATACACCAGAAAGCAACAGGCCCGGAATCCACCTGAGTGGATTCCGGGCCTGTATGGCTGCACCGGGTAGTAACCCGATGTTCAGACTAAACCGTCAATTTACTCGGCCACAACAGCCAGGTTAATGTGAACGGTTACGTCAGAGTGCAGCTGAAGCTCGATTTCGTACTCGCCAACCACGCGGAGCGGGCCTTCGGGCAGACGAACTTCACTTTTCTCAACGTCGGTACCGGTGGCGGTAATCGCATCTGCGATGTCACGCACACCGATGGAGCCGAACAGCTTGCCTTCTTCACCAGCCTTGGAGGTAATGGTGACTGAGGCGCCTTCCAGCGCTTCGCCACGAGCCTGGGCCGCAGCCAGCTTCTCAGCTGCCGCTTTCTCCAGCTCTGCACGGCGCTCTTCGAACGCTTTCAGGTTGTCAGCGGTTGCCGCAACAGCTTTGCCATAAGGCAGAAGAAAATTACGACCGTAACCGGCCTTTACCTTGACCTTGTCACCCAGTGAACCAAGGTTTGCTACTTTTTCGAGCAGAATAACATCCATCTCGTTAACCTCTTCGTGCTTTATTCAGCCGGGCCGGAGGACTTCATTCGCCTCCGGATGTCCAGCCAGCTATCCACAAAAGCCAGAACTACCAACAGAATCATCAGGCTTGGACCAAGCAGTACCAGTGCCAGGTAGAACAGCACCAACCACTGACCACTCAGGTTTTTACGACCGACAACACCATGAACCAGGGCCAGGCCCGCAACAAACAGCGGCAAACCTCCAACCCAGCCCAGCAGCATGGAATTCAACCCGAGAACGGGCCCTGCCACCATGGTAATCACACAGATAACCGCGATTGCCGGTGACAGCCGGAGCGAGTGAAACTCGGTCCGGAATCCGCCGGGGTTGTACAACCCGGCCTGCCAGGATCTTGCCAGCATGGTCATGCACACCCCGATTACCAGGTAGGTGCCCGCCATGCTCGCATTCATGGTTTGCCGAATGACTGTTTCCAGCTCACTGCCAAGACTACTGGCAATTTCGGCGTTGTACTCTTCGTAAAATCTCACCCCGGCCTGCACCAGATCGTTCAACAGATCCGGGTACACCAGGGGCAACATCAAGCCTGTCACAATCCCCAGGAAACTGCCTGCGAGCAGCGCTTTCTCCCACGACAGGGTTATTCTCAGGATGGACGCCATCAACATTGCCTGAAGCAACACCACCAGGGCCGTCGGGTCCTGCCCGAACCAGCTCCAGCCGAGTGCCGGAAGCAATGCCCAGAGGCCGATACTGAGCCCCTGGCTGATACCCAGTCTGAGAATGACCAGGCCAATAACCGCCGCACCTATCCAGAACAACAAGGGTATTGCAGTGGTAACTGCTGCCACCCCGCCTGCCTGCAGAGGACCGCGCATTACAAACTGTGCCAGTGCACGCATGGTCCCGGGTCCTGTTTATTCTGTTACTTAGTTGTCGTGGCTGTCCGAATACGGCAGCAGTGCCAGGTAGCGGGCACGCTTGATAGCGGTAGCCAGCTGACGCTGATAGCGTGCCTTGGTGCCGGTAATACGGCTGGGCACGATCTTGCCGGTTTCAGTGATGTAACCTTTCAGGGTGTCCAGATCCTTGTAATCGATCTCTTTAACACCTTCTGCCGTGAAGCGGCAGAATTTACGACGTCTGAAAAAACGAGCCATAACTTAACTCCTCAACTCCGGTGATGGTTTTACTCTTCTTCGTCCTGGGTTTCAGCCTGCTGACGTGGCTCGTCAGATTCGGCTGAACGACGCGGACGATCATCGCCGCCACGACGGTCTTCACGGGACTCGGAAGCTTTCATCGGGGACAGTTCGATGTCGGCACCATCGCGGCGCAGGATCATGTCGCGGATGATGGCATCGTTGAAACGGAAGTTGTGAGTCAGCTCGTCCATCGCTGCCTGTGAACATTCAATGTTCATCAGAACGTAGTGAGCCTTGTGAATCTTGTTGATCGGGTAAGCCAGGTGACGACGGCCCCAATCTTCCAGGCGATGTACCTTGCCGCCATCTTCATTGATGACGCCGGTATAGCGCTCGATCATCGCGGGCACCTGCTCGCTCTGATCCGGGTGTACCATAAATACGATTTCGTAGTGACGCATGAGTTCTCCCTACGGTTTAAACAGCCTCCAGCACAGGCACCGGTTTCAACAAACAGGGCAAATGCAGAAAGCAAGGAGGTGGCAGGCAAAGCTGCCGGCTTCTTTTTGCTTTTATCAACAAGACATTACGTATAAAGCCTGCTCAAAAAGCCGATATTGATCACCAGGATTTCAGGCAATACAACACCGCCCCCTTGAAAAGGGGGTCACGTATTCTAGGCGTGTGGCTGATACTATGCAAGCCGTTGACGCAAGGCTTCGTAAAGGCAGACACCGGTAGCCACCGACACATTGAGACTGTCCACGTGACCAAGCATGGGGATATTGATCAACAGATCACAGTGTTCCCGGGTCAGGCGCCGCATACCTTTGCCCTCGGCACCCATTACCAGAGCGACCGGGCCGGTAAAATCTGCTTGATACAGGGTATTGTCCGCCTCGCCGGCGGTGCCAATGAGCCAGACGCCATCATCCCTGATCGTACGCATAAACCGCGCAAGATTGGTGACACGTACCAGAGGTACGGTTTCAGCCGCGCCACAGGCCACTTTCCTGACGGTCGGCGACAACGACGCAGACTTATCCTTGGGCACGACCACAGCCTGGACACCCACGGCATCAGCGGTTCGCAGACAGGCGCCCAGGTTATGGGGATCGGTAACCCCATCCAGGATCAACAGAAACGGCGGCTTGTCAGACCCTGACAGCATGGCCAGGAGATCGTCCTCACTCCATTCACGGCTTTCGGAAACCGCGGCCACAACACCCTGATGCACGCCGGCTACGCGCTGATCCAGTTCCTTGCGATGAACCACCTGCCAACGGACTCCAAGCTCATTCAGAGTTTCCGTTACCGTTTTGACACGGCGATCTTCGCGGCCAGTCTGGATCCACACCTGCTGCAAACGTTCCGGCTCACGTTTGAGGACGGCCTCAACCGCATGCCAGCCAAAAATGTACTCTTCAGACACGGCCTATTTTCCTGACTTGCGGGGCTTTCGTTTCTTGTCAGCGCCGGCGGTTTTAGCCGGTGCCTTCTTGCTCTTGCCCTTACCCAGTGCAAGCTTGGCCGCTTCCGCCACCAGCTTGTCACGGGCCGACATTTCGCCATCATCATCGAACGTTGGCGTGACCGCGTCGGACGCCCCCGATTTGCCAGAGGGCCTTGAACCAGTCGCTTTCCTGCGGCGAGGTTTGGCGGCCGCATCACCAGCCGTGTCCCGGTCAGCCCTTGGAGCACGGCCAGCAGTGGATTTGCCACCCTTACCTCGCCCCTTACCTTTGCCCTTGCCCTTATCCCGCGGCTCTCGCTTGGTGACCTCCAGTGCATCCCGGTCGGCTTGGCGATGCTGTGGCTCGCTTACCAGTTCCAGGTCCACCTTGCGGTCTTCCATGCCCACACGCATCACCTTCACGCGGACCTCATCGCCCAACCGGAAGCTCATAGCGGTACGCTCGCCGATCAGGCGATGTTTGGCAGCATCGTGATGGAAGTAGTCACCACTGAGGGTAGACACATGCACCAGGCCCTCAATGTAAACCCCGGAAAGTTCCACAAAGAAACCGAAAGGCACAACGGCTGCAATCACGCCGTCGTACTCCTCGCCCACGTGATCCTTGAGGTATTCGCATTTGAGCCAGGCCATGACGTCCCGCGTTGCGTCGTCGGCGCGGCGCTCCGTCATCGAGCAGTGCTCACCCAGTTGATGCATTCTGGGAAGGTCATAAGGGTAATCCGCCAGTTCCGGGTCACGCTTGGGCGGCACCGATACGTCTTTGCTACCGTCCTCGCCGTGAATCACGGACTTGATACCGCGATGCACGATCAGATCCGGATAACGGCGAATCGGCGAGGTGAAGTGGGCATAACTGGCAAACCCCAGACCGAAATGGCCACCCTCATCCGGGCTGTAGACGGCTTGGCTGAGAGAGCGCAGCATCACCGTCTGAATGACATTCGCGTCGGAACGGTCTGCAATACTGGACAACAGCGCCTGATAATCAGCGGAGGTTGGCTTGTCTCCACCCCCCAGTTGCAGCCCCAGCTCGCCCAGGAAAAGCCGCACCGCATTGAGACGCTCCTCGGATGGGCCATCGTGCACCCGGTACAGTGATGGCACCTTGTGCTTCTTGAGGAATCGCGCCGTCGCCACGTTGGCGGCGAGCATACATTCCTCGACGATCTTGTGGGCGTCGTTGCGCTTGACCGGAACGATTTCCTCGATTTTGCGACTGGCGTCGAATATGACCCGGGTTTCCGTGGTTTCAAAATCGATGGCACCACGCTCAGTCCGGGCTTTGCGCAGCAATTTGTAGAGGTTGTAGAGGTTGTGCAGGTGCGGCAGCACATGCGCGTACTGCTCCGACAGCCTGTAACCCGGCTCGGAATCCGGCCGCTCAAGCATGTCACTGACCTTGTTGTAGGTCAGTCGCGCGTGACTGTGCATCACCGCCTGATAGAAGGTATAGCCACTGACGCTGCCGTTGGCACTGATGGTCATGTCCGCCACCATGCACAGCCGATCCACACCCGGGTTCAGTGAACACAGGCCGTTGGACAGCTTTTCCGGCAGCATCGGCACCACGTGATCCGGAAAGTAGACGGAGTTGCCACGGTTAATCGCTTCTTCATCCAGCGGTGAGCCGGGACGCACGTAATGGGACACATCTGCGATCGCTACCAGCAGACGGTAGCCACCACGCGGGCGCGGCTCACAATAGATCGCGTCGTCAAAGTCCCGGGCGGTTTCGTCGTCGATGGTCACCAGGCGCAGGTTGCGGATATCCACCCGATTCTGCTTGTCCTTTTCGGTCACCTCATCGGCAATGCCGGCAATCTGCTCACCGACGGCCGGCGGCCAACTGTGAGGGATATCGTAGGAACGGATGGCCACATCGATTTCCATACCCGGTGCCATGTGCTCGCCAAGTACTTCCACCACCTTGCCCGTTGGCTGGGTACGCACCGTAGGCTGGCGCAGGATGTCGACCACGACGTATTGGCCGTGCCGTGCATCATTAATGTGCTCTGCCGGAATCAATACTTCGTGGTTGATGCGAGCGTTCTCCGGAACCACAAAGGAGATGCCGCTTTCCTGAAACAGACGACCAACGGTTTGATGGGTACGATACTCCAGCACCTCTACAATCACCCCTTCGCGACGACCACGATCGTCCACCCGGTCCACCCGGGCGGCAACGCGGTCACCGTGGAAAACCTGGCGCATCTGGCGGGCTGTAAGGAACAGATCCGACCCTCCATCATCCGGGATCAGAAAACCGAACCCGTCTTTGTGCCCCGTGACACGGCCTGTAACAAGATCCGCTTCTTCAATGGGCAGGTAGGCTCCCCGGCGATTACAGATCAGTTGTCCGTCCCGGCACATGGCAATCAGCCGGCGCCGAAGGGCTTCGATGCCCTCCTCGGACTGCTGCCCCAACTCGCTACACAGAGTCTCGTGAGTGGCCGGCGCTCCCCGCTCCTTCAGATGGTCGAGAATGAACTCCCGACTCTGAATCGGGTTGTCGTATTTGCTGGCTTCACGCTGCGCGTGTGGGTCTTTGTCGGTCTTCTTTCTGGAAACCATTCGTATCCTTAGTCTGACTTCCCTGCTGGAAATCAATCGTTATATTGCGTTTGCAAAAGAGTATAACGCCGCCAGCACCCGCCTGCCTAACCGACCGCCTAAAATAGACGTAAAAACCGGCCCCGGCGGGACAAAAAATATTTGACAGGCTTTTTCCGAATGATTAAAGTACGCGCCATCGGTTGACGGCAATGCCCGCAGCTGCGGCAGAAAGCCCGGAAATTCAACGAAGTAAAACGTTTGAATGCCCACCGGGAAGACTGCAAATCACCTGCCGAGGTGGTGAAATTGGTAGACACGCTAGCTTCAGGTGCTAGTGGGGGCAACCCCGTGGAGGTTCAAGTCCTCTCCTCGGCACCACTTCCTCCCTCAGGAAGTGTTAAGAATCCAACACCTTTATAAGCACATGTCGCAACAGATCTGCGCTCGAAAACGCATGACTCTCCGCACGTTCGCGAAGAGCCTGACCGCAGCCCTGGCTTACTCCACCAGCCCCGACAAATACTCCGAGAGCCGTTGATAGGTGTAATTCACCCGGGCATAGGCCGCAGAAGGCGCTCTTTCGAACTCGCGCCCACAGGCCCGGCTGCCGCCATGACGATTCAGGTAGGCGATGTTGATCAGGTTGGGCTGGTCTGCCACGAACTCGCTGGAATTATCGAACGGGTAGTAGAACGCCCAGTCAAACCCTTCTGTATTGCTGACCCCAGGCGTGGAACTCATTTCTTCATCCAGGAAGCCAAACCTTAGCGGCCTGAAACGGTCATTGCGAGTATCGAACTCCAGCGCCGGCGAGGTGAACTCGTCCGGTAGCGTGATACTGCCGGTGACCGTGAAAGGCTGCTGAGCAGACACCACCTGCGCCGCATCAACGTCCTCCGGATCAATATCCCCTTCGCAGGATTGGACGCTACTCGTGAGCGCCACAATCTCCTCGTTCACGCCATCGACGGAACGCGTGAAACCGAAAAAGGCATCGTTGGCGAACTGATAGTCGGGGCGCAAAATTTCCGTCTTGCTATCGGAAGTTGCTGTCAGGGACTCGACCCGGGCATCCGACATGGTCCACTCGTAACGGATCGCCGGCGGGCCACCCAATGCCGAGGACGACGCCAGTCCAGGATGGCAGGTGGTGGTGGTTTCGAACGTCGCGGTACGGTCCTGCCAGTTGAATGTCAGCCGCTCATCGGCCCCTTCAACCTCATGGTAGCTGGCACTCTCCTGGGACAATGATATCGAAGGCATCCACTGCACATCGGTATCGGCGATTCTGCCACGGGCATTGATCAAGCGGGCCATCTCTCTCATTGACGGCATCATGCACCCGTTTGCCGTCACGGCCGTTAACCGGCCATCTTCCGAGTAGTCGAACTCCAGTTCAGCGGACACGCTGAGGTTAGACATTGTGGCCGGCAACTCGCTCCCCTCCCCCCGGGCGAGAACTGTCTGGCGCTCAAGGATAACCGGATCGTCCAGCTCAACCGGCACTTCCGGCAATTCCAGTTCATCAATGTTAATGTTCTCGTAATTGCCTTGGGAGGCAGCGGCATCAACCACCTGAACCACCTCGAGGGCATTGCGGGCAAAGGATATACCCAGAAGATAAACCGCCTCTTCACTCAGGTAGCGTTCACGTCCGTCACCATTGCGCAGGAGATTGGCGTACTCCGGCGGGAACTGGCTGGCCATGAAGCGTGCGAAGGCGCGGGCGTATGCGTGAGCACGGTGATCACCGGACCGGATATAGTTACTGACCAGGTTCACGTTGCCGAGAGCATCAGACAGATCGGTACTGATGACCGAAAGATCCTGCAACCCAATCAGGCGGCGCTGCCGCACCAGGTGGCTCAATGGCGTGACATTGCGCACGCCAGGTGGCGCACTAAGCAGGTAGGCGTCTTCCAGCACCACTTCCCCGATGCGGGTCTGCTCCATGGTCTGGCCAGGCAGCACCACGGCAAACAGCGGAAAGTCCCTGGGATCGATATCCGGGGATATGGACGGGTCCTGCACCAGTTCCGCAGTATCCAGCGAGAAGACGCCACCTTCTCCCGTTAACGCGGTAGGCTCTCCGTCCCGCAGGGTTATTTCCGTGCCGGCGCTGTTTTCAAAGGTCATCGGGCCCGGCGTGTATTGGCTGTCACCGTCCATGTCCAGCCACACCCTGGCATTGCGCAGGTAGCCGTCAATCACCCGGCCTGTATAGGGCTCGGGCTCGCTGTAATCCTCGGCGTCAAAGTCACGGCCATCGACCGGTGACTTGTCGGATTCCTCGCCGCAACCGGCAAGGGCCAGCGTGAACAGGGCAACTGTAAAGGAGAGCAGACGTTTCATCGCGGCAACCATTGTCCTTGTTAGAGGTTGTGCCGCTACTGTAGGGGATGTTGCCGGGGGGAACCTTGATAGGTTTGGCAATTTGTAAACTTAGGTAACGAAAACGCGCCGCGGGAGCTGTCCCTGCGGCGCGCTAACGGGCACAAGCGCCTACTAGAACTAGAACGAGCGCGCAACAATCTCTTTCATGATCTCATTGGTGCCGGCGTAGATACGCTGTACCCGCGAGTCCGCCCAGGCGCGGGCGATGGGATACTCCCACATGTAGCCGTAGCCGCCGTGAAGCTGCACACACTCGTCCATGACTTTGCACTGCAGGTCGGTGGTATGCTGTTTCAGCATGGCTGCCGTTGGAATATCCAGCTTCTTTTCCAGGTGCAGTTCCAGACAACGGTCACAGAAGACGCGGGCAGCGGTGATTTCCGCCTTCATCTCCGCCATTTTGAAGCGGGTATTCTGGAACGCTATCACCGGTTTGCCGAACGCCTTGCGCTCCTTCACGTAATCCAGCGTCCACTCCCACGCGGCTTCCGCAGCAGCGACGGCGGTCAGGCCCACCTGCAGGCGCTCCGCCGGCAACTCCGCCATCAGTTGGAAGAAGCCCTGGCCTTCCATTGATCCCAAAAGCTTATCCGCAGGCACCTGAACGTCCTGGAAGAACAGCTCGGAGGTGTCCTGCGCTTTCATCCCCACCTTATTCAGGTTCTGCCCTTTCTCGAACCCTTCCCAGGCGGTTTCCACCAACAACAGGCTGGTGCCCTTGGCGCCTTCTTTCGGATCGGTTTTGGCCACCACGATCACCAGGTCCGCCAGCTGGCCGTTGGTAATAAAGGTCTTGGAGCCATTGAGTACGTAATGGTCGCCAGAAGCGTTTTTCACCGCCGTGGTTTTCACCCCCTGCAAGTCGGAACCTGCGCCCGGCTCGGTCATGGCGATGGCACCGATCATTTCGCCGGTTGCCAGTTTCGGCAGGTAATACTGTTTCTGTTCTTCGGAGCCGTAATTGAGGATATAGGGGGCAACGATGTCGGAATGCAATGTCCAGCCGATGCCGGACAGGCCCGCCCTGGACACCTCCTCCATGATGACAGCGCTGTAGCGGAAGTCCGCGCCTACGCCGCCGTATTCTTCCGGCATGGTCGGGCAGAGGAAACCAAGTTCGCCGGCCTTCTTCCAGAGCTCCCGGCTGACCTGGCCATCTTTCTCCCACTGTTCATGGTAGGGCGCCGCTTCCTGTTGCAGAAACTTGCGGACGGAATCCCGGAAGCCGTCAAGGTCGGCGTCAAAGACTGTGCGTGGAATCATGGTGTACCTCGGTGAATGACTGTGTTGTGGTTGTCGTTCACCAAGTCTCGGGGGCGCGGCGTTTTCGCTCAATGATGAAAAGCATCAATCGGGCTGACCAAAACCATCGCCCATCGGTTCAGTCGGGCTGTTTCGCCTTCGCCCTCTCCTCGCCCCAGCGCGGCATCAGATCCTGGGGCAGGCCCAGGTGATCCAGAAGTCGGGCAACGATGAAATCCACTAACTCACTCACGGAATTCGGCCGGTGATAAAACCCCGGACTGGCCGGCATGATGACCGCCCCCATGCGGGTCAGGCGCAGCATGTTTTCCAGGTGCACTTCCGAAAAGGGCGCTTCCCGGGGCACCAGGATCAATTGCCGCCGCTCTTTAAGGGCGACATCTCCGGCGCGCTCGATCAGGTTGTTACTGGCGCCGGTGGCCAGGGCAGACAGGGTGCCGGTACTGCAGGGACAAATCACCAACGGAGCTTTTTCACCCGAACCAGAAGCCGGCGGGGCGAACCAGTCTTCCCGGCCGAACACCAACACTTGCCCCGGACGGGCGCTGGCATAGCTGGCAAGCGCCTCCTGCATGGCGGCGGTGTTGCCCGGTAATTTCAGATCGGTTTCCGTGGCAATCACTACCTGTGCCGCCTTGCTGACCATCACATGCACCCGGCAGTTCGCCGCCACCAGGCACTGCAACAGACGCAGGCCATACTGGGCGCCAGAGGCACCGGTAAAGGCCAGATTGATCACCCGCTGTTTTTCAGACGCTGCCGTCATAACTGAAGTTTCCTGATTGGATAGCGGAGGCAGGATGCCCCGTCAGCCGGATTCGCGTTCCAGTTCGGCAATCAGCTTCTGGTGAATACCGCCAAAACCGCCGTTACTCATGATGACAATATGGCAGGGACCGGATACCTGATCCAGAACCTGGCCGATCAGTTCCTCAACGCTGGCCCCGACACGATGGCGATCCGGTGTTGCCGTCTCGGGACTACGGCCCTCAACTAATGCTGGCAACCAGTCCATGCCATTGAGGTTGGCCCAGAATACCTGATTCGCCGCTGCAGCACTGGGCAGCAGGCTCTCCTGGTGAAAACCTTGCTGCATGGTGTTGGAGCGTGGCTCGATCAGCGCAAGGATGGTCTCATCGCCCACCTTGTGGCGTAGGCCCTCCAGCGTGGTAGCGATGGCCGTCGGATGATGGGCAAAGTCGTCGTAGACACAGACACCACCAACATCCGCAAGCAGCTCCATCCTGCGTTTGACGCCCGAAAAGCGGCACAGCGCCGCCACGGCATGGTCCGGGGTAACACCCACATGGCGGGCTGCTGCGATGGCCGCGAGGGCGTTGCGCACGTTGTGCAGGCCGGTTTGAGACCAACTGACTGAAGCCACCGGCTGTTCGTGGTGCACCACCATGAATCGACTGCCATCCTCAGCCAACAGCTCCGCCCGCCAGTCGGCCATATAGGGCACTTCGCTGCCCACAGAGGTAGCCTGCACGCTGCTCCAGCAGCCAAGTTCCAACGCCCGATCAAGATGAGCATCCAGGGCCGGGCGCACAATCAACCCACGGGACGGCACCGTTCTGACCAGATGATGGAACTGACGCTCGATGGCTTCAACGTTGTCAAAAATATCCGCGTGATCAAACTCGAGATTGTTGAGGATTAGGGTATGGGGACGATAGTGGACAAACTTGGAGCGCTTATCGAAGAAGGCGCTGTCGTATTCATCGGCCTCAATAACGAAAAAGTCGCTACTCCCCAACCGTGCCGAAACCGGGAAATCATTGGGGACCCCACCTATCAGATAGCCCGGTTCCAACCCGGCCTGCTCCAGGATCCACAACAACATGGCGGTTGTGGTGGTTTTGCCGTGGGTCCCGGCAACCGCCAGCACCCAGCGGTGACGCAGAACCTCTCGCGCCAGCCATTCCGGGCCGGACATGTAATCAATATTCTGGTTAAGAACCGCTTCCACCTCCGGGTTGCCCCGGGACATGGCGTTACCAACCAGAACCAGGTCCGGCTGAGGCTTGAGGTTGTCAGGATCGTAACCTTCCATTAACCCGATTCCCTGGGCCTCCAACTGGGTACTCATGGGCGGGTAAACCCCCTGATCGGAGCCCGTCACGGTGTGCCCGAGCTCCCTCGCCAGTACGGCCAGACTGCCCATGAAGGTGCCACAGATTCCCAGGATATGGATGTGCATTCGGTTATCGACCTCTTAAATGAAACCTGCAAAGCGTCCCGTATAGAATGCGGGTCGTCAAGCGTTCCTTATGACGTTTGATGTCATGAAAAAAAAAAGCGATTGGCGTATCATCTGCCGCACTTGATGAAACTGCAGGAGGCACCAGCCGGAAATGGCCACCAGAAACGCATTCTATGCCCAATCAGGCGGTGTGACCGCCGTCATTAACGCCAGTGCCTGCGGGGTTATCCAGACCGCCCGCAAGCACCCCGATCAGATCGGTAAGTTGTACGCCGGGCGTAACGGAATCATCGGCGCGCTCAAAGAGGAACTGATTGATACCAGCCTCGAAAGCGATGAGGATATCCAGGCGCTGATCCACACTCCGGGCGGTGCGTTCGGGTCATGCCGCCATAAACTGAAGAACTTTTCCGAGAATAAACGCGAGTACGAGCGCCTGATCGAGGTGTTCCGCGCTCACGACATTGGCTATTTCTTCTACAACGGTGGCGGCGATTCCCAGGATACCGCGTACAAGGTGTCCCAACTTGCTGAAAAAATGGGCTACCCGATTACCTGCATCGGCGTACCCAAAACCGTGGATAACGACCTGCCCTTCACCGACTGCTGCCCCGGTTTCGGCTCAGTGGCCAAGTACATTGCCACCTCTACCCTGGAAGCCAGCCTGGACATTCGCTCCATGTGCGACACCTCCACCAAGGTGTTCATCCTGGAAGTGATGGGGCGCCACGCTGGCTGGATCGCGGCGTCTGGTGGCCTTGCCGGGAAAGGCGAAGGCGAGCCGCCTCACGTTATCCTGTTCCCGGAAGTGCCCTTCGAGCGTGAGCGCTTCCTTGAACGTGTGGATTTCTGCGTCAAGGAGTACGGCTACTGCGTGGTCGTCGCCTCGGAAGGCGCCCAGTATGAAGACGGCCGCTTCCTGGCCGACGCTGGCGCCAAGGATGCCTTCGGTCATACCCAGCTCGGCGGCGTCGCGCCAGCGCTGGCCAATATGGTGCGCCAGGCCCTGGGCCACAAGTACCATTGGGCCGTAGCCGATTACCTGCAGCGCAGCGCCCGCCACATTGCGTCCGCTACGGACGTGGAGCAGGCCTACTCCGTAGGCAAGGTGGCCGTGGAAATGGCGCTGGCAGGTAAACAGGCGCTGATGCCAACGATTGTGCGCGAACAGTCACGCCCCTATCGCTGGCACATTGGTGAGGCGCCGTTGAGCGAGGTCGCCAACCAGGAGAAGAAAATGCCGATCCATTACATCACGGATGACGGCTACGGCATCACGCAAGATTGCCGCGACTACCTGGAGCCACTGATTCACGGCGAGAGCTTCCCGCCGTTCGATGATGGTCTTCCGAGGGTCGCAAAGCTTAAGAATCAGCTGGTCGAGAAAAAACTGAAAGCCGACTTCCAGTTCTAAGCCGCTGACCTACAAAAAAGGCGCCACCGAATCATCGGCTGGCGCCTTTTTTTTGCAGAACCGTTTATCCACCGGCAGCTTCAAACCGCTGCACGTACTGCGAGAAATGGTCGAACCCGCCAACGTGTTCTTCGCCCACAAAGATCTGGGGCACCGTATGTACGGGCTTACCAATGGTTTTTTCCAGATCCGCCTTGCTGATGCCTTCCTCGATCATGTCCACGTAGCGGTAGGGAATATCCCTGATCTCGCAAAGTTGCCGGGCGCGCATACAAAAACCGCAGGATGCACGACCGTAGATGGTGACATGATCCATAAACTCACTCCTGTTCGAAACAATGGGCGACCCTGCGTATCGTGTTGCAGTCGTCGACAAGCTGTACCGTATGGTGGCACGCCCAATGAAAAAATAAAATTAATGAACTGAATGGCGCCGATAGCCTGGACTGATGTATCCAGCGCTACCGGTGTTTCTCGGTGCAGCCTTACCTAACCGTGTGTTCAGGTTTTCAGGCGGCTCAACTCCGTCTCCAGCACTTTCACTTGCTCATCCAGTGTCTGCCCGCTGCCACTGACCCGTTGCGCCAATGCCCGAAGATCGTTGGCGGCGTCACCGATACGGGTGAGGTTGCGGTTGATCTCTTCACTGACAGAACTTTGCTCTTCCGCTGCCGTGGCCACATGGGTGACGTGTTCCACAATGGTTGCTATGCGCTCAACTACTGAGGCCAGAGAATGGTCCGCTTCACGGGTTCCCTCCACCGCTCTGGTGGCGCGATCAACGCCACCCTTGATCACGGTAACGGCTCCGCCCACGTCGCTTTGAAGGCCATCAATCATCTGACTGATCTCATCGGTGGACTCACGGGTACGGGACGCCAGTGTTCTGACCTCGTCTGCCACAACCGCAAAGCCACGCCCCTGCTCCCCCGCTCGCGCCGCTTCAATGGCGGCGTTCAGCGCCAGCAGGTTGGTCTGTTCCGCGATTCCCCGGATCACTTCGATAATACGGTTAATGTCCTCACTGCGAGTGGCAACCTGCCCTATCGCAGTGCTGGCCTCATCCATATCGCCCGCCAATGCACCCACGCCGTCCAGGGCAGACGTCAGCGTATCCTGGGTAAAACGGATGCCATCCTGGGCCATCTGCGCGTTTTCAGCTGCCTCACCCGCGAAACCTGCCACTTCACTGGCAGCGGCGGACATTTCGTTCATGGCGGTAACCACGCTTTCGATGTCCTGATGCTGGCTTTCGGTTTGCTCATCCGTTTCCTTGGCGATCACATCCACGTCTGCCGCCTGCTGGCTGACCTTGGCGTTGACATCTTTCAGGTCGTTGATCATTTCACGTAACCGGCCCAGGAACTGGTTGAACCCGCCGGCCAGCTCGATCAGCTCCGAGTGGGTATCAATGTTCAACTCACTGGTCAGATCCCCTTCAGCACTGGCCAGGTTCTTCATCCGGTCACGGATTTCGTTCAAGGGTTTGGTTACCGAGCGAACCAGCACCACCAGAATCAGGATCGCCACTACCGACACCAGTACACCCACCATGGTCTGACGCCCGGCGGTGGTATCCACCTCGCTGGACAGCAGGCCGGTGATTTCGGCGACATCCGCCAGCGCGGTCTGACGTGGTAATTCGATCAACAGTGACCACTGGGCATCCGGCAGGTCAATCTCGATGGGGTAAGACACGGCCAGCGTGTCGCCATCGTCGTAGGTACCGCCGTCATTGTGCAGGGAAGCGTATGTTTCAGCCTGCTCAGGCAATGCTTCTGACAACGGCCGGCCTAGATGTTCACTGTAGTGGCTGGATGCAGCAATCAGCCCCTTACTGCTCAGCAGGGTCACCCTTGATGCGCCGTCATAGAGGTTATCGCTGACATTCTGGATCGCTTTCTGGAGCGTTGACAGGTTGAGGTCAACGCCGGCCACGCCCGCAAACTCGCTCCCGTTCATAATGGGCACGACCAGGCTGGTCATCAGTTCGGTATAGCCCTCTTCAATTTCGTATTCGTAAGGCTCCATGATGCAAGGGGACAGGGTATCCTTGGAACACAAGTACCATTCCGCCTCGCGAATACCGAACTCATTCCGGTTATCCAGATACTTGGTAGCCGGATCCTCAGTGCGACTGAAGACCACATCGCCGTCGGGAGAGCGGTAATAATAGATTTCCAGGGTGCCTTCATCGCTGCTGTGCTCTTCAACGCCACCGGTGAAGTAGCGGTCCTGGCCGTCGTAGGCATCCGGTTCGAACTGGGCATAGATCGAGCTCAGCCCATCCTGCTCTTCCAGTACCGCACCCACCGTTTCCTGAAGGGCAACGCGGCTGATGCGGCCGGAGCTGTCCGTCTGTATATTCCGGCTGATGACGTTGCGGACGACTTCCGGTGTCCGATACGCTGTGGCAAACATGCCGCTGACAACCTCACCGTATTTCCCGGCGGTTGCGCTCAACCGGTCGACGGCAAGGCTGCGCACCGTGTCACGGGTTTCGGAGGTGATTCGCTGCTCCATCTGTCCCAGGGAAAGCTGGGCGGTCACCACAATACTGATTCCCATAACCAGCAGCAGCGTAATAACCAGGGCATAGAGTTTGAAACGCAGTGACAGTTTTTTCATTGGTACAGCAACCTGTCTCAGATAGGGATTCATTATCAGCTTAGTGCCCTGAAGGCACGGCTGCCATTAGAGCCTGATCGGCATTCATCTCACCAGGAGCGTCCATTGGCCTATCTCACTTTGTTCATGACCGCACTGGCCGCAGCAACAATACTGCCGGCCTATTCGGAAATTCTCCTTGGCGGCATGGTGACTCAAGGCTATTCGCTCTGGTGGATATGGTTCTGGGCAACGGCGGGCAACACCGCAGGTTCGGTTATTAATGGGGTTATCGGCCGGCAGGTGGATCGCTTTAAGCACAAACGCTGGTTTCCGATCTCCGAATCCCAGCTCGAAAAGGCCCGCACCCGCTTCAACCGTTACGGGCAATGGTCACTGCTTCTGGGCTGGCTGCCACTGGGAGGCGACGCACTGACCCTGGTTGGCGGGATCATGCGCGTGCCATGGCTCAACTTTGTGATCCTGGTGGCCATTGGCAAGGGATTGCGCTACGGCTTGGTCATCTGGTTGGTGCTGGAAGCATCGGGGGTGCCGGGATCACCGTAGAGGTATTCCCGGAGCAGATCCTCACCGTTGAATTCCGCATTCAGCACCGCGATGAACGTATAGACACCAATCAACTTTCGGTTCAGGAATACAAATTCTTTCGGCGGCACCTTGAAATAGCGGCTGATGGCTGATCGCGCGGCCTGGCGCGCCACCCGCGACGGCAAGTCACTCTGCTTCCAGCGGTACTGGCCGCGGTCGTTCACTGCCTCATCGGGCCAGTTGCTGCGATCCCTGGAGAGAGGTTCCAATACCGACATGCAAACCTTGCCGAACGTGTCCAGAACGTCCTCGGGCCAATCCTGGCTCATGAAACGTAACCGGATACCGCCATCAACCACCCCCGGCAGGTCGCCTTCGTAGGAGGAGCGGATCATCTGGATGACCGGATCCAGGAAGCTCGCGGAGTAGGCCTGTACCGCCCCGAAATCCAGTAGCACTATCTGGTCAGTTTCGCTGTTCGCGCCTTCCTCGCCAGCGATGCGGATCCGATAATTGCCGAAATTGGGATCGGTCTGGATTTCACCCCAGATGAACAGCTCACGGAAGAACAATTCCAGTGCGGCGCGGCCCAACTCGCTGCGACGATCAAGAGCAAGCTCCCTTACCGCCACTGAACTCACTGAGTGGCCCGGCTCGTAGGTGGAGGCGATGACATGGGCCGTGCAGTACTCGTCCAGAACACGGGGCACCACAAAACGAGGATCGTCCAGCAGCATCTGGCGGAACTTTTCGGTGGTACGGGCTTCAAGGCGGTAATCCACCTCCCGGTGCATCATGTCCCGCACTTCTTCCAGCCAGTCGTTGAACTCGGGGCCGAAGGAGACCAGGCGGGCTATCTTGAGCAGATGTGCAACTGCGTTAAGGTCACTGTCGACTGCTTCGTCAACGCCGGGGTACTGGACCTTGAGCACCAGTTCCAACCCGTCGCTACGCCGGCGCGCTCGATGAACCTGCCCCAGCGAAGCCGCACCAATCGGGTCGGGATCCACGTCCAGTTCCGCCAAACGGTCAGCACCCAGTTCAGCCTTAAGCACACGCTCGATCGACGGCCATTCCAGCCAGGTGGTCTGGTCTTCCAGGGTGTGCAGTGCTTCGGTTACTTCCTCAGGCAGGAAGTGCTCGCCATAGAGAGCCATCACCTGCCCGATCTTGACGACACTGCCCTTGAGCTTGCCCAACTCGTCCACCAGGAATTCCGCCTGGCTGGATAGCATAGCCCGGTGCCGGGCCTCCCGCTTGTCCTTGCTGCTGAACCAGTTGGTGGCCATATGGGAGGCCATCCGGGTGCCTGCGAAAAGCCCCGCCCTGGTGAGGGTAAGCCGACGCTCAAAGCTGCCGGTCTTGATACGTGCAACAGATGTGCTTTTGGGTCTGGATGCCATCAAAAACCTGCTCGGTTCTGTAAGTGTTGGCGCTATCAGCCTTTATAACCATTATACGGATACCCGGGCCCGCAAACCTAACCGGCGTGCCGTCGATTCCTTGCCCTTGGGGCCAATGCAAACCGCCTCTTCTGTGTTTACTTCTGTGGTTGGCGAAAGGTTTTACGTTTTTACACAGACCCCACGTCCAAAGCGGTTTAGTATAAAAATGTGGTCGATGACCTGGCCACTGATGCCCAAAAACAACAAGACAGCAACAATGACTCAGATCACCAGCAGACCCTCCGACACCAAACTGTCACAGTTCCGGGTGAAGGGTGAAATTCCGGTTCCGATGTTGATCGGCTGGCTTACTCTGGCAGCGGTCCCCATCCTGCTGTTTTTCGCATGGCGATCCCTGGATCGCGGAATTCCCGGCTCCGCCACAGCCCTGATCGTCTTTGCCGTGCTGCTCAGTGTCAATGGTATTGTTTATCTGCTCAGTCGCAACAGTACTCTGCAACGCCGCGGCTTTATTACCGCGATCACGATCCTCTTCACCTATCTGGCAGTCAATGCGGTGGAGGACGGCTCTGCCATTATCTGGCTGTTTGCCTATCCACCCATCATCTTCTACATCAGCGAAGCGAAAGTGGGCGTGCTTGCCTGTTCCGGCGGACTTGCGGGGGTTGCCTTGCTATTCAGCCCACTCGGGGACCTGGTATTCGATTCGCCGTACAGCACCAGCTTCCGACTCACCATGCTTGCGGTACTGGGGTTTGAGATGTCCACCTGCTACGTCCTGGACCAGAGCCGGCGGCGCAGCAAACTGGGGCTGCTGAAACTGGCTGCGGAGTTTGAATATGCGGCTAAACACGATGCGTTAACGGGGCTCGCCAATCGACGTGAAGCCCACGAGCAACTGGAAGCTGAGTATCAGCGTTACTTACGCAATTCGCGCGGTTTCTCGGTGTTGTTGATGGACATTGATCTGTTCAAGTCTGTCAACGACAACCATGGTCATCAGGTGGGGGATGAAACCATTGTGATGGTAGCCAGGACCTTGCGGGAACACAGCCGGAAGGTCGATACGCTGGCGCGCTGGGGAGGAGAAGAATACCTGGTATTGCTGCCTGAGACCGACACCGTTGAGGCCGTCCAGACGGCCAATCGCATACGCCAGACCATTGCATCAACGCCTATAGAGACCCAGGGCGGGAGCATCAACACCACTATCAGTGTCGGAGTCGCCACTATCCACGGCGCAGAGTCTGTGGACCGACTGCTACAGCGCGCCGACGAAGCACTTTATCGAGCCAAGACCCTGGGGCGTAACAAGGTGTGTGATTTCGAGGGTATACACGGCTAGCAAGGCAACCGCCTCAATCGGTACTTGGGCTTCGCATTACCAGCCCGTTACCCGTCGAACAGCGCCACCCGCCAGGCCATTAACCAACTCATCCGACAGAGCAGGAGCAAGACCGGCAACGGTTGCCCCGGGGACGAAGTCGCTGACCTGACACATCGCCATGCCAGCATAGCCACAGGGGTTGATCCGGCGAAACGGCTCCATGTCCATGGCCACGTTCAGGGCCAGGCCGTGGAACGAACATCCTCGCCTTACACGCAGCCCCAGCGACGCAATCTTCGCTTGTTCCACATAGACACCCGGCGCATCCGGACGCGGCGCTGCCGCCACACCCATCCCCGCAAGGGTCCGGACAATGGCCTGCTCAATGACATCAACCAGGGAGCGAATTCCCAGGCGGTGGCGAGTCAGGTCTATCATCAGGTAAACCACAAGCTGGCCAGGGCCGTGATACGTCACCTGGCCACCGCGATCCACCAGTATCACCGGGATATCACCGGGGGCCAGTATGTGCTCGGCTTTGCCGGCCTGCCCCTGGGTGTAGACCCTTGGGTGTTCCAGCAGCCAGAGTTCATCGGGCGTGGAGGCGTCTCGCGAGGCCGTGAACGATTTCATCGCCTCCCAGGTTTCCAGGTAGGGCTGTTCACCCAGGTCACGAACGATCAGCTCGGCCATCAGGTTACAGCACCATATGAACCCGGCCGCTGGCCTTGAGTTCCTCGAACAGAGCTTTCAACTGCGGCTCGCCCGTGGCAACGATCTTGAGGTTTACCGAGGCAAACCGACCGCCGCGACTGTCTTTCACCGTAACGTCATCGTTCGAAATGCCAGGTGCATGCTGCTCCACGACGCCCACCACAAACTCCACAAAGTCTGGCGCGGCGTCCCCGATAACCTTGATCACGTAGTCACAGGGAAACTCGATTTTGGGTGCCTTTGGTTCGCTCATCCCGGTTTATCTCCTACAGGCCACTCGCGCCCTTACTCAAAGAGCTGAACAAAGAATAGTTTGATGGCGTCCCAGATCCGCTTGAAGAAACCACCTTCCGGGATATCGCTGAGTGCCAGCACCGGCTGATCCACGACCACATCATCGCCGAGCTTGACGGTCACCCGGCCCAATTCGTCGCCCATGGAAATGGGCGCCTTGATCACTGAGTCGAGTTCAACGGTGGATTCCAGGGAATCCCTTGAGCCTCGGGGAATGGTGACGTAAACATCTTCTGTCAGTCCTACGGACAGGCTATCGCTTGCCCCGCCCCATACGCGCGCTTCCAACAGTTCCTGGCCAGTGCGGAACAGGCGCTCGCTCTGGTAATAGCGGAAGCCGTAGTTCAGCATTTTCTGGACTTCCTGGGCGCGGGACGAGGTGCTGTCTGTTCCCATCACCACAGCAATCAGGCGGGTGTCGTTGCGCTTGGCTGACGCCACCAGGCAGTAACCGGCTTCCTCGGTATGGCCGGTCTTCAGCCCATCAACACTGTCGTCACGCCACAAAAGGCTGTTCCGGTTTGGCTGACGGATATTGTTGTAAGTGAAGTGTTTCTGGGCATACAGCGGGTAGTTTTCCGGATAGTCGTTGATAATCGCCTTTGCCAAAAGGGCCAGATCGTAGGCAGTGGAGAAATGATCCGGGGCAGGCAAGCCGGTAGCATTGGCAAAACTGGACTCGTTCATCCCCAGTATCTGCGCCTGCTGGTTCATGATGTCGACGAACGCCCCTTCACTGCCGGCAATATACTCGGCCAGCGCCACTGAGGCATCGTTCCCAGACTGAATGATGACGCCCTTTAGCAGGTTCTCGACCGACACTTCCGTCCCTTCTTTAACGAAGGTCCGTGAACCCTCGGTTCGCCAGGCGTTCACGCTGATGGGCACCATGTCGGACAGGGAAATCCGCCCCTCGTCCAGCTCCCGTTCCACGATATAGGCCGTCATCATTTTGGTCAGGCTGGCCGGGGGCAGACGCTCATGGCTGTTCTCTTCCATGATAATCCGTCCGGAAAGCGGGTCCATCAGGATATAGGAACTCGCCGCGATCTGCGGTGATGACGGAATCAGAACAGCCTGGGCCGCAACCGGCATAGCCGGAAGCAGAATCAGGAGCAGAACAGCAGAGAAGGCTCGGAACGCTTTATTTAGTGCCATGGGTCCATTCAGTTTCAAGTAAGTGACTGGTTCAATGAGTGTCGGTCAGAAGTATTGACTGACCAAATCCGTGATTTTCAAGCAGGCTCTGGGCTCTCAGGGCTTCATCCTCGTCCCTGAACGGCCCGACCTGAACGCGGTGAAAGCGGCCGGAAGCCGTTTCCACTTCCCTCACCCGCATTGGGTTTGCGACTGCACGCCGCGCCCTATCCAGAAGGGCCTCGGCCGGGTTACGCTGGCTGAACGACCCCAGTTGCACAAACAGGGCCTCGCTGCCCGGCCCGGGATCCTTCAGGCGTTCGGCATCCACCGGAGCTCCAGATTCCGGGAACGGCTTGCCGGCAAGCGTCATCGAGCCGTCACGATTCACCGTGATGGCAGCCACCTCAACCCTCGCCGTACCCCTGCCCTGATAACCCAGCTTTTTGGCCGCGGCATAGGAGAGGTCAATCAGGCGATCCCCGTGGAAGGGGCCACGGTCGTTGACCCTAACCACCACCGAGCGACCGTTATCGAGGTTGGTCACCCGGGCGTATCCCGGGATTCTCAGACTTTTGTGCGCCGCCGACATCTCGTACATGTCAAAAACCTCTCCATTCGAGGTTTTGTGTCCATGGAACTTCTCACCATACCAGCTCGCGGTGCCGCGCTGAACATAACCATCGTTATTGCCCAGAACGTGATACTCCTTGCCCCAGACCTGATAAGGGGATTTGTTTCCAGCGCGGCGCGGCTCCTCAAATCGAGGCGTGGCATCGGCAAGCCCCGATGCATCAAAGTTGCCTGAAGGCGCACGGTCCTGGCTCAGGGTGTAGCGGGAGGAATGGTCAGGTTCGGGCGATGATGCGCACCCGACCAGCACCAGCACCCCGAAAACCAGCAGTAAAACATGGCGTTTCATCACGAGTTGTTACTATCCCCATTGTTTTCATTTGCCAGCGGCCGCATCCGCTCTTCGAGCGCACCTGCCAACTGGTGCACCGCCATGGCGTATAGATGACTGTGATTGTAGCGGGTTATCACGTAAAAGTTATGGTAGGTCAGCCATAGTTCAGAGCCCTCGCCCCCGACGAGACGGATCACTCTGGCTTTGGCGTCGCCGGGCACATCCATTTTCGGGACGATACCCGCCTGCCGATAGTCATTGACCGTCAACGTCGGCCGCAGTTCCCTGGTCAGCAATGGTGAGCTCTTTGGCAGACTGTCACTCACCCGTTCTGCCACAGGCTCACCCGTTTGCCAACGATGGGCGTGGAAATAATTGGCGACACTGCCGATGGCATCCACGGGATTGGTCAGGATGTCTGCAACGTCATCACCGTCAAAATCAAGCGCGTAATGCCGGTAGCTGCTGGAGATAAACTGACCGTACCCCATCGCCCCCGCATAGGAACCCGTCAACGCCATAGGGTCGAAGCCCTGTTCACGGGTCATCAGCAAATACTGGGCAAGCTCGCTGCGAAAAAAACGACTCCGGGGCGGATAGTCGAATGCCAGAGTGGCAAGGGCATCGAGCACCCGATACTTTCCTTTGTAGGTGCCATACCAGGTTTCGACGCCGATAATCGCCGCAACGATTGACGCCGGTACACCGTACTCACGTTCGGCGCGCTCAAAGGCTTCCTGATGTTTCCTGAGGAAACTGACGCCCTGCTCTATGCGTTCATCACGCATAAAGATCCGACGGTATTCGTGCCACTCAAGGGTTTTCTCAGCCGGTCGGCTGATGGCTTCCAATATCGAATCACGGCGCTGCGCGTTGGCCAGTATTGCAGACACACGTTCGGCCTCAAATCCGTAGCGTTCCGACATCTCACGAACAAATTCACGGCTTTCAGGTGTTTCATTGTAGGGACCGGCCTGTAAAGGGGAGGCAAAGCACACCATCACCCATCCGACACCTAACCAATACCTGACAGCTTTCATGAATCCCCTTGACTGGCTTCGACTCGAGAACCTTATCAATACAACGTCACCACAGCTGCGGCCCGTTATCGCGGCCAAGATTACCATGGCTGCGGACCCGGCAACCATTACTCCCTGTCCATGGTCGGTGCCCGGTCATCACGCACTGATCATCCGTCTATGGGTATGAACCGACATCAACACCCCAAACGCCGCCATCAGCGTTACCCCTGACGTTCCACCATAGCTGACCAACGGTAGCGGCACGCCCACCACCGGCAGAAGGCCACTGACCATACCCACATTGACGAAGACGTAGATAAAAAACGTCATCGTCAGCGCGCCCGCCAACAGCCGGCTGAAGGAATCCTGTGCCGTCGACGCAATGTACAGGCACCGCAGAACAATCAGGAGGTAGAGCACCAGAAGAACCAGCATGCCCACAAAGCCAAATTCCTCCGCCAGCACCGCAACGATGAAGTCGGTATGGCTCTCAGGAAGAAACTCAAGATGGGACTGTGTGCCCTGGAGCCACCCCTTGCCATCCATGCCCCCCGAGCCAATAGCGGTCTTGGACTGGATAATGTTCCAGCCGGCGCCAAGCGGATCGCTCTGAGGATCCAGCAAAGTCAGTACGCGCTGCTTCTGATACTCGCGCATAACGAAGAACCACATCAGTGGCGCCGCCACTGACACCATGGCAAGAAAGGCGCCAATCAGGCGCCAGCCCATACCGGCAAAAAACACCACGAATATCCCTGCGGCGCCGACCAGTAACGAGGTTCCCAGGTCCGGCTGCAGGATGATCATTGCCATGGGCGCCAACACAATGAGCAACGCCACCGCAACATGGCGGAGTCTGGGAGGCAGGTAATGGCGCGAAAGGTACCAGGCGGCCATCATCGGCACCACCAGCTTCATCAGCTCCGAAGGCTGGAAACGGGGCAGCCCGGGAATGGCCAGCCAACGCTGCGCGCCCTTGGCACCAACGCCAACCAGCAATACCGCTGCCAGTCCTATCAGGCCGGCAGCAAACAACCAGGGCGACCAACGCCGGAACACAGCCGGGTCAAGCTGGGCGAACACGAACATCACCACAAGGGCCACGCCCATCCGGATGCCCTGTGCTTTCACAACCTCCAGGTTGCGGTCGGCCCCGCTGTACAAAACAAATAACCCGCCTGCAATAAGGGTCAGCAACAGGAACAGTAGAATCGGGTCAATATGCAACGCCGACCAGATCCCCCTCGGGCTAGACAGGGGGTGACGCGCAGATTGGTTAAACAGGCTTCCCGCTGACATCAGTTACCCCTCTCCCCGGATGAACCCACAACGAGTTCATCGCCTTCTGCGGGGAAATCCAACAACCAGGCGTCAAACATCGCCCGAGCGACAGGCGCAGCCGTTCCACTACCACCTCCACCGTTTTCTACAATGACAGCAACGGCAATCTGGGGATTCTCTACCGGTGCAAAGCCAACAAACAAAGCATGATCCCGTAATCGCTCACGGATCTCCTCTTCGTCGTACTCTTCATCTTCCGCCAGGCTAAATACCTGGGAGGTACCAGTTTTTCCGGCCATTCGATACGTCGCGCCGCGGGCCGCCCCTCGGGCCGTCCCGCGGCTACCATGCATGACTTCAGCCATGGTCTCTACAACAAACTCCCAGTCGTCCGGGTTCTCAAGCTCAATCGATTGATGGGTGCCGGTGGGCAACACTTCCTCAACCGAATGGTCACCCTTTACATCTCTCAATAGCCTTGGCTCGGCCCAGTTCCCACGGTTCGCGATCACCGACGTGGCCGTTGCCAATTGCAGTGGCGTCGCCAGCATAAACCCCTGACCGATACCGAGGTTTACCGAGTCTCCCGGATACCAGGGCTCATTATGTATAGCGCGTTTCCAATCGCTGGACGGCAGCAAACCGCTCAGGGCCCCGGCAACGTCCAGGGTAGCATCCTCACCAAAGCCGAAATCGGACAAGTAGCGGTGCATGGTATCCACCCCCATATCGACTGCGACTTCGTAGAAGTAAATATCACAGGATTGAGCCACTGCTGACTTCAGGTCGACCCACCCATGACCACCCCGTTTCCAGTCCCGCCAGCGGCGCCCGCCGGGTTTCAACTGGTAATAACCCGGGTCCCATATCGTCCTGTCACGGGTGGTGGCATTGCTGTCGAGTGCTGCGATTGCCAGCATAGGTTTAAGCGTCGACGCCGGAGAGTACTGCCCACGCAAAGCCCGGTTGAACAGGGGCTTATCGGGACTCTGACTGAGTGATCGATAGGCCTCCACGCCGATGCCGGTCACAAATAGATTGGCGTCAAAGCCCGGAACGCTCGCCAGCGCCAGAATGCCTCCAGTGGAGGGCTCAATAGCAATAATGGCACCACGTCGGCCATCCAGCAGCTCATGGGCCAGCCGCTGGAGCCGCAGATCTAAATGTAGCTGTATATCCTCACCTGCTACCGGGTTTTCTCGCTCAAGCACACGCAGAGTTCGGCCCCGAGCATTGGTTTCTACATGCTGGTAGCCGACTTGCCCGTGCAGGAGCTCTTCGTAGAAACGCTCCACTCCGGATTTGCCAATATAGTTGGTGCCTGCGTAGTTCACCGGGTCAATTCGCTGAAGTTCCTGACGGTTGATACGCCCGACGTACCCCAAGGCATGGGCCGTCAGCTCACTATGGGGGTAGTACCGAACCAGTTCCGCGGATACCTCAACCCCCGGCAATTCGTGGCGGTGAACCGCCAGGCGCGCGATTTCCTGTTCATCCAGATCGTAACGCAGGGGCAATTCCTGGAACGGACGGCGAGGCTCAAGCAGCCGACGCTGGAAGCGCTCCATATCCTCCTCGGAAATGCTCAGCATGCCCTGGAGTTTTGCGAGGGTTTGTTCCATGTCGCCGACACGCTCCGGTACCAGCGTCACACTGAAAACCGGGCGGTTCTCGGCCAGCAAGACATCGTTGCGGTCATAGACCAACCCGCGGGGAGGCGCCACGGACTGTACCTGAACACGGTTTTTGTCGGAAAGCGTGGTGTAGATGTCGTGTTCTACAACCTGCAGTTGATACATCCGGGCAATCAACACGCCCAGCAATACAAAGACCAGTAACAGCATGACGAATGCACGACGCTGGAACAGGCGCCGTTCGGCTGCGATGTCTTTGAACTCTCCCCAGGGCATATTGGCTTGGCTTCCTAGGCCCGGTGATAAGGATGGTTGCGAGTGACGGACCAGGCGCGGTAGAGCTGCTCGGCTAGAAGGATCCGCACCAATGGATGCGGCAGGGTCAAGGCAGACAGCGACCACAGCTGATCAGCCCTGTCCCGGCAGATGTCGGCGAGACCATCCGGCCCGCCGACAAGAAAGCTGACGTCGCGACCATCCAACTGCCAGTTCTCAAGCTGACCGGCCAATTTTTCAGTGGACCAGTTGCGGCCGCCAACTTCCAGGGCAATCACCCGGTCACGAGGGCCCAATGCCGACAGGATTGCGTCCCCCTCACGCTGCATCAGCCTGGGAATATCCGGATTCTTGCCACGATGGGCCAGGGGAATTTCCACCAGATCAAGGGACAACTCCGGCGGCATCCGGCGGGCATACTCATTATACCCCTGGCTGACCCACTCGGGCATTTTCTGCCCTACACAGACCAGGCGTAACCGCATGATTATTCGCTACCCGCAACACCCAGATCGGGAGCATCACGCCAGAGGCGTTCGAGGTCATAGAACTCTCGGGTTGCCGGCATCATGACGTGAACCACCACGTCGCCGAGATCAACCAGAATCCAGTCACTCGCATTGGCGCCTTCCACATTGCTGGCACGAACCCCCTGCTCCTTCGCTTCGGACAACACCGAATCCGCCAGGGATTTCACATGCCGATTGGAGGTGCCACACGCAAGGACCATGTAGTCCGTTACGCTGGTTCTCCCCCTGACATCAATGATGCTTACGTCCTGCGCTTTGACGTCCTCAAGCGCACCCACGACCAGTTCTTTCAGTTGCTCTGCCTGCATAATCACCCTGTTGGACGGGCAGCGGCGAAGGCAGCCACCCGAAAAGTCATATTCAGACGGGATTGTAGCACTAAAAGTTCCCGTCCGGTCATGCGCCGTATAGTCTCTGGCGTTGAATTTCCCGCCACACCGGGTCGGGCAGCAGGTAACGGGGAGAATGGCCGGAAAGAATCCGATCGCGAATACCGGTCGCAGAGATATCAAGCAACGGTGGGTCGAGTTGCAAAATATGGCCACAAGGCGCGCGAAACAAGGCCTCTACCCGCTCGACTGACCGCTGGCTCAATAATTTCGCCGGCACACCGTCCGGTGCCAGACCTGGCCCCGGACGTTGCACGACGACAATGTGAGCCAGTTCGGGAATCCGCTCCCACTCCTGCCAGCGGTCGAAACCGGCGAAGGAATCCGTACCCAAAACCATGGCGAGCGGTTTGTCGGGGCCGATCTCCGCCCTCAGTTGCGTCAACGTCTCCGCGGTGTAAGACGCGCCTTCCCGCCCCAACTCGCGATCATCCAGAGTCAGCCCGGGCTCGCCGGCAATGGCCAGCTCCAGCAAAGCCAGACGCTGCGCACTCGTGGCACCCGGCACGTCACGGTGAGGAGGCACGTGGCAAGGCATCAAAGCCACTTCCGACACCCCCAACCGCTCCCTTAGTTCGACCGCGAGCCGCAGGTGGCCATGATGTATCGGGTCGAAGGTGCCGCCATAGATCACATGCATGCGCAATCAGGTCCGGATGTGGCCGTCGCCAAACACCACGTATTTCTGTGATGTCAGACCTTCAAGGCCAACCGGCCCACGGGCGTGAATCTTGTCTGTGGAGATGCCGATTTCCGCACCGAGACCATACTCAAAACCATCCGCAAAACGGGTCGACGCATTGACCATGACGGAGCTGGAATCCACTTCCGTCAGGAATCGACGGGCCCGGGTATAGTTTTCCGTGACGATGCTGTCTGTGTGCTGAGAGCTATAACGATTGATATGCTCAATGGCGCCATCAAGCCCGTCGATCACTTTTACCGCAAGCACCGGGGCCAGGTATTCCGTACCCCAGTCGTCCTCGGTGGCACGAACAACATCGGGGAGAATATCCATTGTCTGCGGGCAGCCCCTGAGCTCCACGCCTTTGTCCCGGAAGGCGTCCGCCAGCAAGGGCAGAATATCGGCCGCAATTTCCTGGTCCACCAGCAGTGTTTCCATGGTATTGCAGGTGCCGTACCGCTGGGTCTTGGAGTTCACCGCGATGTTTAGGGCTTTTTCGGGATCAGCATGACTGTCGATGTACACGTGACAGATACCATCAAGATGCTTGATTACAGGTACGCGCGCATCACGACTGATCCGCTCAATCAGTCCCTTACCACCTCTGGGGACTATCACATCCACAAACCGGGGCATGGTAATCAGTTCGCCGACAGCCGCCCTGTCGGTGGTTTTCACGACCTGTACGGCACTTTCTGGCAGTCCTGATTCCTTCAACCCCTTGGCCAGGCAGGCTGCGATGGCCTGATTGGAATGAATGGCCTCGGAGCCCCCGCGCAAAATGGTGGCGTTGCCGGACTTCAGGCACAGACTGGCAGCCTCTACAGTCACGTTGGGCCGGGATTCGTAGATAATACCGATAACACCCAACGGCACACGCATGCGACCAACCTGTATTCCGGAGGGTCGATACGTCATATCGGTAATTTCACCAATCGGATCCGGCAACGAGGCCACCTGGCGCAGCCCTTCAATCATTGCATCGATGCGCGCCGGGGTCAGCTCCAGCCGATCCAGCATCGCTGCTTCAAGACCATTGGCACGGCCACCCTCCAGATCCCTGGCATTGGCTGTGGCAAGCTCATCGCGCGCAGCGTCCAGAGCCTCGGCTGTTGCCAGCAACGCCTGGTTGCGAACAGCCGTTGTGGAGCGGGCCACAGCCCTCGCGGCCTGCCGTGCCTGCTGTCCTACCTCCGCCATATAAGCTGCAATATCCATCCGATTACCTTTCAATGTTAATACCGATTGTGCGAATCAGGGCCTAACTTTACCTTTCCCGTTTCAAGTACGCATCCCAAGCGATTATTATACCGGCCTGAGACACTTTATTCCGCGGGTCATTGAACAAAACCTGCTGTATGCTTTAAACCACGGACGCCCGGGAGAGGACGGATACCATGGCCCAGATGGCCGAAAAATTCCTGTTAAGCCGCCTGTCGAGAACTGGATTCCTGATCCTGATCGCCATTGCCGCATTTTCAGTGATCCAACGGGAGACACTGACAGCAATCACCGCTATTGTCGCCGCAGCACTGGTCTTCAGCGGCAACACCTTCCACCCCGGACGCTCTCGACAACCCTGGCCGGCGATTCACCGACTCCTGTTTGTGGCGCTGTTGTCGCTTTTGGCCACCAGCCTATGGACAGGGCCCTGGAGCCTGACCCACTGGCTCTACGTCGCACCACTGGTCGGCTTTGCACTGCTGCCCGTCACCTGGGCAGCGGCGATTACCGCACTCTGCGCCGTTCTTGCGATGTCTGCCACCCATTGGTCTGCCGGCCTGCCCGAACGCCACCAGATGCTTAGCGCACTGCTGCTGACCGTTATGCTCTCAGGCCTGCTGGTTTTCCTGCGTGAGTACAAGTCGCGACAACTTGCGCCCCTGCGCCGGACCGACGAACTGACCCAGGCCGCAAGCCGCGAATACCTGACGGCTGATCTGCACAAGGAGATCCAGCGCAGTGAACGGGAAGGCACCGATATGTCGGTGATCATGATCGGCCTGGACACCCACCTGAGCGACAGCGACCCGGATGCCGACATACGCTCCATACTGCCACGGATCGGCCGTTATCTGCACTCCCAGCTACGGGATTTCGACACCTACTATCGGGTAGCAGATCTGCAATTCCTGGTCATCCTGCCAGGCATCCCCACGGCAGAAGCGGCATCACAGGCCGAGACGATCCGAAAGGGATTACGCACCCTGCTTGCCTCACACCAACTGCATCTGACGGTCAGTGCGGGAATCGCCGGCCTGAATATCGGCGATGACGCAGACAGTTTGCAGCAATCCGCTGCCAATGCGTTGCGGCGCGCCCAGCAACAAGGGGGCGACCGCGCCCAGTCCTACAGTACCTGGACACACACATCGCCCCCACCCAGAACGGAGGGGCCGGCGTTATGACTGAAACCCGCTTGAGAAGTTTTACCCATCTGGCCGGTTATGCGTTTGCCAGTCTTTTCATTGCAAGCCTGGCGTTCCAGAACCTTCGCTACGGATTCTATGACCTGTTCTTCCTGGCTGCCGGAATGGCGTTGCTGACGGTCGCAGGCGCTGGCTATACCTTCATATGTCGCCGCCGCCAGTTGTCGGCGCCGGGGCATCTCCTTATTCTTACAGCGCTGAACAGTGGGTTGGTGGCGGCCATGTTTGCCCTTGACCCTCCCGGCATCAGTCATTGGGTTATGCCCCTGGTTGTACTGAATCTGCTGATCCTTCCGCTACGACAGGGGCTGATCCTTTCCCTGTTATTGCTGGTCGCACTGGCACTCTTTCTACTCCTGTCATCGCCCCTGATGTACGCCATAACCATCAGTGCCGGGGTGTTTGCTCTGGTCGCGGTGGCCGCGCTGTATATCTGGCACTACGACCACATGGCACAATCGGCAGAGGATCTGGCCATTACCGACCCGGTGACCGGCGCCCACAATGCACGCTTCCTGGACGAAACCCTGCAAAAGGAAATTTCCCGGGCCATTGTCATGTCACACTCCCTGTCGGTGATTTCCCTGGCCATTGATTACGCCGAGGAAGCCGAAGATCTGCACGGCCAGGCCGGCATGCAGCGACTGCTCAGGGACCTCACCCAGCACCTGTTTGACGTTATCCGCGCTGGCGACACCCTTTACACGCTTGAAGACGGCGAGTTTTTCCTGATCCTGCCCTTCACACCGGAAGAAGGCGTACGCGTCATCGCCGAACGAATTCGGCGGACCATCGCGGAACAGAACTGGCCTCTGGCCGGAAAAGTGACTGTCAGCCTTGGCTGCACCACTCGCGCCAGTACCGACATCCGCACGGCGGACCTGCGAAAACGGGTTAGGCATGCATTGGAGGAAGCCCGTAAACGTGGTGCCGATTCGGTCTGGTACAGCCAGGGAGATGTTCGCCCATCATGATGCCGGAGTGGCTACAGTCACTGACCGACTGGCTGGCAACCAACCCGGGCTGGCTGTCAGCGGCGCTGTTCCTCACAGCATTCCTCGAGTCCCTAGCCTTTGCGGGCATCCTGATCCCCGGGGTTGCCATCCTGTTCGCCGTGGCGGTGCTGGCTGGCCAGGTGGCCATACCGGTGGCCGAAGTCCTGCTGTGGGCCGGCGCCGGAGCCGTTGCTGGCGACGGCATCAGCTTCGCCCTCGGCAGACTGTTTCAGGGACGCCTGGACAGGCTTTGGCCACTGAATCGTTTCCCGGGATTTATCGGCAAAGGCGAGGCTTTCTTCCATCGTCACGGCGGTAAAAGCGTCGTTATCGGACGCTTTGTGGGCCCGATTCGACCAATCATTCCGCTCATCGCCGGCGCATTTCTGATGCCGTGGCGACGGTTCCTGGCCTTCAACCTGTCATCGGCAGTGGCCTGGGCACCAGTCTATGTATTGCCGGGGTATCTGGTTGGTAGCGCCCTGGCCAGCGAATTCGAACCACCCGCTCACTTTTACCCTGTGATCGCAATCAGTGCCGCAATACTGCTGGTGATTTACCTGTTGCTTTTCCGCTTCCAGTTAGGTCTTGGGCATGGCAGCCAGCTCTACCTGTGGTTGTCGCGCCTCACGGCCCGCTACGATTCGACCCACCGCTTCTGGCGCCTGTATACCAGCCAGCGACCCGCGCAGGCCGGCGAGTTCCCGCTACCCTCATTGTCGTTGGCACTGGGAGCCGGGGCTCTGTTTATGATTTGGGGCCAACTGGCCATCGCCACCCAACTGCTGGCGCCGTTTGATGAGCTGACCCTTCAGTGGTTTTCTCAGTTGCGGACCCCGCTTCTGGACCCGGTAATGATCCTGCTGACGCTTCTCGGGGACCCACCGGTACTGCTGGCAGCAGCGGCGTTGAGCGCTCTGGCCCTTTACTTTCGTGGTTACTACGCCGCCGCCATCCATGTGGCGGGAGCAGCACTGCTCACGACTGTGTTGGTCTGGGGCTTCAAATACCTGACCGCCATACCTCGGCCGGACGTTGTCTTCGGACCTCCGGATTCGGGCGCTTTCCCCAGCGGCCACGCCACCGGCGTCACCGTTCTTTCTACCCTGGCAGCAAGCTTTATCGCCAGGGAAAGCCGGAATATCAGACGCTGGCGCTACTACCTGCTTTTCAGTATTCCCATTATCCTTGGGGCGCTAAGCAGACTTTATCTGGGCGTTCACTGGTTTACCGATGTGGTGGCGGGGGTGTTTCTCGGGCTCTCGATCTGCGGGTTCGTAAGGGCCAGCTATAGCCGCTACGACAACGTCCCACTGGCAAGGGATGGAACACTATTGATTGCGGGGTGGGGATGGCTCGCCTTCGTGGCCTGGTATGTAACGACACAATGGTCAAACGCGGTTGTGCTCTACAGTGTCACCGCTCCGTAGCAACCATTATTCAGCTTTCTTCCAGTGCTTCCAGCAACCCCAGCAGACGCTCCAGGCGCTCCAGGGGCGCCTGGAGCTCCACCAGCCGCTGCTTTTCCTGCTTGTCCAGCGGCAGTAATTCGGTCAACCGCCACCCCACATCCCTGGCGTCGTCGTAGTCTACGTCCATATCCAGTTCCCGGACGACAGGATGGCGAAACAACGCTTTCAACACCGAGGGGAGTTCCGCGAAACGCTCAGGAACAGGCGTTTGCTCCTCCGCCAGCAGGCATTCCACATCCCCGACATTCAGTCCGTCCGGCTGCTGCCAGGAACGTACCACCGTTACCTTATCCTTGCCTTCAACGGTAATACCCAGCAAACCGTTATCCATCTGCTGGAAATCAATAATGCGAACATAGGTGCCGATATCGTAGAAAGCCACCGACTTGCCCGTTTCCAGACCTTCCCGAAGCAGCACGACTACAAATCCCCGATCCTCCTTGAGGCAACGGGTGAGCATATCGATGTATCTGGGCTCGAACAGCTGCAGGGGAATCCGTCCACCGGGCAGCACTACAGAGTTCAGCGGGAAAAGAGGTACATTCATTGTTGGTATTGTCACCAGTAAACTAGCTCCGGAGGAATGACGCCCCTGTCATATCCTCAATGAATTGAAAGCAGGCGATGGACTTCGTCCACCCTTGCACGGGCTTCCGTCAGTAGCTGCAGGCTTCGGGACGCGTTCAGCTCAAGCTCACCAAGACGGCGATAGGCAGGCACCTCGTCAAACGGTGGCAGAGACCCGTTCTGACTGGACCCAATCATCGCATGCAACTGGGCGACAATCACGATGTCCACCAGCTGGGGTGAGGATTCCCGGCACTCATACCCCCAGTCCTCCGCATGCCTTGTCGCCTCCAGAAAGCCATTAGGGAACGACCAGCTTTCCAGGATTGCGGTTCCCACATCGGCCCTGAGCTCGCCAATGGCATGCTCAAGATTGGCCTGATCGGCAAACAGATTGACGTGATGCTCCGCCTGCACCAGCACCGGCACGACTCCGATATCGTGCAACAGCCCTGCGAGCAACGCCTCTTCCGGGTTGATGGAGGTAGCACTATCCGCAAGCACCCAACACAGGGCGGCCATCTCACGGGAATGGCGCCAGAGTTTGTCCATTTCCTTTTGCAGCGATGCCTGTTTGGTTTTGAACACCTCGCGCATCGAAAACACCGTAACCAATTGGCGCGTGGTACGCATGCCCAACCGGATAACCGCCTCGCGAACGTTGCGAACATCACTGAATCCACGGTACAGGGGACTGTTGCAGGCTCGAACCAGTTTCGCAGCCATCGACGGGTCCGCCGAGATTGCACTGGCAACCTGATCCGCCGAGGAATCTTCCCGGTCTACGGTCCTGCGCACTTTCCAGGCCACATCCGGCACGCTTGGCAGGGTCAGTTGATTGGAGCGCAGCTCGGCATAAAACTCCATCAGCAGATGGTGTTCTTCGCTACCCTCGTCGCCAGCCCCGTCACCGGAATCCATTTCCACCTGGGGCACGGGTGCGGCCCGCAATAGCTGGTTGAGGATGTCCTGCTGAATAACCAGGAACTCGCTCGCCTTGATGGCGGTCACGTTGTACATCCGGGGTTGCAGCCGGGCAATGGGGTTAATGGCCTTGTCGGTATCGGCCTCGATGGTGGACTTGCGACCGTCAATCGACTCCAACTCTACACTGCCGTGGATCAGGAATATGTCCAGGCCATCCCGCACGCCGCGCTCTACCACTCGCTGGCCCGGGCCGTGGGTTCTTCTTTCCGCCCGACTTGCGAGCAAAACCAACTGGTCATCCGTCAACCGGTTCAAGGGTTGAAACTGCTTGAGACGACGCAGAGGCAGGCTTTCCTGGCCAGCCATAGGACTACTCCTCGATCAGTTATTCGTTCGTTCTGTTACACATTGTAAGCGCGGAATCCCAAAACAACCATGCGATCAAGGGGTAATCTGGTATCCTCTTGCGTTCCATTTTCCGACCCAGTTAAAGAAGAGAGACCAGACAACCATGCCCCAGTATCGTTCGCGGACATCTACCGCAGGCCGCAATATGGCTGGCGCACGTGCTCTTTGGCGCGCCACCGGCATGAAGAATGAAGACTTTGGCAAACCCATCATCGCCGTTGCCAATTCCTTTACTCAGTTCGTTCCCGGCCATGTACACCTCAAGGATCTGGGGCAGTTGGTCTGCCGGGAAATCGAGCAAGCCGGCGGCGTTGCCAAGGAATTCAACACCATTGCCGTGGACGACGGCATTGCGATGGGGCATGACGGGATGCTGTACTCCCTACCTTCCCGCGAGATCATCGCTGACTCCGTGGAATACATGGTCAACGCCCACTGCGCTGATGCCCTGGTCTGCATCTCCAACTGCGACAAGATCACCCCGGGCATGCTGATGGCCGCCATGCGCCTGAACATTCCCGCCATTTTCGTCTCCGGTGGCCCCATGGAAGCCGGCAAGACCAAACTCTCGGAGCACAAACTCGACCTGGTGGATGCCATGGTCATCGCTGCCGACCCGAATGCGGATGACGAAACCGTCGCAGAGTACGAACGCAGCGCCTGCCCCACCTGCGGCTCTTGTTCCGGCATGTTTACAGCCAACTCCATGAACTGCCTCACCGAAGCCATTGGCCTGGCTTTGCCCGGGAACGGCTCAATGCTCGCTACCCACTCGGACCGCGAAGCCCTGTTCCTGAAAGCCGGAAGACAGATTGTGGAGAATGCCCGCCGCTATTACGAGGATGACGACGCCAGTGTGTTGCCTCTGAGCATTGCCTCCATGGAAGCGTTCGAGAACGCCATGGTGATGGACATCGCCATGGGCGGCTCCACCAACACCATCCTGCATTTGCTGGCTGCGGCCCAGGAGGGCGGCGTGCCGTTCACCCTCAACGAAATTGACCAGTTGTCCCGCCGGGTACCCCAACTTTGCAAGGTGGCGCCGAATTCCCCCAAGTATCATATGGAGGACGTTCATCGCGCTGGCGGCATCATGGGCATCCTTGGCGAACTGGAACGGGGCGGACTGATCAACACCGACCTGCCAACCGTACACAGCAGAACCATGCGCGAGGCCCTGAAAACCTGGGACATCATGCAGGAGCCCACCCCTGAAGTGGTCGAATTCTACAAGGCCGGTCCTGCCGGCATTCCCACTCAGACCGCCTTCAGCCAAAGCACCCGCTGGCCCTCCCTTGATGGCGACCGCGAGGCAGGCTGTATTCGTTCCGTTGAAAATGCCTACTCATCTGAAGGCGGCCTGGCGGTTCTCTTCGGCAATATTGCCCTGGACGGCTGCGTGGTCAAGACAGCCGGCGTGGACGAAAGCATCTACGTCTTCGAAGGCAAGGCACGAGTATTCGAAAGCCAGGATACCGCGGTCGAAGGCATCCTCAACGACGAGGTCCAGCCTGGAGAGGTGGTCATTATCCGCTACGAAGGCCCTCAGGGCGGCCCCGGTATGCAGGAAATGCTCTATCCCACCAGTTACCTGAAGTCCAAGGGGCTGGGTAAAGAGTGCGCCCTGCTGACTGACGGCCGATTCTCCGGCGGCACCTCAGGCCTTTCCATTGGCCATGCCTCCCCTGAAGCGGCTGCAGGTGGCGCCATTGGGTTGATCGAGAACGGTGACCTGATCCGTATCGACATTCCCAACCGGTCCATCAACGTGGAGATAGACCAGAACGAACTCGATCGTCGACGTGAGGAGCGGGATGAGAAAGGCTGGAAGCCCGAATTGTCGCGGCCGCGCAAAGTCTCGGCAGCGCTGAAGGCTTATGCGTTGCTGGCAACCAGCGCCGACAAGGGCGCAGTCAGAAACCTGGAAAAATTAGGCTAAACGCACGCGGGCCCGGGGTAGCGACTACCCCGGGCCCGAATTCAGGCAGGAAAAACGGTTATCAGGGCCTAGAAGAAGGACCAGCCACCGTCGTCATCTTCCTCTATATCATCTTCTTGCGCCTGCTCTGCCGACTCGTCAGCTTCCGGCTCCGCGGCCGCACTGGAAGTGCCTGCATCCTGTGACGCTCCGGCGTTGCCGGACGACCCAGCAGCCGCGACCTGAACGTGAACCATACCCAGCGCTTTCTTGGTGGCGTCATCAAGCACACCAGAGGCGTTCAACCCTTGATCCTTTTGAAACGCGGTCAACGCCGAGCGAGTGGTGTCATCCATTTGCGGACTGACATTGTTGATGTCATAACCCGCCGCATAAAGGGCATTCTTAAGCGCCACGGTATCGTTTGCTGACGCAACGGGCGCCGCCGCCAGGGCCATTGCCCCCGCGAGGATAGCAGCCAATATACGGGTGTGAGTGAATATCTGCCTAGCCATGATCTACTCCAGTTACCTGTCGCTTTTTATTGTGTTGCCAGTCCCTACAGGATGGACATTACGACGAAAGACTAACATATTTTAAGCACTGCCGGACCGATCCGATTGTTGTGATTCTGTAGCGGGGGCAGACACATTTACTGACGGGGCTTCATTCGATTCCCCAAACTCGCGTATGAAAATACCCCAGAACGCCATGAACAGAGCCGCGACCAATGGGCCCATCACAAATCCATTAATGCCGAACATCACTATCCCACCCAAGGTGGAGAGCAAAACGATGTAGTCTGGCAGTTTGGTATCCCGGCCAACGAAAACAGGCCGGAGCAGATTGTCCGCGAGCCCGATCACGACCACCCCGAACGCCGTTAGCACAATTGCCGACACCATCTCCCCTGTCGCGGCCAGGTAGAGAGCCGCAGGAACCCAGACCAACGCCGCGCCAACGGCGGGAAGCAGGGACACAATCGCCATCACCACCCCCCAGAGCAGCGCACCCTGAATACCCAGAAGCCAGAAAATACCGCCCCCAAGCGCGCCCTGGATAACCGCGATCAACAAGTTGCCCTTGACCGTGGCCCGCGTGACCTCTGCGAACTTGGCAAACAACAGACGCTCACGCTCGTCTCCCAGCGGCAGCGCACGAATCAACAGATCCACCAGTTTGCTGCCATCACGGAGAAGGAAAAACGCCAGGTAGATCATCAGCGCCAGCCCCAGAAAGAACTGAAAGGTATTCTGCCCAAAACCGAGCGCCTGTTTCGCCAGAAACTGACTGCCCCCCACGAAGCCGCTGACCACGCGATCCCTCACCTCTGCGAAGTCCAAACCAAACTGGGCGAAAAACGACTCAATGGCCGGAAACGACTGGATAACCCTGTCGATGTAGTCGCCGGGGCGTAGTTGCCCTTCCTGGATTCGCTGATAGAGGGACAACCCCTCTGCCACCAGCGACGTCACCAACGCCAGCACCGGTATGACCACGATCACCATGCAGATCAGTAGCGTTAGCAGGGCAATGGTATTGGGACGGTCGCCCAACCGCCGGGCCAGGTACTCTCGAACCGGATGAAAGATCAGCGCAATGGCCACGGCCCAGAAAATAGGGCCAAAAAAAGGCTTCATCAGCAGAATGAACGCCAGGGAAACCCCAACCAGCATGGCCAGAAAGGTCCGTGTCTCGAGTTTTCCGTACATAGTGAAATTCCCTGAACCTGGGTGTCGTCGTCTCACAGTAGGTGGGCTGCGGATCTGAATGGGCCTAGACTACCACGCCATCGTGGCCAGTCTAGCGACTTTCAGGTTATAGTGGACGGTTATTGGTCATTCGTTAAACAGGTCGCGACGTTGGATAACGAAGAGTTTGATGTTGAAACGGCGCTGGATGCGGTCGCTGCTCTCAATCGTGTGCTGGCAGCCAGAACGCACCGCCGCAAAGTGATGGGCCAGGAAGTACTGATACCGGGCCAGTTGGGCGAAGCCCTGCAGTTGCCGCAGATCCTGCGGCGTTTGCAGAGTAAACAGGCACGCCAACGGGAGCAGGGACTGGAAGACTTTCAGGAGCTGTGGCCAACGCTGTCGCCTGCCACACGGGAAAAGGTCCTCGACAGAATCGGCTGGTACGACCCGAAATCCCTGGACTGGGAGGACAAACGCTCGAACCGTCGCCCGGTTGCCGACCCGGATCATTGAAACCGTCCTGATAATGAAGTCGTCCTGACAAATGAGCCCTTTCGGGCATTCTTTCGTAGTTCTTGTCCTATTTCTCGTTGAACTGACTTTGAATTGTCACAGTTCGCCCTTACGTTGGAGCTAATGGAGGTTTATTTATGCAACAAACAGAACATTACAACGCCATCGCTTCAGAGAGCAGTGCCGTACCCACTTTACTGTGCGGGCATTGTCGCTCCACCCTGTCCCGTAGCCGAATTTTCCGCAACGAAGAAATGCGGCCCCATAACGACCACTGTCAGACACTTGCCTTATGCTCGGCAGACGACTGTGGTGCTCTGAATTGCTGCGACGCAGCGTTGGCGCGGCTTGACGACCCAGACGAACTCTTCAGCAAAGCATCCTGATTCAAACAGTCAACGCACTGTTACGTAAACCAAACACACAAAATTCCCATCTGATTTATCCTGATTCCTGAAGGCTGCGGTAACACCAGCCACGCAACCACTCAGTCAGGACAGTCGATGGCATGCGTATTCTGAGAACCGATGAAGCCCGCTTCGCAGGTCTTCCGGATTACCCTTTTTCCCCTCATTATCTGGACGTAGAGCCAGGCCTGAGAATGCACTATGTAGACGAAGGCCCGAGGGACGCATCGCCCGTGCTGATGCTGCACGGCGAGCCATCGTGGTCGTACCTTTATCGTCACATGATCCCACTGGTGGCAGAAGCGGGGCATCGGGTACTGGCTCCCGACCTGATCGGGTTCGGTAAATCCGATAAGCCAGCCGATGTAAGCGACTACAGTTACGAACGCCACATGGCGTGGCTGTCCGAGTGGCTTAAGGCCCAGGGCCTGAAGAACATCACTCTGGTCTGCCAGAACTGGGGTTCACTCCTGGGCCTGCGACTGGCGGCCGAACACCCTCAACTCTTCCGCCGGATCATTGTTGGCAACGGCATGCTGCCGACCGGGGATACCCCGGCGCCCGCCGTATTCACGCTGTGGAAAACCTTTGCCACCCACAGCCCGTGGTTTCCTGTCGGACGGATTGTTCAGCTCGGAACGGAAAGGGCCTTGAGCAAGGCCGAAATCGCAGCCTATGAAGCACCTTTCCCATCTGCAGAATTCAAGGCAGGTGCCCGCGCATTCCCGAAACTGGTCCCCGTTTCCGCCGAAGACCCCTCAAGCGATGCCAACAAGGCGGCCTGGCGCATTCTGGAAACCTGGAAAAAACCCTTCATTACCTGCTTTAGCAACGGCGACCCCATTACCCGGGGTGGAGACCGATACATGCAACGCCGCATCCCCGGGGCCCATGGCCAACCGCACATCACCTTACGCGGAGGGCATTTCCTGCAAGAAGACTCTCCTGACGATTTTGCACGCATTATTATTGATGCGTGCAAGTCTGAAATGGCGGCTTAAGTAACGACATCAAGATTGATGCTTGGGTTGGAAATCGCCAGCATCAACCCTGGGTCGATCACTGTCCGCGTCTGCCAATGGCCGACACTCCTGGAGGCTTGCATGACATCGCATCGTAAGCCGTCTGTATTCCTCCGTGCCCTTGGCTTTCCACGCCACCTCACCGTCACTTAACGTCCGAATGACCCTTGCTGGCGCCCCAACAACCAAAGAGGCCGGCTCACACTGAAAACCCGCCTTAACCAAAGCACAGGCGCCAACAATGGAGCGGGGAGCAATCACTGCTTCATCCATGACCACGGCATTCATCCCCACCATTGCGTCCTCCCCAACAGTACAACCGTGGAGTATCGCGCCGTGTCCCACATGGCCACTTTTCTCAATCACGGTATCCATGCCAGGGAATGCATGCATGACGCAATTGTCCTGGATATTCGAACCCTCCTTGAGCACAACCCGGCCAAAATCACCTCGCAGCGAAGCGGCCGGCCCCACATAGCAATCGGGCCCGACCCACACATCTCCGATCAAGATCGCGGTTGGATGTACGTAAGCAGATGGATGAACGACAGGTTGAACGCCTTCAATACTGTAACTCGGCATGCATCTCTCCTTTCTCCGACTCTCAAAGTTGGCCAAAATTCTGATTCACTTTCTTAAATTCATAAACCATTTTCCGACATTATACCGAAGAAATATAGACAAAAATTCGGCAAAACACCCTCCTAACCTCACAAAACAAAGCATTAAAGAATCACTTTTATCTTTATTATCAACACTTTATTTAACAACAGACCTCATCGCTTAATATGATACAAGATTGCCATTTACAAAATCTTGACCGGTATCAATTAATAGATATACTGATTTAGAAACTGGTCACCGCACCAGCGGAGCGTCACGTTATCGGGATACTGGCCTGCTCGTTTCGTCCAGACAAAAACAAAGCCACATCGGATTATTTATGCCACACAACCTGCTCGTTGACGGGCCCGAACAAGGCGTCCAGATCTTTACTCTCAACCGCCCTGATGTTCGAAATGCCCTGAATACAGAACTGCTCAACAACCTATGCAAAGCCCTGGATAACGCTGAAGCCGACCCTGAGGTCCACGCTGTAGTCATCACCGGGAACCAAAAAGCATTTGCAGCCGGTGCTGACATCAATGAAATGGCCGCCCGTGACCTGGTGGGCATACTTGAGGACCCTCGAGTCGCTCACTGGGAGCGAATAGCTCGCTTCACCAAACCTATTATTGCCGCTGTTAACGGCTTTGCACTCGGCGGTGGCTGTGAATTGGCAATGCACGCCGACATTCTGATTGCCGGCGAGAACGCTCGCTTCGGTCAGCCGGAGATTAACCTGGGAATCATGCCCGGCTCCGGTGGCACCCAGCGACTGACGCGGAAGGTTGGCGAAGCCCTTGCCATGCACATGACGCTCACCGGTGAGCAAATAGACGCCACGCGGGCTCTTCAGGCAGGCCTTATCAGCGAGATTTGCCAACCTGAACTGACCGTTGAAAGGGCCATCGAGATTGGCAAAACCATTGCCCGGAAGGCGCCCATTGCCATTCGCCTGACCAAGGAATCGGTACGCAAAGCCAACGACATAAGCCTTAGTGACGGCCTTCGGTTTGAACGACACGCCTTCGCCTTACTCGCTGGCACAGAAGACCGACAGGAAGGCCTCGATGCGTTTCGAGAGAAACGCGCGCCCCGTTTCAAGGGCAAATAATCGGTATTGATAACCACCCATCACTCCACCTATAGGACACCGCCATGACTCAGCCGAGCATTCTTCTGGAAATCGATCAGGGTGTGGCCCAGCTTACCCTTAACCGTCCAGACAACCTGAACAGCTTCAATGTTGATATGCACGAGCGGATGCGAGATGCCATCAGCCAGGTCCGCAAAGACAGCTCTGTGCGTGTCCTGGTTATTACCGGCGCCGGCCGGGGCTTCTGCGCCGGCCAGGACCTTTCTGACCGTAGTGTTGCGCCAGACCAGGACGCCCCTGACCTGGGCGAATCCCTGGAAAAGTACTACAACCCCATGATGCGAAGCCTGAGAGACCTGCCGATGCCGGTCCTCTGTGCCGTGAACGGTGTTGCCGCCGGCGCTGGCGCCAACATTGCGCTGGCCTGCGACATCACCCTGGCCGCGCGTTCAGCGAGCTTTGTCCAAGCCTTCTGCAAACTGGGACTGGTGCCCGATTCCGGTGGTACCTGGACCCTGCCTCGGGTTGCCGGGATGGCTCGCGCCAAAGGCATGGCTTTGCTTGGCGACAAAATCAGTGCTGAGCAGGCAGAAAACTGGGGCATGATCTGGCGCTGCGTTGATAACGAAACGCTGATGGAAGAGACCATGAAACTGGCGCGGCACTTTGCCACTCAGCCCACCAAAGGCCTTGCCCTCATCAAACGGGCCTTGCACGCCAGCTCCAGCAACACCTTTGAAGAGCAGCTCAATCTCGAGCGGGACCTCCAGCGCATGGCGGGCGGTTCCGAGGATTACCGTGAAGGTGTTGCCGCTTTTATGGAAAAACGCACGCCGGCCTTCAAGGGGAAGTAATCCATGCAGGCACTTGATACCCAGACCACGATTGCCGTCATCGGCGCCGGCGCCATGGGTTCCGGCATCGCCCAGGTGGCCGCCCAGGCAGGTCACAAGGTCTATCTTCACGACCAACGCGATGGCGCCGCCAGCGCAGGCCGGGATGGCGTCGCAAAACAACTTCAGCGTCGGGTGGACAAAGGCAAGATGGAACAACAAGCCGTCGATGCCATTGTCGGTCGCATTCATCCCGTCAGTGCCCTTTCGGAAGTCGCCGACAGCAGAATGGTCATTGAGGCTATTATTGAAGATCTCGAGATCAAGCACTCGCTGCTGGCAGACCTCGAAGAACTGTGCGGCAAGGACACCATTCTCGCCACCAACACCTCGTCGATCTCAGTGACGGCACTTGGCGCCAAACTGCGCCATCCCGAGCGACTGGTCGGTATGCACTTCTTTAACCCGGCCCCTTTGATGGCGCTGGTGGAAGTCGTCAAAGGCCTGGCTACGGATCATTCAGTAGCGGAGATTGTCCACGCTACCGCGACCAACTGGGGCAAGAAACCCGTATTCGCCACCTCGACACCCGGATTCATTGTTAACCGCGTAGCACGACCGTTTTATGCCGAAAGCCTTCGATTGCTCCAGGAAGGCGCTGCCGACCCGGCAACTCTGGACGCCATTATCCGGGAGGCAGGAAACTTCCGGATGGGCCCGTTTGAGTTAACCGACCTCATCGGCCATGACGTCAACTACGCGGTAACCAATTCGGTCTTCAACGCCTACTACCAGGACGCCCGTTTTCTCCCGTCCCTGATCCAGAAGGAACTGGTGGAGGCCGGCCGCCTGGGCCGCAAGAGCGGGCATGGCTTCTACAGCTATACCGAAGGAAGCAAACGCCCGGAACCAGACACCGAACCTGCCCGACAGAGTGACGACACAACACTGATCGTTGAAGGCGATCTGGGGCCGGCTTCCACACTGATTAACCGCTTCCGCGACGCTGGCCTCGACATCGTCGAGCGTGATGGCCCGGGGCAGCTTCGATTCGGAGATGCCGTGTTGGCACTCACCGACGGCCGGATGGCAACCGAGCGCGCCCAGGTCGAAGGCACACCCGATCTTGCGTTATTTGACCTGGCATTCGACTTCGAAAAGGCAGCAAGGCTAGCCATTTGTTTCGCTGATCAGGCCTCAGAACAGTCACGCCACGATGCCGTGGCCCTGCTTCAGAAAACGAATATCGCCGTAAGCGCGGTGAAAGACCGCCCTGGCATGGTGATCATGCGCACGGTGGCCACGCTGGCAAACGAGGCAGCCGATGCTGAGCTGCATGGCGTTGCAACGAAAGAGGACATTGACCTGGCCATGAAAGCAGGTCTGAACTACCCGGAAGGTCCGCTGAGCTGGAGCGATCGACTGGGCAATGGCCGGGTGCTCCAGGTTCTTACCAACATTCAGAACAGCTATGGCGAGGACCGCTACCGGCCAGCACTGCTACTCCGGAAAAACCATCACGCCGGAAAGGGATTCTACAAATGAGCGAAAACACCCCACAAGAACTGGCCGAAAATTGCGCCAAAGCCATGTTTGCCCGTGACCGGGCGAGCCAGAAACTTGGCATGAAAATCGAGTCTATCGCTCCGGGCCGGGCGGTACTGAGCATGGCCGTCACCGAAGACATGATTCAGGGGCATGGCTCCTGCCATGGGGGCTACCTGTTTACCCTCGCCGACTCGGCCTTCGCCTTTAGCTGCAATACCTACGACAAAGCAACCGTCGCCTCCGGATGCAGCATCGACTATATGTATGGCGCCAAGGCTGGCGACGTACTGACCGCCACCGCTGAGGAGCAATCTCGTGGTGGGCGAACCGGCGTCTACGACATTACTTTAACCAATCAGGATGGCCGCACCGTTGCCCTCTTCCGCGGAAAGTCCTACCAGGTCCGCGGCACTGTCATTAATTCGGAGCCACAGTCATGACCACTAGCAATCTCTTACAAGACGCCTACATTGTTGACGCCATACGCACCCCTATCGGCCGTTACGGTGGCGCCCTGGCCTCCGTTCGGGCCGACGACCTCGGGGCCATCCCGATGAAAGCCATGATGGAACGGAACCCGAGCGTGGACTGGTCGAAGATTGATGACGTTCTTTATGGCTGCGCTAACCAGGCTGGGGAAGACAACCGCGACGTTGCCCGGATGTCACTGCTGTTAGCCGGCATTCCCATCGACGTTCCCGGCAGCACAATTAATCGCCTCTGCGGGTCAGGCATGGACGCAATCGGAAGCGCAGCACGGGCAATCCGCACTGGCGAAGCCAGTCTGATGCTGGCAGGCGGCGTCGAATCCATGTCCCGCGCACCGTTTGTTATGGGCAAATCTGAAAGCCCGTTCAGTCGGAAAGCAGAGATTTTCGATACCACGATTGGCTGGCGCTTCGTCAATCCAGTACTGAAAAAACAGTACGGTATCGACTCCATGCCTGAAACCGCCGAGAACGTCGCAGAGCAGTTTGGTATTTCCCGGGAAGATCAGGATGCGTTCGCCGCGCGAAGCCAACAGCGGACAGCTGAAGCCCAGTCCGCCGGCCGACTCGCAAGCGAGATCACGCCGGTCAGCGTTCCACGCCGCAAGCAGGACCCGCTGGTGGTTGACACCGATGAACACCCCCGGGAAACCAGCGTAGAGAAGCTGGCATCACTGCCGACCCCCTTCCGTGAAAACGGCTCCGTGACAGCAGGCAACGCCTCTGGCGTCAACGATGGTGCGTGCGCACTCTTACTCGCCAATGCCGATGCCATAAAGCAGTACACCCTGAAACCACGGGCCCGCGTCGTTGCCATGGCAACAGTGGGGGTTGAGCCACGCATTATGGGCTTCGGCCCCGCTCCGGCTACCCGAAAGGTACTGAAGACGGCCGGACTGGAGCTGGCGGACATGGACGTCATCGAATTGAACGAGGCCTTTGCCGCTCAGGCACTTGCCGTCACTCGCGATCTCGGTTTGCCCGACGACGCTGAACACGTTAACCCGAATGGCGGGGCCATCGCCCTGGGACACCCCCTTGGAATGAGTGGCGCGCGCCTGGTCACGACCGCCGTGAACGAACTCGAACGCCGCCACAAGCAGGGGCTGAAGGCCCGTTATGCCCTTTGCACCATGTGCATCGGCGTTGGGCAGGGCATCGCTTTGATCATTGAGAGGGTGGAGAACGTTGCCTGAACGATCAGGTGCAGCGCCCGCTAAGTACAAACGTTAAGCACAATAAGCGCAGGACGAACCTATGAACCTACCATCACAAAAACTCGGCAACCTAGACCGAATGGAGACCGCCAGCATTGACGAGCTTCGCCACGAACAACTCCAGCGCCTGCGCTGGAGCGTGGCTCATGCCTACACCAATGTCCCCTTCTATCGCAAAGCATTTGATGAGATCGGCCTCAAACCAATGGACATCAAATCGTTGGACGATCTGGCGAAAATTCCGTTCACCAACAAGTCAGATCTTCGGGACAATTACCCATTTGGCATGTTCGCCACCCCAATGGATGAAGTCGTTCGCGTTCATGCCTCGAGCGGCACAACGGGTAAGCCCACAGTGGTCGGCTACACCCAGAGCGATATCGACACCTGGGCCGATATTGTTGCCCGCTGCATTCGAGCCGGTGGTGGCTCCCGCGGCGACAAAGTACACGTTGCCTACGGTTACGGCCTGTTCACGGGTGGTCTGGGAGCCCATTACGGTGCCGAACGCCTGGGCTGTACCGTCATCCCCATGTCTGGAGGGCAGACGGAGAAACAGGTTCAGCTGATCACCGATTTCCAGCCTGACATCATCATGGTGACGCCGTCCTACATACTCAACATCGCCGACGAAATGGAGCGGCAAGGCATTGACCCTCACAAGCTACGTTTGCGCCTGGGCATTTTCGGCGCAGAGCCCTGGACAAACGCCATGCGTACCGAAATTGAGGAACGCCTGGGCATTCAGGCGCTGGATATTTACGGTTTGTCCGAAGTGATGGGTCCGGGTGTGGGGATGGAGTGCCTGGAAACCAAAGATGGCCCCACCATCTGGGAGGACCACTTCTATCCCGAAATCATCGACCCGGCGACCGGAGACGTTCTGCCTGACGGTGAGTATGGCGAACTTGTGTTTACGTCCTTGACCAAGGTGGCGCTACCAATCATGCGTTACCGCACCCGTGATCTGACCCGCCTGCTGCCAGGGACTGCACGCCCAATGCGCCGTATCGACAAGATCACCGGCCGCAGCGATGACATGCTGATCATCCGTGGCGTAAACGTGTTCCCGAGCCAGATCGAAGAGCAGGTTCTGAAGTGCAGCGCACTAGCACCACACTATGAAATCGAGGTCTACAAAGAGGGCAACCTGGATTGCGTCGACGTACGTACGGAATTGAAACCAGGCACTTCTGACAGTTCAGAAATTCGCGCAGCGGCAGCCAAAGAGCTGGCCCATCACATCAAGTCGTACATCGGTATCAGCACCCGCATCCACGTGGTTGAGGCAAACAGCATTGCGCGCTCCGAAGGCAAGGCCAAACGGGTTTTCGACCGTCGCAATCCGTAAGTTCCTTTGGCACCAGAGCGTGATCGGGTCGTGGCCCGATCACGCTCTTCACGGCTAACTGATTTCTTATATTTTCTATTCTTATTATTTCTGGTGATTTTAAAAATCACCTTAGTTTTAAATTTTTACATTTATAACAGTCTATTAGATTAAATGACGCTTATCCAAAAACAAAACATGACACACAAAGATGATTCTTGATTTTTATTCAGTGTCATATACTATAAGGGTAACGCTCTGAAACGACCGACGGGCCTCATACGCCCGGAAGCAGCAGAACGACAAGCCCGATTCGGAGGTAAGATATGTACGCCCAGCTCGTTGAAACTGGCAGCAAACGCCTTAAAACGAAAGAAGAGATGTCGCCCCAGGAGCGCGAATTTCAGGAAAAGGTCGACGCTGAAATCAAGATCGAAGCCAAGAACTGGATGCCTGAAGGCTATCGCAAAACCCTGGTTCGCCAGATCTCCCAGCACGCCCACTCTGAAGTCGTTGGCATGCTCCCGGAAGGCAACTGGGTTACCCGCGCGCCCACCCTTAAACGCAAGCTCCAACTGATGGCCAAGATCCAGGACGAGGCAGGGCATGGGCTGTACCTATACAGCGCTATGGAAACCCTCGGTGCTGATCGAGATGAAGAGATCGAAAAGCTGCACCAGGGGAAGGCCAAATACTCCAGCATCTTTAACTACCCAACCCTGAACTGGGCTGACATGGGTGCCGTTGGCTGGCTGGTTGATGGCGCTGCCATCGTCAATCAGGTGGTGCTTCAGCGCACATCCTACGGCCCCTACTCGCGCGCCATGGTCCGCATCTGTAAAGAAGAGAGCTTCCACCAGCGCCAGGGCTATCAGATTCTGTTGGACCTGATGCGTGAAGGTACAGACGAACAGAAGGCCATGGTGCAGGACGCGATTAACCGCCTGTGGTGGCCGTCTCTGATGATGTTCGGCCCGCACGACGATGAGTCCCCGAACTCACAGCAATCCCTGGCCTGGAAGATCAAGCGCAAGGGCAACGACGAACTCCGCCAGATGTTCATTGACCAGACCGTTCCCCAGCTCGAGTTCCTCGGGTGCACCGCGCCGGATCCGGACCTGAAGTGGAACGAAGAGACCGGCCATTACGATTTTGGCGAGATCAACTGGCAGGAATTCTACGACGTTCTCAAGGGCAACGGCCCTTGCAACCGCGAGCGCATCAACACACGCAAAAAAGCAATTGACGAGGGCAGATGGGTTCGTGAAGCGGCCGTCGCCTATGCCAAAAAACAAAAACAGCGCACACAAGCCGCTTGATACCGGAGGAATACACATGTCTGAATGGCGCCTTTATGAAGTTTTTGTACGGTCGAAGCACGGCCTGAACCACAAGCACGTGGGCAGCGTTCATGCCTCTGACGACGAGATGGCTATGGAAAACGCCCGCGAGCTCTACACACGCCGCAGCGAAGGCGTGAGCATCTGGGTTGTACCCTCGGACACCATCACAGCCTCCGCATCCGACGAGAAAGAAGTACTTTTCGACCCGGCGGAAGACAAGATTTACCGGCACGCTTCTTTTTACGAGCTGCCCGATGAAGTCGGACACATGTAAGGAGCTGTTCCAATGACACAAGCAGAAGCATTACAGGAATACCTGTTGCGCCTGGCAGATTCCGACATGATCCTGGGCCAGCGATTGTGTGAGCTGTGTGGCAAGGCCCCGGCGCTGGAAGAAGAACTGGCGCTGATGAACGTTGCCCTTGACCTCGTTGGTCAGGCCCGCAACTGGTACGAATACGCCGCAGAGTTGATTGACGATGGTAACGATGCCGACAAACTGGCGTTCCGCCGCGATGCCCATAATTACCGTAATCTGCTGCTGACCGAGCAGCCTAATGAAGATTATGCAGTCACCATGGGTCGTCAGTTCTTCTTTGACGCATGGCATTACTTGACGCTCAAGAGCTTGGTCGAATCCAGCGATGAACGCGTTGCCGGTGTTGCTGCGAAGGCATTGAAAGAAGCCACCTATCACCTGCGCCGGTCTTCGGAGTGGATCAAACGTCTGGGAGATGGTACCGAGGAAAGCCATCGCCGTATGCAGGACGCCGTGGATATCCTCTGGCGTTTCACGGGCGAACTGATTACCCCGGACGATACAGATCACGTCATGGCCAAGGCGGGCATTGGCCCAGAGCCAGACCAGCTCGCCAAAAACTGGCGCGAAATGGTCAACGAAGTGCTTACCCAAGCGACCCTGACACCGGGTGCCGATGACGCCTGGATGTACATGGGCGGCAAGCACGGCGAGCACACCGAGCACCTTGGCTTTATTCTGGCAGAAATGCAGTTCCTGCAAAGGGCCTATCCCGATGCCACAACCTGGTAACTCAGGCAACCGGTCAGCCGTCGACATTCTGATTGCCAGCGATCGGGTACCGGCAAATGCCCGCCCCGATCTGCTGACCGAGAATGACATATGGGCACTTCTCGAAGAGGTCAAGGATCCTGAGGTGCCGGCGGTAAGCGTCGTGGAGCTCGGGATTGTCCGTGCCGTGAGGTGGGATGGCAAAGAACTGTCCATTGATGTCACGCCAACCTACTCCGGCTGCCCGGCTACCGAGTTGATTGAAGAGCTGATCATCGAAGCCATGCGTGCCGCAGGCTTCCGGGCCCCGAAAATCAACCAGGTGCTGACCCCGGCCTGGACCACCGACTGGATCACAGCCGAAGGCAAAGAAAAGCTCCGGGCGTTCGGAATCGCTCCACCCGAAGGCAGCTCCAGCAAACTGAGTCTGCTGGGAGAGCCGGACATTATTGCCTGCCCTCACTGTGGCAGCACGGATACGGAACAGCTCAGTGAGTTTGGATCAACCGCCTGCAAAGCCCTTTATCGCTGCACGGAATGCCTTGAGCCCTTCGACTATTTCAAATGCATCTAGAGCCGATACGATCATGAATAAATTTTACTCGCTGACCCTCAAAGAGGTCAGACCTGAAACAAGAAACGCCGTATCACTTGCTTTTGATCTGCCTAAGGATCTGGCAGACACGTTCAACTACAAACAGGGCCAGCACCTGATTGTCAGAACGCAGCTGGATGGAGAGGAAGTGCGACGCTCCTATTCAATCTGCCGCAGTGTTAACGACCAGGAACTTCGCATTGCGGTCAAACAGGTTCCGGGCGGCCGTTTCTCCACGTTTGCCAATGAGCAGCTGAAACCCGGAGAAACACTGGAAGTCATGCCTCCCCAGGGCCATTTCTCCATTGATCTGGATCCCGAGCGGGAAGGCAACTACCTGGCGGTAGCTGCTGGCAGCGGCATTACCCCGATACTGTCGATCGTCAAAACGACTCTGGAAACCGAGCCCAAAAGCGAGGTCACCCTGTTCTACGGCAACAAGGCCACGAGTAGCACCATGTTCAGGGATGAGCTCCAGGATCTCAAAAATGAGTTCATGGCACGGCTGAATCTGGTTTACATCTTCACTCGAGAAGAGCAGGACATTGACCTGTACAACGGGCGAATTGACCACGACAAGTGCGACGCGCTGTTTGATCACTGGATAAACGCCAAGGAGCTCACCGCAGCCTTCATCTGCGGCCCTCAGCTAATGACCGAAGACGTTCGGGATTCGCTGCTCCGCCACGGTATGGACAAAAGCAGGATTCACTTCGAGCTGTTCACGCCGGCCGGTGGCACGCCCCAACCCCGCAAGGACAGAGCTCCATCCCAGGTAGATCCGAAGTCGGTGAGCGAAGTCACCGTTATTGCCGATGGCCGTACTCTGACGTTCCCACTGGTTCGTGACACCAAAAGTATCCTGGACGCCGGTAACGAAGAAGGTGCGGACCTGCCTTACTCCTGCAAAGCCGGCGTTTGCTCCACTTGCCGCGCAAAGGTTTTAGAAGGCGAAGTGGAAATGGACCAGAACTTTGCTCTGGAAGACTACGAAGTGGAAGCCGGCTATGTGCTCTCCTGCCAGTGCTACCCGATCAGCGACAAGGTAATTCTGGATTACGACGAGATGTAATTTCCAGAAGCACCACAAGCAAAACACGAGCAAGGCAAGTTCCGCTCAAACGGGGCTTGCCTTGGCAGTTCAGAAACGAATGGAGTTCCCCATGTCAGTCCTGAAAAGTTTCATTGCCGGCCAGTGGGTCGGTGACGCCGCCGCCAAGGCCCTGCCTAGCGCTATCAACGGTCAGATCGTGGCACACACTCACGACGACACCCTCGATTTCAAGAAAACCGTGGAATACGGTCGCACCGTTGGCGGCAAGAACCTGATGGCCATGGACTTCCAGGAGCGCGCTCTGGCACTCAAGGCCATGGCTCAATACCTTCAGGAACACAAAAAAGAACTCTACGCACTCTCAATGCACACCGGTTCAACCAAGGGTGACAACGGCATCGATATTGATGGCGGCTTCGGCACGCTGTTTTCCTACGCCAGCATGGGGCGCCGTGAGCTTCCTTCCGGCAACGTGGTACACGAAGGCCCGGTAACACCACTCGGCAAGAACAACCACTTTGCCGGCACCCACATCCTGGTCCCCCGGGGCGGCGTGGCTGTTCACATTGATGCCTACAACTTCCCGGTGTGGGGCATGCTGGAAAAATTCGCGCCCACCTTCCTGGCGGGCATGCCCTCCATCGTAAAGCCGGCGACGTCCACCTGCTACGTAACCGAACTGGCGGTTCGCCTGATGCAGGAATCCGGTGCCCTGCCTGAGGGAAGCCTGCAACTGATCATCGGCAGCACCGGCGACTTGTTCGAGCACCTCGAAGAACAGGACGTGGTCACCTTCACCGGATCCGCCGCCACTGCACGCAAGCTTCGAAACCACCCGAACATCATTAACCGCTCGATTCCGTTTAACGCGGAAGCCGATTCACTGAACAGCGCGATCCTCGCGCCGGACGTGACCCCCGAGCACGAAGAATTCGACATTTTTGTCAAAGAAGTCGGCCGCGAGATGACCGCCAAAGCCGGTCAGAAATGTACCGCGATCCGTCGAGTTCTGGTGCCCAGAGATCAGGTCGACGCTGTCTGCGACAAGCTGAAAGAGCGGCTGTCAAAAGTCACCGTTGGCGATCCTTCCGTGGAAGGCGTGCGGATGGGGGCGCTCGCCTCCATTGACCAGATGGAAGATGTAAAAGCCAATATCCAGGAGCTCCTCAAAACCAGTGAATTGGTGGTCGGCGGCGAGGGCAACTTCAAGCCCACCGGCGATGGTACAGAAAACGGCGCCTTCATTGAGCCTCACCTGCTGCTGTGCCGAAACCCGGAAAACGGATGCGGAGCCCATGATATTGAAGCGTTCGGCCCGGTCGCTACCGTGGTTCCTTACGACTCCATTGAGGATGCTGTCGACCTGTGTTCGAAAGGCCGCGGATCCCTGGTCACCACTTTGACCACCCGCGATCCCGCTATTGCCGGCAAAGTCGCACCACTGCTTGCCGCCTTCCACGGCCGGCTACACCTGCTGGATGCAGAAGCGGCGAAAGAATCTACGGGCCATGGTTCTCCCCTGCCCATGCTCAAGCATGGCGGTCCTGGCCGCGCCGGCGGAGGTGAAGAACTGGGTGGCATTCGCGCGGTACACCACTATCTGCAGCGCACGGCAATCCAGGGCTCTCCCAGTATGCTGGCAGCGGTAACCCGCGAGTATGTGCGAGGGGCTGATGTTATCGAAACTGAGGTTCATCCGTTCCGCCGCCACTTTGAGGATCTCCAGATCAACGAGTCCTTGCTGACTCACCGCCGTACCGTTACCGAAGCGGACATCGTCAACTTCGGCTGCCTCTCCGGCGACCATTTCTATATGCACTTCGATGAGCTTGCAGCGCGGGAGTCCCAGTTCGGCAAGCGCATTGCCCACGGCTACTTCGTACTGTCCGCTGCGGCTGGCCTGTTCGTGTCTCCGGGAGAGGGCCCGGTTCTGGCGAATTACGGCCTGGACACCCTGCGTTTTATCGAACCCGTAGCCCCTGGCGATACGATCAGGGCACGGCTAACCTGCAAGCGCAAGATTGATCAGGGTCGGACATCGCCAGACGGACACCCTCAGGGTGTGGTGGTCTGGGATGTGCAGGTTCACAACCAGAACGACGAATTGGTTGCGAGCTACGATATTCTGACACTGGTTGCAAAAAAGCCCGAGTAACCTCGGGCTCCCGGGCTTTCTCCCAACCCTTCAGGCGCCTGACCGGGTTCCACCTCAGTAACCTCACACCAGACCATCCACGGGGATGGTCTCGGTGTTCTTGATCTCCCGCAATGCGAAGTTTGAATGTACCTGGGCAATGCCCTGCAAGGTAAAGATCTTGCTGTTCAGGAATCGATCGTAACTGGCCATGTCTCGCACCACGACCCGCAGGACAAAGTCGGCACTCCCCGTTACGGCAAAGCACTGAAGCACCTCCGGGTAGCTGCTAACCTGCTGCTCGATCTCTGCCGTGCTGTCGAGGTTGTGCCTCTGCAATGAGAGATTTACCAGCACGCAAAGCCCCTGTCCGACGCGCTCAGGATCCAGCCTGGCACTGTATCCCAGGATCACGCCACTTTCCTCCAGAGTCCGAACCCGCCGCCAGCACGCGGCCGGCGACAACCCCACCTGTTCCGCCAACAACTGATTACTGATACGACCGTCCTGCTGGAGCACCGACAGGATTCTCTGGTCCAACCTATCGAGATCAACCTGTTTCATTTAGTAACACCTTATTTTTGTGAAACATCCTTTCTAACCATTGTTATAAACAAAATATTCTTTCGCAAACTATCCAGACTACTACCTAATTCGCAAGCACCTTTTGCGAACTTCCCTCTAGAATTTTGGTCATAATATCGACAATAAGGAGGACTCCATGTCCGCCGATTCCCCACAGCTTGACCAGTACAAACTCGAAGACCGCTACTTGCGGGAGGCAGGTCGGGTTTTCCTGACTGGAACGCAGGCTTTAGTCCGAATACCCCTGATGCAGGCAGCTCTGGATCGTAAACAGGGATTGAATACGGCGGGGTTGGTCAGTGGTTACCGCGGCTCCCCCCTCGGCGCTTACGATCAGGCGCTCTGGCAGGCCCAACCCCTGCTCGATGACAACCGCATCGACTTCGTCCCGGCTATTAACGAAGACCTGGCCGCCACCATCATGCTCGGCACCCAGCAGGTGGAAACTGACGATGACCGACAGGTAGATGGCGTGTTCGGCCTTTGGTACGGCAAGGGGCCTGGCGTGGATCGCGCAGGCGATGCACTGAAGCACGGTACCACCTACGGCTCGTCTCCCCATGGCGGTGTTCTGGTAGTCGCAGGTGATGACCATGGCTGCGTGTCATCCTCCATGCCCCACCAATCAGACGTGGCGTTCATGAGTTTTTTCATGCCCACCATCAACCCGGCCAACATCGCCGAGTATCTGGAATTTGGCCTATGGGGCTACGCTTTGTCCCGTTACAGTGGCTGCTGGGTGGGGTTCAAGGCGATCTCCGAGACGGTTGAAAGCGCGGCCTCCGTAGACCTGCCCCCCGAACCGGAGTTTGTAACCCCCGACGACTTCACGGCGCCCGAAAGCGGCCTTCACTATCGTTGGCCGGACCTGCCTGGCCCGCAACTGGAAACCCGGATCGAACACAAACTGGCGGCCGTGCAGGCTTTTGCACGAGCAAACCCGATTGACCGCTGCCTATACAACAATCAACAAGCCCGTTTCGGCATTGTGACCACCGGCAAGGGCCACCTGGACCTGCTAGAGGCTCTCGATCTCCTCGGGATTGATGAAGACAAAGCCAGGGGCCTGGGGCTGGATATCTATAAAATCGGCATGGTCTGGCCTCTGGAGCGCCGCGGCATTCTCAACTTCGTTCATGACAAGGAAGAAGTCCTGGTCATCGAAGAGAAGCGGGGCATCATCGAAAGCCAGATCAAAGAGTACATGTCCGAGCCGGATCGCCCTGGCGAGGTACTGATTACCGGCAAGCAGGATGAACTGGGGCGCCCGCTGATTCCCTACGTCGGTGAGCTGAGCCCGAAACTGGTTGCCGGCTTCCTGGCCGCCAGGCTTGGCCGGTTCTTCTCAGTCGACTTCAGCGAACGCATGGCTGAGATCAGCGCCATGTCCAACGCCCAGGACCCGGGTGGGGTAAAGCGGATGCCTTATTTCTGCTCCGGCTGCCCTCACAATACGTCCACGCACGTCCCCGAGGGCAGCAAGGCGCTGGCCGGCATTGGTTGCCACTTCATGGCGTCGTGGATGGGCCGGAACACAGAGTCGCTGATCCAAATGGGCGGCGAGGGGGTCAACTGGATCGGCAAGAGCCGTTACATCGGCAATCCCCATGTGTTTCAGAACCTTGGCGAGGGCACCTATTTCCATTCGGGCTCCATGGCTATCCGCCAGGCAGTAGCAGCCGGAATCAACATTACCTACAAGATCCTGTTCAATGACGCTGTCGCCATGACTGGCGGCCAACCGGTGGATGGCCAGATCACCGTTCCCATGATTGCCCAGCAGGTGGCATCCGAAGGCGTTCGCCGGGTCGTGGTGCTCAGCGATGAACCCGAAAAGTACGAAGGGCATGAGAACCAGTTTCCGAACGACGTCACTTTCCACGACCGCTCCGAACTGGATGAGGTCCAACGGGAACTGAGGGATATTCCAGGCTGTACCGTGCTGATCTACGATCAGACCTGTGCCGCCGAAAAGCGCCGGCGTCGCAAGCGCAATCAGTTCCCGGACCCGGCAAAGCGGGCGTTCATCAACCACCACGTTTGTGAAGGTTGTGGCGATTGCTCGGTACAGTCCAACTGCCTGTCGGTTGTGCCACGTAAAACCGAACTGGGCCGAAAGCGCAAGATTGACCAGTCCTCCTGCAACAAGGACTTCTCATGCGTCAATGGCTTTTGCCCCAGCTTTGTCACCATTGAAGGTGGGCAACTGCGCAAGTCCCGAGGCATGGACACCGGCCTGGTGCTAACCACCAAGCTGGCAGCAACCCCAAAGCCAAACCTGCCGGAAATGACCGGCTCTTACGACCTTCTCGTTGGCGGTGTTGGTGGTACGGGCGTCGTCACCGTGGGCCAACTGATCACCATGGCTGCACACCTGGAATCCCGGGGCGCCTCGGTACTGGACTTCATGGGTTTTGCCCAGAAGGGAGGCGCGGTACTGAGCTACGTGCGCCTGGCGCCATCCCCCGACAAGCTGCATCAGGTTCGGATCAGCAATGGTCAGGCCGATGCGGTTATTGCCTGCGATCTGGTGGTGGCCTCCTCCCAGAAGGCCCTCAGTGTACTGAGGCCAAACCACACCCGGATTGTTGCCAACGAAGCGGAACTGCCCACCGCCGATTATGTGCTCTTCCGCGATGCCGACATGAAGGCCGACAAACGGCTGGGGCTGCTCCGGGATGCCGTTGGCGAGGACCATTTTGATCAGCTTGATGCCAATGGCATCGCCGACAAGCTGTTCGGGGACACCGTATTTTCCAACGTCATGGTGCTTGGTTTTGCCTGGCAGAAAGGGTTGCTGCCCTTGTCTGAAGCCGCCTTGATGAAAGCCATCGAGCTCAACGGTGTTGCCATTGATCGCAACAAGGAAGCCTTCGGCTGGGGCCGCGTGGCGGCGGTTGATCTGAGCGCGTTAACAGACCTGTTGGACACCGGCAGCGCGAAGGTTGCGGCCGTCAAGTCAGAGCCGACCCTTGATGAGCTGATCGAGACCCGTCACGGCCACCTGGTCGACTACCAGAACCGGCGCTGGGCCGATCAGTACCGGGCCAGCGTTACCGACGTCCACAAGGCCGAGGAAGCCTTGGGGCAGACGAACCTGCTCCTGACCCGGGCCGTGGCGCAACAGCTTTATCGCGTCATGGCCTACAAGGACGAGTATGAAGTGGCTCGACTGTATGCAGAAACAGATTTCATGAAAGAGGTCAGGGAAACCTTCGAAGGTGATTTCAAGGTTCACTTCCACCTCGCCCCGCCACTGCTCAACAAGGAAACCGATGCACAGGGCCGCCCGAAAAAACGCCGGTTTGGCCCCTGGATGTTCCGGGCCTTCCGGCTACTGGCGAAATTCCGCGGCCTGCGTGGAACCGTGGTGGATCCGTTCAGCTATTCGGCAGACCGGAAGCTGGATCGTTCAATGCTGAAGGACTATCAGACCCTCGTCGCCCGCATTGGCCGGGAGCTCAACGCCAGTAACTACGAAACCTTCCTGCAACTGGCGGAACTGCCAGCCGACGTTCGGGGCTACGGGCCTGTACGGGAGCAGGCGGCAGAAGCCATCCGTGAAAAACAGACCCAACTTATCAAGGCGCTCGACACTGGCCGCCCTACCCTCATCCGTACCCAGCAGGCCGACCCGGAGGCGAATCATGTTTGAAGCCCTGAATCCCCTGCCACAGGACCCGATCCTGCAACTGATGCAGCAATTCCGGGAGGACACCCGACCGGAAAAGGTGGACCTGGGTATTGGTGTTTACAAGGATGACGCCGGCAACACTCCCATCATGGCTGCCGTGAACGAAGCGGAACGGCGACTGCTGGAAGGAGAGACCACCAAGAGCTATGTCGGGCCCGCAGGGTCTGCCGGCTTCAACAACGCCATGGCAGCGCTGATCCTGGGGGACAACAGCCCTCTGATCAGGGATGGCCGGATATCCGTTGTCCAGACCCCGGGCGGCTGTGGTGCCCTTCGCATGGCGGCGGAATTTCTGCGCCTGTGTGAAACGTATACCACCGTATGGGTGAGCACTCCAACCTGGGCCAATCACCTTCCCCTGCTAGGGGGAGCGGGCCTGACCATCCGCGAATATTCGTACCTCAATCCGAAAACGCTGGAGGTAGACTTCACCAGCATGCAGGAAACCCTTGAAACCGCCGAGGCGGGAGATGTGGTGCTACTTCATGGCTGCTGCCATAACCCGTCAGGCGCGGATCTGAGCCTGGAGCAATGGAAAGAAGTCACCAGCCTGATTCAGCGCAAGGGTCTGCTGCCACTCGTGGACATGGCCTATCAGGGCCTTGGTGAAGGCCTCGAGGCTGATGCGGCAGGTGTGAGGCATTTGGCAGCTGCCGTGCCGGAAATGATGATTGCTGCGTCCTGCTCCAAGAACTTTGGTCTATATCGCGAACGCACGGGAGCCCTGGCACTGATCTCTGGTACGGCATCCGTCAACTCGGCGGCAACGAGTCAGTTGCTTGGCATCATCCGCTCTCATTACTCCATGCCACCGGCCCATGGCGCAGCCATCGTGGAAACCATTCTGGGGGATGACGGCTTGCGAGCCCAATGGCAGGACGAACTGGATGGCATGTGCAAGCGCATACTGCACCTGCGCCATGCCTTTGCTGACACATTAGCCCCGGTGGGAGACTTCCGTTTCATTGCCCGTCAGAGAGGTATGTTTTCGTTCCTCGGGATCAGCCTGGAACAGGTCGCCCGGTTACGAACGGAGCATGGTATCTATCTGCTCGACAGCAGCCGCGTCAACGTAGCAGGGCTGAACGATCGAGTCCTGCCAAGGGTGGCAGACGCAATTAACGACGTCCTCCAATAAGCCATCCGTCCCTCAATCAGACCAGCAACGTTCATCCGACAAAAACAACTACCCGGAGACCACAATGAGTCAGAGTACCCAATCACACCAGCAGGCCAACAACCTCTGGTCTTCAAGGATGGCCTTCATCCTGGCAGCCGCCGGTTCAGCCGTTGGCCTCGGAAACATCTGGAAGTTTCCCTACATTACCGGAGAGAACGGCGGCGGCGCGTTCGTTCTTATCTACCTGGCCTGCATTTTCCTCATTGGAATACCGGTATTAATCGCTGAAACCATGATCGGCCGCCGGGGTGGCCAAAGCCCCGTAGCCACCATGCGCACCCTTACCCAAACCGAGGGAGCGTCCCGGGGCTGGAGAGTGATCGGCTGGAACGGCGTTATTGCCTCATTCCTGGTGCTGTCGTTCTATGCCGTCATTGGTGGATGGGCGCTGGTTTACATTGGTAAGGCCGCTTCCGGACTGTTTACCGGTGCAGATGCCGAGACCATAGGTGGTCAGTTCGGCGGACTACTCGCAAATCCCTGGGAGCTGTTGTTGTGGCACTCGGTATTCATGGCCATTGTCGTGGTTATCGTTGGCCGCGGTATTCGCTCAGGGCTCGAGAAGGCCGTAAACATGCTGATGCCGCTGCTGTTCCTGCTGTTGGTTGTCATGGTGATCTATGCCATGAACAGTGGCAGCTTCGGCCGGGCAGTAAGTTTCATGTTCTCTCCCGATTTCAGCAAGCTGAGCACGGCCGGCGTTCTTACCGCTCTGGGGCATGCTGCTTTTACTCTCAGTATCGGGATCGGCGTGCTTATGGCCTATGGCTCGTACCTGCCAAAGGACGTCAATATTGCCAGAACGGCGATGACCATTGCCGTTCTGGATACCAGTGTGGCGTTGCTTGCAGGACTTGCCATCTTTCCCCTGGTGTTTGCCAACGGTCTGGAACCCGGAACCGGCCCCGGCCTGATCTTCGTGACCCTGCCATTGGCGTTCGGCCAGATGAGCGGCGGTGCTCTCTTTGGCACCCTCTTCTTCGCCCTTCTGCTGGTGGCCGCCATTACGTCTGCTATCTCCATGCTGGAGCCGGTGGTGGAATGGCTGGAAGAACACAAAGGAGTCAGCCGGGCAAAGAGTGCACTTGGTGGCGGGCTGGCGATCTGGTTTATCGGAATCGGTACAGTGCTGTCGTTCAACGTATGGGAAGATCTACATCCGCTGGGCTTCATCGCGTTCTTTGAGGGCAAAACGGTGTTTGACCTGCTCGACTTCCTGGTCTCCAATCTGATGATGCCCCTGGGCGGACTAACAATTGCTCTGTTCGCAGGTTGGGCCATGAAGCGGCAAGGGCTGGCAGCGGATATCGGCCTGCAAGGTGGAGCCTACAGGGCCTTTATGCTGGTGCTCCGGTATCTGACGCCCGCTGGCATCACGGTGGTGTTCCTTTACAATCTCATCTGACGGCCCCAAAAAGATTCACTGAGGGTGAACCGCCAAAGCCTCGCCTCCGTGCGGGGCTTTTTCGTGGCCGCTTTCACAGCGGCCGGAAAATATTACATTCCCAGGTACGCCTCACGCACTTTCTCGTTGCTGAGCAGTTCCTGGCCGGTTCCCTCGATCACCACCTTTCCGGTCTCCAATACATAGCCACGGTCGGCCAGTGCCAATGCCTGAGACGCATTCTGTTCGACCAGGAAAATGGTAATGCCCTCGTCTTTGAGCTCTTTAACGATGTTGAAAATCTCTTCGATGATCAACGGTGCAAGACCCATGCTGGGCTCGTCCAGAAGCAGCAGTCTTGGCTTGGCCATCAGTGCCCGCCCCATGGCAAGCATCTGTTGTTGGCCACCGGAAAGCTCACCGGCCAGGTTATGGCGTTTCTGGCGAAGGATAGGGAACTTGGTGTACATGCGCTCCAGGTCATCCGTTACCTCGGGGGTCTTTCCACGGGTATAGGCTCCCAGAAGAAGGTTGTCATGGACACTGAGGTCCTTGAAAACCTGGCGGCCCTCAGGCACCTGCACGATGCCAGCAGCCACCCGCTGGTCCGATGCGATCTTCGCGAGGTCCTTGCCTTCAAAGGAAACAGCGCCCCGGTCAGTAGGCTGCAGCCCGGAGATAGTCATCAGGAGGGTTGATTTGCCGGCACCATTAGCACCGACAAGCGATACGATCTCACCACTATTGATGTGGATATCCACATCATGCAGCACCTCGATCTGGCCATAAGATGTTACCAGCCCTCGGATAGACAGCATCTCCTGACTGGACTGTTCACTGCTTGGCTGGGCAGGCGCCATTTCAGTGTGTTGCTCGCTCATGTGAAATGTCTCCTTGCTCAGCCACCCAGGTAGGCGGCGATAACGTCCGGGTTCTGACGGACTTCTTCGGGGTTACCTTCGGCCAGAACACGACCATAGTTCAGCACCAGCAACCGGTCGGATATCCCCATCACCAGTTTCATATCGTGCTCAACCAACATCACGGTTATGCCCTGGTCTGCAATTTTCCGGATCAACGCCTCCAGTGCCGAGGTTTCCGTGGCGTTCAGGCCCGCCGCCGGCTCATCCAGCAGAATGACTTTTGGCTCGGCGGCCAGTGCCCGTGCAATTTCGAGCCGCTTGAGCGCGCCATAGGACATGGCGGAGGCTTCCGTATCCAGGTAATCACCACAACCAACGTATTCCATAAGATCGGCGGCGCGTTTACGGGCAGCCGTTTCATTGTTACGCAGAGACGGCAACCGGAACAACGTGGTAAACAGGCTGTTCCTGAGCTGGAGATGCCGACCCAGCATCACGTTCTCGATGGCGGTCATATTCATGCAAATCTGCATCTGCTGAAAGGTCCGGCACATGCCCCGCTCCGCAAGCTGGTTCGGCTCGAGCTTCGCGGTACTTTCACCGTTAAGCAGGATCTCACCTTTTGTGGGGGTGTAGAGGCCGGTGATCAGGTTGAACAGCGTGGTCTTGCCGGCGCCGTTCGGACCAATGACAGAATAGACCTGCCCGGCTTCTACGGCGAAACTGACCCCTTCAACCGCATGAACACCACCAAAGGCCTTATCCAACCCTTTTACTTCAACCAGTGCTGTCATGCCTCACCTCCCGCTTTCTTACGCATTCTTTTGGAAACCACAGCGGTCAGGGTCGGGAGTAGGCCCTTGGGCATAAAAATCATGGTCAGCATCAGGATCAGGCCGAACATGACGGTTTCGAGCTCCTGGAAGTCCGCCAGAACCTGGGGCAACAGTTTCAAAACCACGGCGCCCAGAATCACGCCGAATGTGGAGCCCATGCCGCCAAGGACCACCATGGTGATAAAGAGAATAGAGAATTCGAAGCTGGCTACGGCCGGAGTGATAAAGCCCTGAAAGTGGGCGTAAAGCCCTCCCATCACACTTGCATAGATGGCGGAAATCACAAACACAAGGCTTTTGTACTTTGCTGTATCAACACCCACCACGCTGGCCGCCACTTCCGAGCCGTGCACGGAGCGCAAGGCTCTTCCGATAGGCGATTCAATGAGATTCAGAGCAAACCAGACTGCCACCAGAAGAACCACGCTGGCCAGGATATACCACGCCTGAACACCAGAAATCTCTATACCAAACAATGAATATCGACCAAACGTACTTAGCTCCCAGCCGAACAGATCCAGGGCGGGAACCGGCATTCCGTCCGGGCCGCCGGTAATGGCACGTTCGTTGTTCAGAATGATGGCAATAATGAAGCCCACTGCGAGGGTTGCCATAGACAGGTAATGCCCTTTCAGGCGCAGGATCGGGCGCCCGACCAACCAGGCAATAGTGCCGACTGCGATGGCCCCTACCACCAGCGCAGGCAAAGAAGACCAGCCGTAAGTCCCGGTCGCAATACCGGTAAAGTAAGCTCCCAGGCCAAAAAACCCGGCATGACCGAGACTGATCTGGCCGGCAAAGCCCACCAGCAGATTCAGACCGACAACCGTAGCGGCGATAATGGCCATCTGGATGACCAGTTCATAGTGAAACGGGTTGCCCAGAAAAGCCGGAAGAATAATCAGAATTAGTGCGAGGATCACCAGACCCCGCAGGCGCGACTGCATAAACCGGTTCAACATCAGACGCGCTCCACTACTTTGGCACCGAACAATCCTCGGGGCATAAAGAAAAGCACCAGCAGAATCATGGAAAACGCTACGGCGTCCTTGTAATCGGACGAGATGTAACCGGCCGCCATGGCTTCAACAATACCAAGAGCAAGGCCACCGACAACTGCACCGACACCGCTGCCGAGACCGCCTATAGCCGCAGCAACAAAGCCTTTCAGGCCGAGAATGATGCCGATGTCATAGGACGTGAAGGTGATCGGGGCAACCACAATGCCAGCCACCGAGCCCAGCAACGCAGACACCATAAACGCCAGCATGAGCACCATCTGGGTACGAATCCCCACCAGGCGCGCCGCCTCCTTGTTCATGGACGTCGCAAGAATCGCTTTACCAATCAGAGTCTTGGTAAAGAACAACACCAGAGCCACCACCATGACCGCGCCAATACCAAGAACCCACAGGCTTTGGCTGTTCAGCACTGCGCCAAAGACCTGGATAGGCTGGTCCGTACTGAAATTCTGCATCACGTGGTACTCCTTGCCCCAGACAACCTGAGCAATGCCCCGGATGAAAATGGATGCACCGATGGTGATGATAATCAGCGTTACTACGTCGGCCTGTTTGGCCGGTGCGATGGCGAAGCGCTGAAGGGCAATACCCAGCACACCTGCCAGAATGACCGCCAGCACAACTGCAATCACCATGGGCACTCCCATGGCTGTCAGGGAAACGGTCGCCATACCGCCAATCATCAAAAACTCGCCCTGGGCAAAATTGATGACGTGGCTGGCGTTATAAATCAGGGTAAAACCGAGGGCTATCAGAGCGTAAGTCGCACCGATAGTAATCCCGGTGAACAGGTACTGTAAGAATTCTGCGAGCATAGCGGTGGTTCCGGTCGAACATCAGCTGGCGACCCGTCCAAAAGGACAGCCGCCAGCCGCGAGACAGGTGAAAAGGAGTTCAGTCAATCAGTTTCCATTCGCCGTTCTGGACTTCCAGAATGCGGAAGGAGTCGGCATTAAGGCCATTGTGGTCGTCCGGCGACATGTTGAACTCACCGGTCACCCCGACATAACCCTGAATATTTTCCAGAGCACTGCGTACCGCTTCAGGATCGGTAGAGCCTGCCTTTTCAATGGCACGAACGGCCAGCATCAGCCCGTCATAGGCGTAGGCGCCAAAGGTTGAAACCTTGGAGTCCCAGTGAGCTTCATATTCAGCCTTGTAATTCTGAACCACTTCTTTCTGAGGATCCTCTTGCGGCAATGAGTCCGGAACCAACAAGGGGGATGCCGGCAGACGAAGACCTTCGGCTGACGAACCCGCCAAATCAAGGAAGCTGTCAGACGCGACACCGTGAGATTGATAGAACGGAAGCTTCATTCCCAACTGAACATAGTTGCGGGTGACGATAGCGGGCCCCTGACCAAAACCAAAGTTGAGGACGGCTTCCACTCCTTTCGTGTTACGGATATTGGTCAGCTGTGCGGTCATATCCGTATCAGATCCGCTATAGGTAACATCAGCGACCACATCCATACCCATCTGCTCTGCCACCTCCAGAGTCTGGGTGCGACCGGAACTGCCAAAGCCACCTGTGCCGGAAATCAGACCAATCTTGGTAATTCCACGGTCTTTCATGTTCGCCAGGATACGTTCCGCCGCCATGCGGTCAGACTGAGGGGTTTTGAATACCCACTTCTTCACCGGGGTCGTAATAACGACAGCACCTGCCAGAGAGATAAACGGAACTTGTGCCTGTTCAATCAGCGGAACCGCAGCCATTGTGGCGCCGGTGGTGCTGCCGCCCACAATGATATCCACTCGATCCGAACGGATCAGACGGCTGGCGAAGTTACGGGCAGAGGAAGCATTCCCAACGTCGTCATAGTGGATCAGCTCCAGTTGACGCCCGAGGACACCGCCTTCTTCGTTGATTTTCTCGACATACATCTCGAGGGTTTTCAGCTCGGGATCGCCAAGGAAGGATGCCGGACCTGTTACTGACAGGAACGACCCGATTTTGATTGGTTCAGCTGCCTGCGCACTCATCATGAGGCATGCTGCAGCAACCACTGCGCATTGACCTGCGCGGCGCATCATCGTTTTAAGCATTGTTCTTGTTCTCCCGAATTGTGCTGGGCTTGAATGTATTTTTGTTTCTTCGCCCTCAATATAATTCGATACCGATGACGAATATTTAACGAACTTATTGTATCATAATGCCAGTGTCAACCGATTTCACGGAGTCCGACCATGGCCCCGGAGGCAAAGTTGGGGCACATAAAATGCGCTAGTAGAGCAACCGAAGAGACAAACCTTTACCTGACACGAAAGACCCGCATAATACGTCCAACGTGTTTCATTGATTCTTATTTGCGAACTTAAGTCCATGACTGCAAAAAGCCAGCTCGAACTACTTGTCCAGAATTTTCAGAAGAAGCGGCCACTGCGCGCCGGTTCTCTTATCAGCACAATCTATGGCGATGCCATCGTTCCTCGTGGAGGCAACGTCTGGCTTGGCAGTCTGATGAAGCTGGTGGAACCCATGGGCATCAGCCAACGCCTGGTTCGAACCTCTGTTTATCGCCTGGTTCAAGAATCCTGGCTACAAACTGAGAAAGTCGGGCGATGCAGTTATTACAGCCTCACCGGCCCCGGGCTACGCCGCTTTGAGCAGGCTTTTCAGCATGTCTACAATCTGGAAACGGAGGAGTGGAGCGGTAGCTGGTGCCTCGTGTATCTGAACCAGCTATCTCCCGAGCTTCGCCAGAAGGTTCGGGATGAACTGAAGTGGCTCAGCTTCGGTAGCATGGCACCCGGCCTGATGGAACACCCCAGGTTCACCCGCAGCGAGCTGATACCGATGCTCCAGGAATGGGGCGCCCTGGAGGACACCATCGTCATGCAGACGGTGCCAATGGAGCAAAAGAGCCCGAGGGCACTGCGACTTCAAGTTCGCGAAAGCTGGAACCTGGATGAACTCGGCGGCCGGTATCGACGCTTCCTGAGCCAGTTTCGCCCGCTTTGGCGCGAACTGCAGTCCGATGACACCCTCAGCCCTGAGGAATGCCTGACCGTCCGTATCCTGCTCATACACGAGTATCGAAAAATTCTGCTCCGGGACCCCATCCTGCCCGATGAGTTGCTACCGGGTGACTGGGAAGGGCGCAGCGCCAAGCAACTTTGCCGAAACCTGTATCGTCAAATCTATGTGCGGGCTGAACAGTGGCTGGATGAAACCCTGGAAAACGCTTCCGGCCCTCTGCCGGGGCCCGGGGAGAAGTTTTATCGGCGTTTCGGTGGCCTGAGAGATGTCGCCAGCAAGACTGATTTCACAACGGAGCGAGAAACGTCATAGGTGTACCACCGGCAGCCAAGTCACTCGTCATCCTGTTCAGGCGCTGGGCCTTCACAAACTCGGAGGCATCCCGAAGTACTCTGTCCTTCGGATCAGCACCGATGGCTAAATCAAGGTAGCGAGTGAGTCAAGTATGGCAGCTCCCTCATCAACAATAGAGTGTCCCTTCTACCCAAATACCGTTACCGTTTGCCGGCTCAGCGCCACAAGCTCTCCACTAGCCGTCCAGATACCAGCCTGGGTATGACCGTATCCCGCGTCAGCCTTATCAATCTCCGCCTTGTATAATAGCCAGTCTCCTGGCTCCAATACTGGTCTGGGGTGCACAATGTCAAGGGCCCAGCTTAAGGAGCTCGTTTTCACCCGCTGCTTCACATACGGCAAAACAGCAGGCGGCCATGCATCAACAAGCGCGACAATGTGGGCATCTGAAAAGGTTTCAGGCGTTTGCCGGAACTGCATCCAGCCACCAAGCTCCCGACCACCTTTACCACTGAACGGAAGATTGCCAAACGCCCAGCGCATCTCAATGTGCTGAATGAACTCTGGTGTAACACCTTCAATGAAATCCAGGCCGTGGCACTGCTCCACCGGCTTCGCCGCAGGCGCTGGTGCGGCATCGACCGAAACGTCAGACTCCCGGTCGCTTCCAAAACTCGCCAGCGCCACCAACTTCGGCTCTCCGCCCTGGACAATGCGGCCCAAAACCTGACTGACGGCCTTGCCTTCCCGCAGAATTTCGGCCTCGATTGTCGCCGGCTCATCCGGCGTTACTGGCCCCACAAAAGACACCTGCATTGAACGCATGGGGCGGTCGGGTGCGACCACACTGGCCATTCGGTCAAATACCAGGGCTGCAACCACCCCACCAAAAGAGGCACGCCCTTGGCCCCAGCTTGAAGGGACAACCAGATCTTTACCGTTGGCCCCACTCTTCATCAATTCATCAAAATTCATGCACCCGCCTCGTTAGCATCCTATTCGAAACAACCCGGAGATTGCCGAAGTTCCCCCCTCAACGCAACCGTCATCGCCGGCAACTACCTACAGCACTAACAGCATTAGCCGTGTTAAAGACACAACAAACCAGTTATAATCCCCGCCATAACACGCATTGCATTGCAATGCCCTACCCTCCGAATTCTGAGTAAATTAATGTCTGAATTGTCTTTTGCCGACCTCGGCCTGGATCCCGCTGTCCTCGAAGCAGTTGCCGCCGTTGGCTATGAAAAGCCCTCTCCCATACAGGCCCAGACGATCCCTGCGCTGTTGGCTGGCAAACACTTACTGGGTGTTGCCCAAACGGGTACCGGTAAAACCGCCGCCTTTGCGTTGCCGTTGCTGAGCCGGATAGACGCGTCTGTTATGGAACCACAGATCCTGGTTCTGGCACCCACGCGGGAACTGGCCATCCAGGTGGCCGAAGCGTTTACCACCTATGCCAGCAAGTTCCGCAACTTCCACGTTCTGCCTATCTATGGCGGCCAGGACTTTTTCCCTCAGATCAAGGGCCTGCGCCGCGGTGCCCAGGTGATCGTGGGCACCCCTGGCCGAATGCTGGATCACCTCCGCAAGGGCACACTGAAGCTGGACAGCCTCAAGGCGCTGGTACTGGACGAAGCCGACGAAATGCTGCGCATGGGCTTCATCGACGACGTGGAAGCGATCCTGGCAAAGACCCCGGACAACTGCCAACGCGCACTGTTCTCCGCGACCATGCCGCCGCAGATCAAGAAGGTCGCCCAGACCTATCTGCGCGACGCCACGGAAGTGAAAATCGAGAGCGAGACCCGCACGGTTGAACGCATTTCGCAGTTTGTGCTGCCAGTGTATGCCGAACGCAAACTGGATGCCCTGACCCGTATTCTGGAAGTGGAACCGCTCGACGCCGCCATTATTTTTGTGCGGACGAAAGCGGAAACCACGTTGCTGGCTGAAAAACTATCCGCACGCGGCCATGCCGTAGCACCGCTGAACGGTGACCTGAACCAGCGCCAGCGCGAGCAGACAGTGGAAGACCTCAAGCGCGGCAAGAAAGACATCATCGTGGCAACCGATGTTGCGGCCCGCGGCCTTGATGTCCCCCGCATTACTCACGTAATCAACTACGACGTGCCTTACGACACCGAAGCCTACATTCACCGGGTTGGCCGCACCGGCCGTGCCGGTCGTGAAGGCAAGGCGATTCTGCTGGTCACGCCTCGTGAGCGTAGTTGGCTGCGCACGCTTGAGCGCGCCACCAATTCGCCGATGGAATCCTATGAACTGCCCTCGCCCAACGCTCTGAAGAAGATGCGCGAAGAGCAGTTTGAATCACAACTTCTGGGCTTTGCTGAAGATGGCAAGCTGGGCAAGGCGATGGCGTTGCTCGATGAAATTGCCGAACGCAACGACATGGACATTGCGATGGTTGCTGGTGCGCTGGCTTGCTATCTGGAGGCATCCCAGCCGGGCTCACTGCCCCTGGAACAGCCGGAAGCACTGCCGGTGGTTTCTGCCACCGCTCCGCCACGTCGTGACCGTAAAGGTGGCCGTCCGGGCGGTAAGCCAGGCGGGTTCAAGCCAGGATTCAAGAAGGGCCCCAAGGGCCGCGGTGGCCCAGGCCCGAAGGGCAAGCCTCCCGGCAAGGGTGGCAAGCCTTCTGGTAAACGCCCACCCCGTCAGGGCTGATCTGCTGACTTAGGCGCTCAAGGCTGACTTGGGCGCTGGTAGACGACGAAGCTGTAGTCATAAGGGTTATTATCGGACGCGGAGAAATCCTCCCGTCCGAGCTCTTCCCACTCATCCCAGTTTACTTCCGGAAAGAAGGCGTCTCCCTCCACCTCGGCGTGCACCTGGGTGACGTAGATCCGATCCACCATCGGCAGCGCTTCCGCGTAGATCTGCCCACCGCCGATGATCATGACTTCATCTCCGCCTTCAATCTCGGCCTGTGCTTCGGCTTTGACCAATGCGTCTTCCAACGATTCTGCCGCAACCGTTCCGGCGGGTGCCTCCCATTCCGGATTCCGTGAAATAACCACGTTCATTCGCCCGGGCAAGGGTCTACCAATGGAATCCCAGGTTTTCCGGCCCATGATGATGGGTTTTCCCATGGTGGCCTGTTTGAAGTACCTGAGATCGCCCGGCAAGTACCACGGCAGCTTGTTGTTACGGCCGATGACCCGGTTGCGGGACATGGCTACTATTAGAGCTTTTCTCATTGTTTGTTTATCCTCTTGATTGGGAGCTCCGGATCCCGGGCCCTCGGGACTTGGGGGCTGCAATAGGGCGAGATAATCTGTCCAAAAAACGCCTCAAGGCATCCATGCGCGGCTTGGGCTCCGCCATCCATGGCTCCGCACATTTTTGGACAGATTATCCCGCCCTATTGCGATTCGGCCATACAGATGGTCGATCCACAATTACTTCAATGCAGAGCAGTAGCAAATCTCGAATCATCGCGAACACTCAACCTGACCAACCCTTTCAGATAATCGAACTCTGCTATTCGGTCGCAGGGCAGCGTGTGGGGACTTTCGAAAATGTGCGGAGCCATGGAAGGCGGAGCCCAAGCCGCACACGGACGTCTCGAGGCGTTTTTCGAAAGTCCCCACACGCTGTTCTGCAGGCACCAAAATAAAAGGGCCAGGCCCAGCTAGAGATCAAATAGCAATGGGTGCCTTAATCCCAGGATGCGGCTCATACCCGTCAAACTCGAAATCCTCCAGCTCGTACTCGAAGATCGATGAAGGCTTCCGCTTGATCACCAGTTGGGGCAACGCCCGTGGCTCCCGCTTCAACTGCTCGAACACGATGTCGTCGGTCAGGTGGTTCTGGTACAGGTGACAATCACCAAAAGTATGGACGAACTCCCCCACACCCAGATCGCACTGCTGGGCAATCATGTGAGTCAGTAACGCATAGGACGCGATATTGAACGGAACGCCCAGGAACAGGTCGGCACTGCGCTGATAGAGCTGACAGGAGAGCTTGCCGTCGGCGACGTAGAACTGGAACAGGCAGTGGCACGGAGCCAAGGCCATGCGACCCTGGCGGACGTTGTCCTGGGGGCCAATGGATTCATCCGGGAGCTCAGCCGGGTTCCACGCCGAGACAATCAACCGGCGTGAATTGGGCTTGTTGCGAATCTGGTCAATCACTTCGCTGATCTGGTCGACGGTGCTGCCATCCGGGCAGTGCCAGCTTCGCCACTGTTTGCCGTAAATAGGACCCAGGTCTCCGTTCTCCAGGGCCCATTCATTCCAGATAGAAACGTTGCGCTCTTTCAGCCAGTTGTTGTCGGTGGACCCCTGCAGGAACCACAACAGCTCCTGGATAATGCTGCGCAGGTGGACTTTCTTGGTGGTCACCAGCGGGAAGCCGTCCTGCAGGTCAAAGCGAATCTGGCGGCCGAAGACCGAGCGGGTGCCGACGCCCGTGCGGTCACCGCGGTCCATGCCGTTGTCCACCACGTCTTTCATCAGGTCGAGATAGGCTTTCATTCAGCGTTTCTCCGGTAAGCAATAACGATCAGAACGGCGCCCGCCAGGATCATCGGGAACGACAACACCTGCCCCATGGTCAGCCAGTCGAAGGCCAGGTAACCCAGCTGGGGGTCGGGCTGGCGAACAAACTCCACCAGGAAGCGGAAGATGCCGTAACACGCCAGGAACAGGCCTGAGACCGCCATGCGAGGTCTCGGTTTGGACGAAAACCACCACAGTACGATGAACAGCAGGACGCCCTCCAGGGCGAACTGGTAAAGCTGGGACGGGTGCCGGGCCAGACTGTCCGGCGCGGTACGGAAGACCATACCCCAGGCAACATCCGTGGGTTTGCCCCAGAGTTCGCCGTTGATGAAGTTGCCGATGCGACCAGCACCCAGGCCAACCGGCACCAGTGGTGCGACGAAATCCGCAATCTGCCAGAAGGTGCGATCCACCTTGCGACCGAACCACCACATGGCGAAGATCACACCAAGCAGGCCACCGTGGAAGGACATTCCCCCTTCCCACACGCGCAGCAACATCAACGGGTCAGCCGCGAAGGCACTGAAATTGTAGAAGATCACATAGCCAAAGCGGCCGCCCAATATCACGCCAAGGGCAATGTAGAACAGCATATCCCCCATCTGCACTTCGGTAATGGGCGACCAGGGCTTGCGGGCGCGAAGGCGGCCCAGCCACCAGCCCACAAGAAATCCGACCAGGTAGGTCAAGCCATACCAGTGTATTTTCAAAGGCCCGATGGCAATGGCCACCGGATCGATTTGCGGATGCTGGAGCATCAATAACCCCTCAGGTCAGAACAGAAAACGGATACCTACGACAATCAGGAAGATGGCGAAGATTTTTTTCAACAGGACTGCGTCCAGGCGATGAGCCAGGTTGGCTCCAACCCGGGCGAACAACACACTGGTCAGAACGATACCCACAAACGCAGGCAGATAGATAAACCCGACACTGAGCTCCGGCAGATCTGGGTTCTGCCATCCGGTGCCAATGTTTGCCAGCGCACCGGCCACAGCGATGGGCAATCCACAGGCAGCGGAGGTGCCTACCGCTTGCTGCATCCGCACGTTGCACCAGCTCAGGAACGGAACAGTCAGCGTCCCCCCGCCAATACCAAAAATAGCGGATGCCCAGCCAATACCGGCCCCGGCACTGCCCAGCCCGACGGAACCGGGCACATCGCGGCCAGGTTTGGGGTTGGCACCGAAAAGCATTTTCAAAGCCACCAAAATGACAAACACACCAATGACCAGCTCCAGGACCTCACCACTGAGCATGGATGCGGTCCAGGCACCCAACACCGCACCGAGCACAATGCCCGCCGTCATGGGGCGGAATATCTCCCAGCGGACGGCGCCGTGGAGGTGGTGGGACCGTATTGAACTGATGGAAGTGAAGACAATAGTGGCCAAAGAGGTGCCCACGGCAAGGTGCGCCGCAATGTCGCTACTCACACCCTGTAGGTCAAAACTGAAAATAAGCACCGGAACAATAACCAGCCCGCCACCAATGCCAAACAGGCCGGCCATGGTGCCCGCCAGGGCGCCCAGCACAAGGTACAGGCCAACAACAGCAAAAAGGGTCATACTCAGCCACACGCAGACAGCAAATCAGGCTGGTATGATACACACCGAATCCCTTTTGTTCACTCGCGACTGATGAGCCCGCCACCATGTGCCTGATTGTTTTTAGCGTAAAACAGCATCCTGCCTTTCCATTGGTCGTGGCAGCAAATCGTGATGAGTTCTTTCGCCGGCCCACGGCGGCCATGGACTGGTGGCACAGCGAAACCGCCGGGCGCGATGTTCTGGCGGGACGTGATTTGCAGTCAGGGGGCACCTGGCTCGCAGTCGATGAGGATGGAGCTGTTGCCGCCGTGACCAATGTGCGGGAAGGCTCGCAGGTGACCGGCGCCCACTCCCGTGGCGAACTGCCACTGATGGCGCTGGCAGACAACAGTGATACGCTCGCAGCCCGGCTGCAGACACGAAAAAGCGATTACTCGGGATTCAATCTGGTCAGGCTGAGTGGCCACTCGGGATGGTACTACAGCAACCGTGACGCTCACCCCGGGCGCCATGTTCATCGCGGCACCTACGGCTTGAGCAACCACCTTCTGCAGACCCCATGGCCAAAACTGCTGAGATTGAGAAACTCGGTGACCGATTTGCTTGAAGGCGCGTCGGCGGACCGCACTGATGACCTCCATCACGATCTTATCGAACGCCTGCAGGACACCACGCCGGCGCCCGACCATGAACTACCGGATACCGGTATTGGCAAGGACACCGAGCGCTTTCTGTCTTCGCCGTTCATTATCGGCAGTGACTACGGTACCCGCGCCACGACAGTGGTCACGGTCAGCGCCGTCGGTGAAGTCCGGGTAACGGAACAGTGCTGGGGACCGGAGGGAAAAAAGGAAGGCACAAGGCATTTCTGCTGGCAGCGGTCTGCCTGAAGCTTTGGTATAATCCGCCAAATTCCGCGAAGCAACCGGAGGCCCTTTATGGCCGGTGAGAAAAGCGCGGCGTCCATCGCCGACTTCGAAAAATCCCTGGATGAGCTGGAAAAACTGGTCCATGACCTGGAGCAGGGCGAACTCTCCCTGGAGCAGTCTCTTACTGCATTCGAGCGCGGCGTAAAGCTGACTCGCGAGTGCCAGCAAGCGCTCAAGACGGCGGAACAGCGGGTAGAACAACTGGTGGAAAACAGCGATGGCACACTGGAAACACGCCCTTTTAGCCCGGACGAACCTGCCTGATGCCAACTCCGAACACTCGCCTGGCGGCGTTCCTGGAGCAATGCCGCAATCAGATTGACGCTGAACTTGAGCGCCAGCTTTGTGCATCTGGCCACGGCTCTGAACGCCTGCAACAGGCCATGCGATACGGTGTTCTGGGCGGTGGCAAGCGCATCCGGCCGGCGCTTTGCCTGGCGGCAGCCACGGCGCTTGGCCAGCCTCAGGAAAGTGCGATCGTTCCCGCCTGTTCGCTGGAACTGATCCATGCCTACTCGCTGATTCACGATGACCTGCCCGCCATGGACAACGATGACCTGCGCCGGGGCCGCCCCACCGCACACATCGCCTTTGACGAAGCCACCGCCATATTGGCAGGCGATGCGCTGCAGACCCTTGCGTTCGGCTGGCTGGCCGAAGCACCGGGACTGGATGATCAGGTGCGCCTTGCAATGATACGTGAATTGGCGACCGCCAGCGGCCACCAGGGCATGGCAGGTGGGCAGGCGATAGACCTTGAGTCCGTAGGCAAGCAGCTGACCGTTGAGCAGCTGGAAAATATGCACCGTCACAAAACCGGCGCACTCATTGCGGCCAGCGTCCGGATGGGTGCCCTCACCGCAACCGAGGTGAACGAGGACCAGTTGGCGGCCCTCACGGTTTATTCGCAAACCCTCGGTCTCGCTTTCCAGGTGCAGGATGACTTGCTGGACATCGAGGGCGATACGACTGTGATCGGCAAACCCCAGGGCTCGGATCTGGCCCGATCCAAGCCAACCTATCCCTCGCTGATGGGCGCTGACGGCGCCCGAAACTACCTGTCACAGCTGCTTGAGTCCGCACTGGCCAGCATCGAGATGTTTGGCGAGGAAGGCGACCTGCTCCGGGACATGGCCGGTTACGTAGTGGCACGCACCCATTGATCATCAACGGCTCAGGCATGCACACTGACTTATGAAGGACTGGAGGGGCCCGGCTGGCCCAATCAGTATGAAACCGGGTGCCTTCATCCCCTATAATAGAACCCACATTTTGAATCACCCGGAAAAGACCCGAGCAGATGCAGGATACATATACTTTTAAGGAAATCCCGTCCCAACGGCCCAACACGCCGCTGCTGGACAGGATTGACACTCCCGGGCAACTGCGCGAACTGGCAGCAGAGCAACTGACCCAGCTCGCCAGGGAGCTACGTGCCTTCCTGCTATGGTCGGTGGGACAAACAGGCGGCCACTTCGGCGCCGGCCTGGGTGTCCTGGAACTGACCGTTGCCCTGCATTACGTCTTCAATACCCCGGAAGACCGCCTGGTCTGGGACGTCGGCCACCAGGCCTATCCCCACAAAATCCTGACCGGGCGCCGGGAACGCATGAACAGCATCCGTCGAAAGGATGGCCTGGCCGGCTTCCCGAAACGTGCGGAGAGCGAATACGATACCTTCGGCGTTGGTCACTCCAGCACTTCCATCAGTGCTGCCCTGGGTATGGCCATCGCCTCTCGCATGCAGGGCACTGGTCGCAAGAGCATTGCCGTCATCGGGGATGGTGCCATGACGGCCGGCATGGCGTTCGAAGCCCTGAACCACGCCGGGCATCTGGACGCCAACATGCTGGTGATCCTCAACGACAATGACATGTCTATTTCCCGCAATGTGGGTGGGTTGTCGAACTATTTTGCCAAGCTGTTGGCGAGCCGGACCTACAATCAGGTCCGCGACAGCGGAAAACGGGTGCTTCAGGGCACGCCACAGTTGATGGCGCTGGCCCGCAAGACCGAGGAACACTTCAAGGGCATGATTTCCCCGGGCACGCTGTTTGAGGAGCTGGGGTTCAACTACATAGGCCCAATCGACGGCCACGACCTGCCTCTGCTGCTGGAGACTCTGGAGAACATCCGCGAACTGGACGGACCGCAATTCCTCCACGTGGTCACCACCAAGGGCAAGGGTTTCGCCCCGGCCGAAGCCGATCCAATCGGCTACCATGCCATCAACAAGATCGAACCGGTGCCGCCCAGCAAGCCAGAACCGGTTGCTCCGAAGCCGTCGAAGCTGAAATACGCCAACGTGTTTGGCCAATGGCTCTGCGACGCCGCAGAAGCCGACGACCGCATTGTGGGTATCACCCCCGCCATGTGTGAAGGCTCCGATCTTCTGGCGTTCTCCCAACGCTTCCCGGACCGGTATTTCGACGTCGCCATTGCCGAACAGCATTCCGTCACCCTGGCGGCGGGCCTTGCCTGTGATGGCGCCAAACCAGTGGTGGCGATCTATTCGACGTTCCTGCAGCGCGCCTACGATCAGCTGATCCATGACGTGGCCATACAGAACCTGGACGTCCTGTTCGCGATTGACCGCGCCGGGCTGGTCGGCGAAGACGGCCCCACTCACGCAGGCGCGTTTGACATCAGCTATTTGCGCTGTGTCCCGAACATGATCGTGATGACTCCCTCTGACGAAAACGAAACCCGGCAACTGCTGCACACAGGTATGCTTTTTGAGGGGCCGGCGGCAGTGCGCTACCCGCGGGGCACAGGCCCGGGTGCAGAGATGGTCCGCGAACTGGCTCCGCTACCGATCGGCAAGGGCTGGCTTGTGAAAGAAGGCTCGGGCATTGCCATACTCAACTTCGGCACACTGCTCACGCCCGCACTGGAGGCTGCCAAGTCTCTGGGCGCCACTGTCGCCGACATGCGCTTTGTAAAACCGTTGGATGAAGAGCTCATACTGGCATTGGCGGAAAAGCATGACCTGCTGGTTACGATTGAAGAGAACGCCATTGCCGGCGGAGCGGGCAGCGCGGTGACGGAATTCCTGAACAGCCGGGATGTCAGCCAGCCGGTGCTTCAGATCGGCCTGCCAGACACCTTCATAGATCACGGTAAGCACGGCGAGTTGCTGTCTTCCTGTGGACTGGATGCCGAAGGTATCAGGCACACTATTGAAACCCGCCTGGAGCGAATGAAGTACAACCAGTCGCTAAAGGCGGTTCAATAAACACGCGAAGAGATCACATCAGACGGCGGGATCGTCGTCTTGGTGGGTCTCGAACCAGTGTCCGAGCTTGCTCTGCTTGGTATTGAGGTAATGCTCATTGTGGGGGTTGCGCCCCACGTGCAGAGGGACGCGCTCCGCTATTTCTATACCCAGATCGGTCAAAGCATCTACCTTACGGGGGTTATTGGTCATCAGCCTCAGGCTACGAATGCCCAGGTGCGCCAACATATCCCGGCACATGCTGTAGTCCCGCAAGTCAGCCGCAAAGCCGAGTTGTTCGTTGGCTTCCACCGTATCCGCACCCTGATCCTGCAGGTTGTAGGCACGAATCTTGTTCAGCAGCCCAATACCCCGGCCTTCCTGGCGCAGGTACATAAGAATGCCCCGACCTTCGCGGGCAATACTGCGCAAGGCTTCTTCCAACTGATAACCACAGTCACAGCGCATGCTGTACAGGGCATCACCGGTCAGGCACTCGGAGTGGGTCCGCGCCAGCATCGGCTCCGGACTGTTGAGGTCACCCAGCGTAAGCGCCACGTGCTCCTTTCCGGTGTCCGGCTCTTCAAAGCCGTGCATGTCGAAAACGCCGAAAGGGGTTGGCAGCCGGCAAGTCTGGATGTAACGAACAGCCACAGTGTTTCCTCGTGGTTCAGTCAATCGAGCGGCGCATTCTATCACGAGGCCAGCGCCCTGGCGTAGTCTCTGTATGATGGATCCTACGAACCGGAGTCAGAAGCAGACCAGTGGCCACTACGCCCACCCTTCTTCTCCAACAGGCGGACATTGTCCACGACCATCCCGCGATCAACGGCCTTGCACATATCGTAGAGGGTCAGTGCCGCTACGCTGGCGGCCGTCAGGGCCTCCATCTCAACACCGGTCTGGCCGGAGAGCTTGCAGCGAGTGGCGATGTGAATCGAAGCGCCGTCCTTGCCCGGCGTCAGCTCTACCTTTACCGAGGTCAGGTTCAGCGCGTGGCAAAGCGGAATCAGCTCGTGGGTTTTCTTGGCCGCCATGATACCGGCAACCCGCGCCACCGCCAGCACATCTCCCTTGGGATGCTGCCCTTCCACAATCATTGCCAGGGTGTCCGGCGCCATCCGAATCAGCGCCTCGGCCCTGGCCTCACGCTCGGTAACAGCCTTGGACGTAACGTCTACCATGCGCGCGGCGCCAGTATCGTCAAGATGCGTCAGTTTGCTCACGGTGTCTCCCAAAATCGTTGATAAAAGCGGCCTTCACGGATCTATCATACCAGAGCGTACAAAACTGGCAGCGGGATCAGTATCCGTTCCCTGACCACCAGAAACCAATACCCGCAATCCCCTGAGCGCCAGCCTGCCGTGCTGCGAGGATATCATCAGGGACAAGCCCGCCAAGGGCATAAACAGGAATCGCGGCGCCTGCGACCAGCTCCTGGAAACGCTCCCACCCAATTCCCGGCGCGCCAGGATGGGAAGAGGTAGGCTTTACCGGTCCCAGGGTAATGAAGTCTGCCTGGAGCTGTTCTGCATGGGCAATTTCCTCTTCATCGTGACAGGAGATTGCCAGCAGGTAGCCCTCGGGTATCGGCCGGGAGGAAAACTGCCGGGCCTCCCGCCACGGCAGGTGCAAACCGGTGGCCTGGGGCAGGCACTCAAGCAGCGGCGGGGCACCGTGAAGCATCAACAGCGAGTCGCTGGCGCGACACGCCTCCAGTGACCAGCCCGCCAACCGCTCGTAGACCTCATCGCTTAGTCCCGGCGCCCTGAACAGGCACATCTGTGGGCGCGTTTCGAGCAAGCGCTGGCGAAGTTGTTCAGGGAATGCCGAGGGATCGCCAGCAGAGCCGGTAATGGCATAGCGACGAGGCAGCTTCAGGGCGCGGATAATCGGACGGTTTGCGGCGGGGAAATCAACATCCGCCAGGTCCTGGACATCGAGCCATTGTATCGCCTGCCCTTCACGGCCCTCGGGGTCGCCTTCAGCGGAAAAGGTTTCCCAGACATCAAGAAACACCCGCTTGTCCCCATAATCGTGGCGAACTCCAATCACCGGCTCAAGCAGGTTCGGATTTATCCGCAACCCGGTCTCTTCCCGAATCTCCCTGACCAGGGCCTGTTGGACCGTTTCACCGGCCTCAACCTTGCCACCCGGAAACTCAAGCAAACCACCCTGATGAACATGGTCCGGCCGACGGGCGATCAATACCTTCCCATCACGAAAGACAACACCCACCGCAACGTGTATTTCCCGAACTGGCGTCATAATCAGGTGCGATACTCAGCATTGATGGTGACGTAGTCATGGGAAAAATCGCAGGTCCACACCCGTTCACTGACATTCCCCCGCCCGAGATCAATGTGGATGGTAATTTCCTCACCGTCCATCACGGCCTGCCCGCGGGACTCGCTGTAATCCGCAGCACGGCCGCCATTGCGAACCAGGCACACATCTCCCAGCCAGATCTCGAGGGCGTTCAGGTCCAGACCGGCGACACCAGCACGCCCCACGGCAGCCAGTATCCGCCCCCAGTTGGGATCGGATGCAAACAGTGCGGTTTTGACCAGTGGTGAGTGAGCGACCGTATAGGCAACGTCCAGCGCCTCCTGTACCGATGTCGCGCGGCTCACATCAATGGTGACAAACTTGGTGGCACCTTCGCCGTCGCGAACAATCGCGTGCGCCAGTTCGAGGAACACCTCGCGCAGCGCTTCCCTGAGCTTTGGCAGGGACGGGCTATCGGCCGCGATTTCAGGGCCGCCGGACTGACCGCTGGCAATGAGCATGCAGGCATCGTTGGTGGACGTGTCACCGTCGATGGTAATCCGATTGAACGACGCCTCTCCTAATTCTGACGCAAGGCTCGCCAACACATCGGGTGCGATATTCGCATCGGTGGCAATAAAGCCCAGCATGGTAGCCATGTTGGGGCGGATCATGCCCGCCCCCTTACTGATACCGGATATGGATACCGCTTGGCCATCCAGATCAATCTGGCGCGAGGCACCCTTGGGACGAGTGTCGGTGGTCATGATCCCAGACGCTGCTTCAGCCCAGTGGGACTCCGAGACATCCGCCAGTGCTTGCGGCAACGCGCTGACAATTTTACCAACCGGCAGTGGCTCCCCGATAACCCCTGTCGAAAACGGCAGCACGCTACCAGCGGGGACACCGGCGTGATCCGCCAAAGCCTGACAACAGGCCTGGGCATCCTTCATGCCTTGTTCGCCGGTGCCGGCATTGGCATTGCCGGTGTTGATCAGCAGGTAGCGCGGTGCATCGCTTGCCAGATGGCTTCGCGTGACGTGAACAGGGGCCGCGCAAAACTGATTACGGGTGAAAATACCGGCCACTCGGCTACCCGGCGCCAACTCTATAACCACCAGATCCTTCTTGCCGGGTTTCTTGATACCGGCACTGCCGATACCCAGCCTGACACCGGCCACCGGGAAAAACGTCGGCAAGGTTCCTGGACCAACTGCCATTTTCACTCTCCTTTCGTCATGATCGGCTTCTACCCGGCGATCCGGCCGGAACACCGGTTACCAAACGAAAAACCCGCAACCTGTCGATCAGGGTGCGGGCCTTAGTTCGCTCACTCAGCGGCGGAAATCAGTTGACCTTTCCACAACACTGCTTGTACTTCTTGCCAGACCCGCATGGACAAGGCTCGTTTCGCCCTACCTTTCGGTCCTGTCGCACAAAGGTCTCCGGCGTTCCCTGAGGCTGTTGGGTAGCAGCTCCATCTGCGCTGTCATCCTGCCTGTGCTGTGCGGTGGCGCTGGTTTCATCGTGGCGCAGTCGCGCCTGGGCAAGCTCCCGCTCCAGCTCTTCCTTGCGGCGGCGTTCCACCTCTTCCATTTCTTCACGGCTCTGAACACGGACATGAGACAACACCCGGACCACATCACGCTTCATGGTTTCCAGCATGCTTTCAAACAGGTTAAAGGCCTCGCGCTTGTACTCCTGCTTGGGGTTCTTCTGGGCATAACCACGCAGGTGGATACCACGGCGCAGGTGATCCATGTTTGATAGATGCTCTTTCCAGAGCGTGTCGAGCACTTGCAGGAACACCTGCTTCTCGAACTTGCGCATGGGCTCGGAGCCCGCCAGTTCCTCTTTGGCGTCGTAGGCCGCGACAATCTCTTCCAGAATACGCTGACGCAGATTCTCTTCGTAGAGCTTGCTGTCCTCGTCCAGCCATTTCTGAACAGGCAGGTTGATGGCCATCTCCGATTGCAGCTGGCTCTCCAGGCCGGCAACATCCCATTGCTCCGGCATGCTCTGCGGCGGGATGAACTCACTGACCAGAGAGTCCACCACATCCTCGCGAATGGTTTTAATCATCTCGGAAACGTCTTCCGAGGACATGACCTCGTTACGCTGATCATAGATCACCGTACGCTGGTCGTTGGCAACATCATCGTATTCCAGCAGGGTTTTCCGCATATCGAAGTTGCGGCCTTCCACCTTGCGCTGGGATTTTTCAATGGCGTTGGTGACCATTCGATGCTCGATGGCCTCGCCTTTTTTCATCCCCATGGCCTGCATCAGGCTCTTCACCCGATCCGGCGCGAATATCCGCATCAGGTTATCTTCCAGCGACAGGAAGAACCGTGATGAACCAGGATCGCCCTGACGACCGGCACGGCCTCGAAGCTGATTGTCGATACGGCGGGATTCGTGACGCTCGGTACCAATGATGTGCAGACCACCAGCCTCAAGCACCTGGTTGTGGCGCTCGGTCCATTCGGCCTTGGTGCGGGCAATTTCCTCTTCGGTGGGGCTTTCCATACCCGCCACTTCAAATTCCCAGTTACCACCCAGCACAATATCCGTACCACGGCCGGCCATGTTGGTGGCAATGGTGACTGCACCCGGGCGACCGGCCTGGGCAATGATCTGGGCCTCACTCTCATGCTGTTTGGCGTTCAGGATCTTGTGGTCAATCCGCGCCTTCTTGAGCAGCATGGACAGAAGCTCAGAGGCCTCAATTGAGGCCGTGCCCACCAGGATTGGTCGTCCCTCAGCCGTCACGTCCTTGATCTCATCAATGATGGCGTGGAACTTCTCTTCCTGAGTCAGGTAAATCAGATCGTTGTAATCGATTCGCTGGATGGGCTTGTTGGGCGGAATAACAACCACGTCCAGACCGTAGATCTGGCGAAATTCAAACGCCTCGGTGTCCGCGGTACCGGTCATGCCGGCGAGCTTGTCGTAAAGACGGAAATAATTCTGGAAAGTGGTGGATGCCAGGGTCTGGCTCTCTGCCTGAATGCGAACACCTTCCTTGGCTTCAATCGACTGGTGCAGACCTTCACTCCAGCGACGGCCCGGCATGGTACGACCTGTGTGCTCGTCAACGATCACCACCTGATCGCCCTGGACAATGTAATCCACGTCCTTCTGGAACAGATGATGAGCTCGGAGGGCCGAGTGGACGTGATGCAACAGGCTAAGGTTGGCTGCGGAGTACAGGCTCTCACCTTCCTTCAGCAAGCCCCTTTCCAACAACAGCTCTTCCACTTTTTCATGGCCGGTTTCGGTCAATTCCACCTGACGGGATTTCTCATCGATGGTGAAATCGCCACTGGGCTCACCCTCTTCACTGACTTCACCCATCTCAAGGCTTGGCACAAGCTCGTTGATCGCCAGGTAAAGTTTTGAACTGTCCTCCGCCGCGCCCGAGATGATCAGCGGGGTACGGGCTTCGTCAATCAGGATCGAGTCCACTTCGTCCACGATGGCAAAGTGGAGGCCGCGCTGCACCTTGTCTTCCGTGCTGAAGGCCATGTTGTCGCGAAGATAGTCAAAGCCGAACTCGTTGTTCGTGCCGTAGGTAATATCCGCCTGATAGGCAGCCCGCTTCTCTTCAGGCGGCTGGCCGGCTACGACAACACCTACCTGTAGCCCCAGGAAGCGATACAGCTTCCCCATCCATTCGGCATCGCGGCGAGCCAGGTAGTCGTTCACAGTGACCAGATGCACGCCCTTGCCAGTCAGAGCATTCAGATACACGGCCAGCGTCGCTACCAGCGTTTTACCTTCGCCGGTTTTCATCTCGGAAATACGGCCTTCGTGAAGCGTGATACCGCCGATCATCTGCACGTCGTAGTGGCGCATCCCCATGACTCGACGACTTGCCTCACGGGTGGTGGCAAACGCTTCGGGAAGCAATGCGTCAAGGCTTTCACCTTCGTCATAGCGACGGCGAAACTCCGCAGTCTTGCCTTGCAACTCGGTGTCGGACAAATTGCCATACTGCTCTTCAAGCTCATTAATACGCGATACGGTTTTGCGCATTCGCTTGATTTCTCTGGCGTTCTTACTGCCGAACATCTTGGTTGCAAGCTTTGTGAACATAGACCACTGCTTCTTTGATTAAACGGAGGAAGCCGGCATTCTAACCTTATTTCGCAGCAGTACAAAAGTCAGGCCTCACAGAAGCCTGTCACAACGCTGAAAAGATTGAAAAAAGAGTGCCGGACGGGGACAACGGGAAGAGATCAGGCGCCCTCACAGGCGCCTCTACAAGCGGCTAGCGGCTAGCTCGTTTGATGTAGGTTTCCGGATTCTCGGATTTGCCGTTGCGGATTACTTCAAAATGCACGTGAGGCCCGGTGGAACGGCCTGTACTGCCCATCAGAGCCAGCACCTGCCCCTTCTGGACAACGTCGCCCACTTTGACCTTGATGGTCTTGGCATGGGCGTAGCGGGTTACCAGGCCATCGCCGTGGTCCACCTCAACGAGGTTGCCGTAGCCATAGCGCTCGTCGGCATAAGTGACCACGCCACCCGCCACGGAGATAATGTCGCTACCTTCCTTGCCAGCCAGGTCCACACCGGCGTGCCAGGTACGCTTACCGGTGAACGGATCGGAACGATAGCCGTATTTCGAGGACAGCCAACCCCAGGTAATAGGACGACCCTCCACGAAGAGCTCTTTCTCGAGCTTCTGGCGGGAAGTAACCATATCCAGCATGCGCAATTGTTGCTCCCGATCTTCAATGCGGCGGGCAAGCTGATCAATCATGCTGGTCAGTTCTGGCGCGGTGAAAGAGTCGCCATCAAGACTTTCCTCGGGGCCACCGACGGCAGCTGGCTGATCAAAGTCGAATTCGTCGCTGGCCACCAGGCCCGATTCCAGAAAGCGCTGCCCGAGGGCATCAAGCCTGAGCAGACGCCCCTGCATTTCACCCAGCCGCAGCGTTAAGGCATCAACCTGCTGCTGGACGTTCCGCTCGATCCGTGCAAGCTCTACCTTCTGTTCGCCCAGCCGGGATTGCCACTGAGCGACCAACTCTGATTCTGCAGGCTCCGCCGGTTCAATCTGGCTCACCGCCACCTTATAGCCGGACCAGCCCGCCAGTACCAACAGTGCAGTCACGAATAACACCGCGCCTGCCAGGACAGGGGCGTTTACCGAAACCGTGCGGGATTTCCCATGGCGTTTGCCAACGAGGATAATGTTCATATCGTCTTCTGGTTTCATGTGGACGCAACCTGATCCTGTAGTGTTGCATCCAGAGTGTTCTGACTGGGCCTGCCGGGGCATCCTTTGCCAGATTGCGGATTTCCTATCCGACTACTCAATCCTGGGCAGCATAAATCGCGTCTGAAAACGCACGTGCTATCCATTGCAACGACTACGTTTAATAAAATAGCAGCCGCCCGTGGACATACACACACCAGACAATGTAAAACGAGTGTAATACAGGCTCTGCCTATTAACCGTGCCGAAGTGTAACCAATCGTTACCGTTGTCGTCGAGAATTACTGATTGCCATGAAAAAGAAAACCGACCTCGAATTGACTCCGGACAGCTTCTCCAGGGCTTCAACCCTGCGTGAACTGATGGCAAAAGCCCAGCATCATACTCAGGCGGAACAACTCGTTCTCGCTGCGCTTCCGGAAAGTCTTGCCAAAGGCACACGGTTTGTCAGTTGCCGTGACGGGGAGCTGGTCCTGTCGGCTACGGCAGCCACCACCGCCAGCCAGATTCGTTTCCGCCAGCATGAAATCATGGAAGAACTTCGCAAACAGGAGCTGTTCCGTTTCGTCTGGAAACTCAAGGTCAAGGTCGCTCCGCCGCGATTCAGCGAGCGTCCGAAAGCAAAAATGACACCCCTCAGTAACGAAAATGCCCGGCTCCTCAAAGAGGAAGCCGGGCACACGAAGGACAAACAATTACGCGAGGTTCTCGAAAAACTCGCAAGCCACGTCCGGGATTAAGGCGTCCTGCCTCAGCCCGCCGCCAGCACAGGTTTCATGTAGGAAATCGGGGCAGCGGCCTCGTCGTCGAAGGTCACCACTTCCCACGCATCCTCTTCTGCCCTGAGCTTGCGCAGCAGCTTGTTGTTCAGGTCGTGGCCGGATTTAATACCACGGAACTCGCCAATCAGGCTGTTGCCCAACTGGTAGAGGTCACCGATGGCATCCAGCAGCTTGTGCTTGACGAATTCGTCGTCGTAACGCAGACCGTCTTCGTTGAGGATTTTGTAATCGTCAACGACGATGGCATTGTCAACGCTTCCGCCCAACGCCAGGTTCATCGCACGCAACTTTTCAATATCACGCATGAAACCAAACGTCCGTGCGCGGCTGACTTCCTTCACAAACGACGTGCTGGAAAAGTCAACGGTTGCGGTCTGGGCGCGCCCCTTGAAGACAGGGTGGTCAAAGTCGATACCGAAGCTGACCTTGAAGCCTTCGAAAGGCAGCAGAGTCGCCTTCTTGTCACCTTCTTCAACCGTTACTTCGCGCTTGATGCGGATGAAACGCTTGGCGGCGTCCTGCTCGGCAATACCGGCGGACTGCAGAAGAAACACAAACGGACCGGCAGAGCCGTCCATAATGGGCACTTCCGCGGCGCTGAGCTCGACGAAACAGTTATCAATCCCGAGACCAGCCATGGCTGACAACAAATGCTCCACTGTTGCAACCCGGACACCGTCTTTCAGCAGTGTCGTGGAAAGCATGGTCTCACCAACGTTTTCCGCGCAGGCACGGATTTCAACCACAGGGTCAAGATCGGTACGGCGAAAAACGATCCCCGAGTCCACCGGAGCGGGCTTCAGGGTCAGATACACTTTCTCCCCCGAGTGCAAGCCAACGCCGGTGGCGCGGATGGTGTTCTTAAGTGTCCGTTGTCTGATCATCGGTACATATTTCCGTCACATAAAAGCGATATAGTCTGGGCAAAATTCTGCCCGGAGAATACCAGAAAGTAAGACTGAATACCATTTAACCAATCGTTAACCTTTGATTGGCCTCCCGGCACAAGTCCGGACTGATAGTCAGCACACGTAATTCGGTCGCAAAGGTTCCATTACCGAATACATTTGCAACAGATTATCAGTCAGCCTGACGGCGAAGGAATGCGGGAATATCGAGATAGTCGACTCCCTGCTCCTCGCTGTCCTTGCTCTGATCAATCGCCACATTGCCGTGAGCCACGGCGCGACGACGCAGAACGGCCGGACGGTCAAGCTGGTTGTAATCCGTTGTGCCATCCAGGCTACGGGTGTTGTCCACCACCTTGGTCGGCTTCTCGCGGTCACCGCCCAGGCCGGTCGCAACCACCGTCACCTTGAGTTCGTCAGTCATTTCCGGATCAATCACGGTACCCACGACCACCGTGGCGGAATCCGAAGCGAATTCACGAACAATGTCGCCAACCTCAGAGAATTCTCCCAGGTTGAGATCCATACCTGCGGTGATGTTGACCAGGATACCCTTGGCACCCTGCAGGTTGATGTCTTCCAGAAGCGGGCTTCGAACAGCGGCTTCTGCAGCTTCGCGGGCGCGGTTCTCGCCAGTGGCACGCGCCGTACCCATCATGGCGTTGCCCATCTCCGACATAACGGTTTTTACGTCGGCGAAGTCCACGTTGATCATACCGTTGCGGGTAATCAGGTCAGCAATACCCTGAACCGCCCCCAACAGCACATCGTTTGCTGAACCAAACGCGTCCAGCAGGCTGGTTTTCTTACCCATCACCGCCAACAACTTTTCGTTGGGGATGGTGATCAGCGAGTCAACGGTTTCCTCCAGCTCCTTGAGGCCGGCTTCCGCCACACTCATGCGCTTGCCACCTTCAAACATGAACGGCTTGGTGACAACCGCAACGGTCAGGATACCCATTTCCCGGGCCACTTCAGCCACAACCGGAGCGGCACCGGTTCCGGTTCCGCCGCCCATGCCGGCGGTAATGAACACCATGTCGGCGCCTTTCAGCGACTCGGCGATGCGATCACGGTCTTCCAGAGCGGATTGACGCCCTACTTCCGGGTTGGCACCGGCACCCAGCCCTTTGGTGATATTGCCACCAAGCTGAATAATCTGACGTGCATCCAAGTCCGTCAGGGCCTGAGCGTCGGTGTTGGCGCAAATAAACTCCACGCCTTCGATATCACTGTTGAGCATGTGGCGAACGGCATTGCCGCCACCACCGCCAACGCCTACTACTTTAATGACAGCGTTTTGCTGGACATTATCGACGAGTTCAAACATTTCCCCTACTCCTTCGTGCTGTTTATCAGCCTTTTCCAGACTGATTTTTCGAGATTATGATTTTCGAGATACCTTCGTGTATGTCTTCTCCCGGCTCGCCGTCAGAAGTGACCGGTAAACCAGGCTTTCATGCGCTCAAACAGCGTGGGTGCATCTTCACCCTTAAGCGCCGGCGCCCGCCCCAGATCCATCTGGCGGAAGCCATGGATCAACAACCCAACGCCCGTGGCGTAGATGGGGTTGTTGACTACCTCCGTCATACCGGAGACCGCCTGCGGACAGGCCAGTCTTACCGGCATGTGGAAGATTTCTTCGGCCAGTTCCACCACGCCTTCCATGGTGGAGGAACCGCCGGTAATCACGATGCCGGCCGGGATCAGGTCTTCGAATCCCGAACGGCGAAGTTCAGACTGCACCAGGGTGAACAGCTCTTCGTAGCGCGGCTCCACCACCTCGGCGAGCGCCTGACGGGACAAATCCCGTGGCGCCCGGTCACCCACACTGGGCACCTTGATGGTTTCATCCGCGCCGGCCAGCTGAGTCAAGGCGCAGGCGTATTTGATCTTGATTTCCTCGGCATTCTGCGTGGGTGTCCGCAGGGCCATGGCGATGTCGTTGGTGACCTGATCACCAGCGATAGGAATGACCGCCGTGTGCCGAATGGCACCACCGGTGAACACCGCGATATCGGTGGTACCACCGCCAATATCCACCACGCAGACACCCAGTTCCTTTTCATCCTCGGTGAGGATGGCGTGACTGGAGGCCAACTGCTCCAGGATGATGTCATCCACTTCCAGGCCGCAGCGTTTCACGCATTTTTCGATGTTCTGGGCGGCGTTCACCGCACAGGTGACGAGGTGAACCTTGGCCTCCAGGCGAACGCCGGACATTCCCATGGGCTCCTTGATGCCCTCCTGGCTGTCGATCACAAACTCCTGCGGCAGTATGTGAAGGATCTTCTGGTCCGCCGGAATCGCCACCGCCTGGGCGGCGTCAATCACCCGGTCAATGTCAGCCTGGGTCACCTCCCGGTCACGGATCGCTACAATGCCGTGGGAGTTGAGGCTCTTGATATGGCTGCCGGCAATACCCGCGTAGACCGAGTGAATCCGGCAACCCGCCATCAGTTCGGCTTCTTCCACCGCACGCTGTATCGCCTGGACCGTGGTTTCGATATTGACCACCACGCCACGTTTGAGCCCGCGGGAGGGATGGGAACCGATACCCACCACCTCAATGGTCCCGTCCATTTTGCGCTTGCCGACGATCGCAACCACTTTCGAGGTTCCGATATCGAGGCCGACAATCATGTTTTCCGTTTCAACCGATGACATGTGTTTCACCAAACCGTAGGTCTGAATTTAGCGTTGCTATGATTTTGTCCGCGAGGCCGTTTCTGACGGCTTCCACTGAACCGCCACCCCATTGCTGTAGCGGGCATCCACCCGTCTGACTTCGTCTGAACGCGACGCCAGCCGTTCCTGATAAACCGTGACAAAGCGTTCAAAACGCGCCTCAACCTGATCCCTGCCCAGAACCACTTCGATGCCGTTGGCAAGGGTCAGCGTCCAGGCACCGCGCTGTTCAAGACTCAACCCGGCAAACCCGAGATTATGACCGGTGAGCGTATCCGACATGGTCCTTGCCATATCAATCACTTCCTTCACACGCTCATCCGGGCCAGCCAGCCGAGGCAGTCGCCCGGCCACTTCGGGGTTAGGCGGCGCAAACAGTTCTCCGTTGCGGCTCACCAGCCGGTTGCTGTTCCAGTACGCCAGTGGCTTTTTCTCACGAACGTCGATCTGCAGCCGGTCCGGCCATACGCGCTTGACCGCTGCAGACTCCACCCATGGGCGCTGCTCCAGGCTCTCCTTGATGTCAGAGAGATCGGTGGCAAAGAAACTCCGCCCTATCCACTTGCCCGCACTGCGCTCCAGCGCTGTACGGTTTTCACCCACCAGTTCGCCCTTCACGTCGATGGCCATGACCTGACGATCCATGGCGCTCAGCACCTCGCTGGTTCCCCAGGGAACCAATGCCGCCAGCAGGACAATACCCGCTCCCATGAGCGCCTGCCCCCAGGGCACGGCGGACAATACAGCTCTCAGCAAACCAAACCGGTCCCGCTCAGGCCCAAGAGAGGTAGCTCCCCTGCGCTTCGGTGGGTCGGACGGTACCGCCCGGCTCCGGATCAGCAGCTTTTCAAGCATCGCCTGCCTCCAAGGTGTCCATGAGGATCCTCACCACCAGTTCCTCGAAACTGATACCGGCCGCCCTAGCCGACATGGGCACCAGACTGTGGTCAGTCATTCCAGGGACTGTGTTCACTTCCAGAATCCAGAACTCACCCTGGCGGTCCTGCATTATGTCTACCCGGCCCCAGGTTCGGCAGCCGAGCACCCTGAACGCATCCAATGCCAGATGCTGGAGCTTCAGCTCGCTGTCCGGGTCCAGCCCGCAGGGGATCTGGTAGCGGGTGTCGTCGGCCAGGTACTTGGCGTCGTAGTCATAGAAAACGTGGTCTGTACTCAAGCCAATGGCCGGCAGCGCCTGATCCTGCAGAAGGCTGACGGTAAATTCGGGGCCTTCAATCCATTCTTCGACGAGAACCAGAGGGTCCAGCGCGGCCGCCTGCGTATATGCTTCAACCAGCTCCTGTTCACTGTTCACCTTGCGAATGCCAATGCTGGAGCCTTCCCGCGAGGGTTTTACGCTCAGCGGCAACGACAGCGACTGTACTAGGCTGCCGGCTTCCTCCACGGACCCCATGGCACGGAATTTCGGAGTTGGCAGTCCGCAGCCTTCAAACACGTATTTGCTGCGCAGCTTGTCCATGGCCAGCGCAGAGGCCAGAACGTCACTTCCCGTAAAGGGAATACCAGCCTGGGACAGGATGGCCTGAATCGTGCCGTCTTCCCCGCCGCGCCCGTGCAGGGCAATGAAAACCCGATCAAACTCGGGCTCTTCGACGGTTTTCAGCAAACAACCGCGTACATCCACGGCATAGGCGTCAACTCCGGCGGATACCAGTGCCGACAGTACTGCCTGTCCGCTTTTCAGTGACACTTCACGCTCGGCGGAATCACCGCCCATAAAGACAGCCACCCGTCCCAGTGCCTTCAGCGTCTCCGGATCGGCCTGATAACCTTGTGAATCTACAGTCCTGGCCATCTCACTCATCCGCAATCACTCCTGCAGCTGCCAGTCGCGCAGCCACTCCGCCTATATCACCCGCGCCCTGTGTAATCAGCAGATCGCCGTCCTGTAACGTGTTGGCAAGCAGGGCTTCGATCTCTCCGTTTTCTTCCACAAAAAGCGGCTCCACGCTGCCTCGCTGCCGCAGGCTGCGACACAATGCACGACCATCCGCACCCGGTATCGCCGGCTCACCCGCTGAATACACGTCCATCAGTAACAGCCCGTCCACTTCCGAGAGTACCCTGACGAAATCCTCATAGAGATCCCGGGTACGGGTGTAGCGGTGAGGCTGATAAAGCATGACCAGCCTGCGATCCGGCCAGGCATCACGGGCCGCCCGGATAACGGCCTCCACTTCCGTGGGATGGTGCCCATAGTCATCAATCAAGGTGACAGTGCCTTTGCGGGTGTTGTAATCACCGTAGACCTGGAACCGGCGTCCAACCCCGGCAAAACCTGCAAGGCCCCGACAGATGGCGGCATCATCCACGCCCTCATCAGTGGCCACGGCAATAGCCGCCAGGGCATTCAGTACGTTGTGGCGACCGGGCATTTTCAGTTCAACGTCCAAATCACTACGGCCACCCGGGCGGCGAACGACAAACCGAGTCCGAAGGCCATCGGATTCAATGTTTTCCGCCCGGTAGTCGGCATCCGGATTATCGATGCCATAGGTAATGATGGCGCGGGAAATCCTGGGGATGATTTCCTGCACAAAGCCGTCATCCACACACATCACCGCAACGCCGTAAAACGGCAGGTTGTGGAGGAAATCCACGAATGTCTGTTTCAGGCGCCCAACGTCTCCGCCATAGGTGTCCATATGGTCGGCTTCAATGTTGGTCACCACCGAGATCACCGGCGTCAAGTGAAGGAATGAGGCATCGCTTTCATCGGCCTCAGCCACCAGATAGCGGGAGCCGCCAAGCTGCGCGTTGGTTCCGGCGCTATTGAGCTTGCCACCAATCACAAAGGTGGGATCCAGGCCAGCCTCTCCCAGAACCGATGCAATCAGACTGGTGGTGGTGGTTTTGCCGTGAGTGCCAGCCACGGCAATGCCATGGCGATAGCGCATGATCTCCGCCAGCATTTCTGCACGGGGCACGATCGGCACCCGTCGGCTGCGAGCCGCCGATACTTCCGGGTTATCACCCGTTACCGCAGACGACACCACAACCACGTCTGCACTGGCACTGTTCTCCTCACGATGCCCGATGAACACCTCAACGCCCATGCCGGACAGCCGGTCTGTCACGGCACTCTCACGAATGTCAGAGCCGGACACATCGTAGCCCTGGTTCTTCAGGACCTCGGCAATACCGCTCATGCCAGCACCGCCAATCCCCACAAAATGAATATTGCGGATACGGCGCATCTCGGGCACCTGATAGACCAGCGGGGGATTTGTGGATTCAGCCATTTGCGGCCTCCAAACAGTAATTCACGACTCTCTCCGTTGCATCGGGGCGAGCCAGCGTCTTTGCGGCCTTCGCCATGTCCAGAATCCGGCGGCGGTCCTTGCCGAGATCGGTCAGGGTTTCCGCCAGCAGATCGGCCGACAGCTTTGGCTGCGGGATCAGGATGGCGCCTTTCGCATTAACCATTTGCTGTGCGTTCCGGGTCTGGTGGTCGTCCACGGCATGGGGGAACGGCACCAGCACGGCGCCCACACCGGCAACACACAACTCAGAAACGGTGAGCGCACCAGACCGGCAGAGCACAATGTCGGCCCAGCCGTAGGCCTCTGCCATGTCTTTGATAAACGGCTCCACCGATGCATCCACGCCGTGGTCACGGTAGGCATCACCGGCTTCCTCGATATTTTTCTCGCCACACTGATGGCGCACCGTTGGCCGTTCAGCTTCCGGCAGCTGAGCCAGTGCCTCCGGCAACGTGCGATTGAACACCTGGGCACCAAGGCTGCCGCCCACCACCAGTAACCGCAGCGCACCCGCCCGGCCGGACATCCGCTGATCGGGTTCGGCGAGCTCGGCCAGGTCCTGCCTGACCGGGTTGCCGGTACAGCGGGTTACCACAGTCGTGCCGAAGCTCCCGGGAAAGGCCTCCAACACGGTATGAGCGAAGCGCACCAGAATGCGGTTGGTCATTCCGGCAATGGCATTCTGCTCGTGAATTACCAGCGGCACCCGATTCAGCCAGGCGGAGAGACCGCCAGGACCGGTCACAAAGCCACCCATGCCGATGACGCAATGTGGGCGGATGGTGCGAACGATCGTAAAGGCCTGGCCAAGAGCGCGCATCAGCCGGAACGGCGCCATCAACAAAGCCAGGCGACCCTTGCCCCTCAGCCCAGAGACCTGGATCAGCGACAGTGGTATGTCGGTTTCGCCGATCAGTCGCTCTTCCATACCACCACGAGAACCCAACCAGAAAACCTCATGCCCCTTGTCCTGCAGCTGTCTCGCCGTTGCCAGGGCAGGGAAAACATGGCCACCGGTGCCACCGGCCATCATCAGAAAGCGCCGTTTATCAGTCATAAACCGCACCTCCCCTGGCCGCTGGTTTACGGGTCTTTTCGCTGGCCAGTTTTTCGCGGTCCAGCCTCTCCATCTCCACCCGTGCCAGCACACCAATGCAGACAGCGGTAATCATCAGGCTGGAACCGCCATAGCTCACAAGCGGCAAGGTCAGGCCTTTGGTAGGCAGCAGGCCCGTACTGACCGCCATATTGATACCGGCCTGCAAGCCAATCAGCAAAGTAATGCCATAGGAGAAGCACGCGGCGAATGGCATGCCCGCTTTCTCGGCCCTTCTCGCAATCACAAATCCGGTCACCACCAATACGGTGAACAGGCCCAGGACCATCAGCGACCCCAACAACCCGAATTCTTCCGCAATGATCGCGAAGATAAAGTCGGTGTGGGCCTCCGGCAGATAGAACAGTTTCTGTACCGAATTCCCCAACCCGGTACCCGCCCAGTCGCCACGACCGAACGCAATCAGCGACTGGGTTAGCTGGTAGCCGGTATCAAACTGGTCTTTCCAGGGGTCGAGGTAACTCACAACCCGCTTCAACCGGTAGGGCTGGGTGAATACCAGCACGGAGCCCATCACCACCAACACGCCAATCAGCGGCATAAACCGGCTAAGCCGGACGCCACTCAGGAAAATCATGCCGGCTGATGCAGCAACCAGTACCACCGTGGCACCGAAGTCCGGCTCGATAACCAGCAGCACCGAGGCAATACCCAGCACGCCCAACGGCTTGAGGAACCCAGGCCAGGTGTTTAGCAACTCATCCCGACGACGCACGACGTAGCCGGCCAGATAGGCAATCAGGCAAAGCTTGGCAATTTCCGACACCTGAACATTGAACAGCCCGAACGAGATCCAGCGGGTGGAGCCATTCACCGTACGCCCGAGGGGCGTCAGCACCAGAAGCAGTGACAGCAAACCGACCCCGAGCAACAGCCACCCGCTGCGCTCCCACCAGGAGATCGGCACGTTGACGGCAATCAGCGCAAGTACGCAGCCGATGCCGGCAAAAATGAGCTGACGGATCACATAGTGGTAACTGTTACCCATGGTTTCCGCCGCCATGTCCATGGAGGCGGAAGAAATCATCACAATGCCCATGACCAGCAACGCAGCGGAACTGATGATCAGTAGGGGCAGCGGGCGCAGATCACGGAACAAACCGTGATGACTGGTGAGGGACAGGTCAGCGTGCATCACAGCCCCTCCACCTGTTGACGGAAACGATCGCCACGATCCCCGTAGTCGCGGAACATGTCGAAACTGGCGCAGGCAGGTGACAACAGCACCCGGTCACCCGGTTGGGCCAGCTTTTTTGCCGTATGGACAGCGCCTGCGATGTCAGCGGCGTTGACCGTCTCCACCCGATTACCCAAGGCGGTGGCGATGGTCTCAGCATCAGCGCCGATCAGTACAACCGCGCGACAATGAGTTGCCACGGGTTCAGCGAGCAATGAGAAATCAGCGCCCTTGCCTTCACCACCGGCAATCAGCACGATCTTTCCACCCGCTGGCACCAGGCTTTCAATGGCGGCGGCCGTCGCTCCCACATTGGTGCCCTTGGAGTCATTGATGTAGTCGACATCACTCACCCGCCGAACGAATTCGCACCGATGCGGAAGCCCCTTGAAACGCTTGGCAGTGTCCAGCATCACGTCCATCGGTAATCCGGCAGCTTGTCCAAGTGCCAGTGCCGCCATCACATTGCTGATATTGTGCTGGCCCATCAGGCCCAATTCCTCGGCCAACAGCAGATTGTCAAAGCCGAAGGTAATCCAGGTACCTTCATCGTCATCGCGGGTACTGAACGTATCCGGGTTAACACGGTGAAAACCGAAACACAGGAACCGGAGGTTGTCCCTGGCCATGGGCGTGCTGAGGGCATCGTCCAGATTGACCACGGCGTTCTGGCAGCCGTTGAAAATTCGTTGTTTGGCCTGGAAATAGGCCATCTTGTCAGGGTAGCGATCCATGTGATCATCGCTGACGTTCAGCACCGTGGCCGCCAGGGCATTCAGTTCCCGGGTGGTTTCGAGCTGGAAGCTCGATAACTCCAGGACATAGAGGTCGGCACCGCGACCAAGCAGCTCCAGCGCCGGAGTGCCGATATTGCCGCCGACTTCCACGCGGCGGCCAGCGGCCCTCGCCATCTCTCCGACCAGCGTGGTCACCGTGGTTTTACCATTGGACCCCGTAATGGCGATGATCGGCGCGTCCGCTACTTCCGAGAACAGGTCAATGTCACCGCGAATGACAGCCCCTTTATCGGCTGCCACCCGAATGGCCGGTTCGGCAACACTGATCCCGGGACTGACCACCAGTTCGTTAAAGCCGGCAAACAGGTCGGCATCGAACTCCCCCAGGTACACGGGCAGGTCCGGCCATTCAGCCCTGAGCTCATCCAGGCCGGGCGGCGACAGGCGGCTATCAGCCACGGCAACATCGCGGCCTTTTTCGCACAGATAGCGCACGCAGGAGAGCCCGGTTTTACCGAGCCCCACAACCAGCGTTCGACGATCTGAAACGATGACACCCATGGTGCTTTGCTTCCCTATCTCAGTTTCAGGCTGGCCAGGCCAACCAGTACCAACACGACGGTGACAACCCAGAAGCGCACGATAACGCGCGGCTCCGGCCAGCCCTTCAGTTCAAAATGATGATGCAGCGGCGCCATGCGGAATATCCGCCGGCCGGTAAGCCGGAAGGACGCCACCTGCAGAATCACGGAGACGGTTTCCATAACGAACACGCCGCCCATGATGAACAATACGATTTCCTGCCGTACGATCACGGCCACGACACCCAGCGCCGCGCCAAGCGCCAACGCTCCCACATCCCCCATGAACACCTGGGCCGGATAGGTGTTGAACCACAGAAATCCCAGGCCGGCACCCACGAGCGCGCCACAAAATACAATCAACTCACCGGTGCCCGGCAAATGAGGAATCAGCAAATAATCGGCGAACTGAGCATGGCCAGACACGTATGCGAAGATGCCCAGCGCCGCCGCCACCATCACCGTCGGCATAATGGCCAGCCCGTCCAGGCCATCGGTCAGGTTCACCGCGTTGCTGCTACCCACAATCACGAAATAGCTCAACAGGATGAACAGCACCGGCCCCAGGGTCAGCGATACGTTCTTGAAAAATGGCACGTAGAGCGACGTTTCCTGGGGCAGTGCGGAACTCATGAACAACACGACCGCCGCCGTCGCCCCGATCACTGACTGCCAGAAATATTTCCAGCGAGCAGGCAGTCCTCTCGGATTGCGCTCCACCACTTTGCGGTAGTCGTCCACCCAGCCAATCGCACCGAACAAAAGCGTGACCAGAATCGCCACCCAGACATACCGATTGCTCAGGTCCGCCCACAGCAATGAGCTGACCCCGACGGCTACCAGAATCAGCGCACCACCCATGGTCGGCGTGCCGGCTTTACTCAGATGCGTTTGTGGGCCGTCGTCACGAACCGCCTGCCCGATCTGGTACTGGCTGAGTTTGCGAATCATCACCGGGCCGATCAGCAGGGAAATCAAAAGGGCCGTCAACACCCCAAAGATCCCCCTGACGGTCAGGTACTGGAAAACCGTCAGCGCGGAAAAGTACTGTGAAAGAGCCTCTGTCAGCCAGAGCAGCATGCGTTACCCACCTTTTCTTGTATTCCCTCCACCACGCGATCCATGGCGGAACTGCGAGAACCCTTGACCAGTACCGTCTGTGACTCGGCAGGCCCCTCAAACAGACGACGCACGGCGTCGTCATGGCTCGCACACACCTCAGCGGCGTCTCCGAAACCCTCAACATATCCTTCACAGCCAGGACCCACAGCGATCAGCCTTTCGATGCCCCTCGCCCTGGCGAACTCACCAACCTCCCTGTGCAGAACTAAGCTGTCCTGCCCTAACTCAGCCATCGCCCCCAACACAGCCACACGGCCGGCCGGTCGCGCAGCCAACACATCCAAAGCGGCTTTCATGGAGGCAGGGTTGGCGTTGTAGCTGTCGTCGATGACGGTCAGTTTCGGTGTCAGCGCCATCATTTGCAGGCGCCCCTTTACCGGCTTCAAAGCCGCCAGCCCCGTCTTTATCGCCTCATCGCCTGCACCCAACTCGCGTGCAGCGGCAATCGCCAACAATGCATTGGTGATATTGTGCTCGCCCTGCAGGGAAAGGCGGATGTCACAGGACCAGCCGTCCGGCCCCTGTGCACGAAACTGCCGGACATCGCCATCGCTGCGGATATCTTCGGGGACGTAATCAGCCCCTTCACTTGCCCGGCCACTGACACCTGCGACCCGACGCTGGCCCGCCCGCTGACGCCATAGATCGAAGGCCGGGTCATCATTGTTCAGGACCACAAGACCGGATGCTGGCGCGCCATCAATGATTTCACCCTTTGCGCGCACCACGTTGTCATAACCGCCAAACCCTTCCAGATGCGCCTGCCCGGCGTTGGTGAGGATGACCACCTCCGGCCGAACAATATTGACGGTGTGGGCTATTTCCCCCAGGCCGCTGGCTCCGAGTTCTATCGCGCCCAACTGGTGTTCCGGTGACAACCTGAACAGCGTCAGGGGAACGCCAATGTGGTTATTGAGGTTGCCCTCGGTGGCGAGGGTATTACCCACCTGCGAAAGAATCGCGGCCACCATTTCGCGTACCGTGGTCTTACCACTGCTACCGGTGATCGCCACAAAGCGTGCGGTGCTGGCATTGCGATTGGCCAGGGCCAGTTGTGCCAATGCGTCTACCGTGTCCGAAACCCGGATCTGCGGAAGCCCCAGGCTCGGGTCTGCCTTGTCTACAACAGCAGCCACGGCTCCAGCCTTCTCGGCCACAGCCAGATAATCGTGCCCGTCGAAGTTCTCACCCCGAAGCGCCACGAACACGTCTCCGCTGGCGATTCGACGCGTGTCGGTCGAGACACCGTCAAACTTCAAGCCTTCCAGATTGCCCACTGCCACAGTACCGCCAAGCCAGTTGACGGCATCGGCCAGCGCGAATGACTGCATCATGCGACACCTCCATTCAGCGACAGCGCATGTCGCACCTGCTCAGCGTCGCTGAACGGAAATCTCTGGCCTGCCACTTCCTGCCATGCTTCGTGGCCCTTTCCGGCAATCAGTACAATGTCTCCTGCCACAGCAGAATGAATGGCCTGGCGAATCGCCTCAGCACGATCATGGATAACCGCGACCTGGTCAGGATTCTCAAACCCAGCGACGATGTCGGAAGTAATGGCTTCCGGGTCTTCACTGCGCGGATTGTCGTCCGTCACGATCACGACATCGGCCCCTTTTTCCGCTTCCCGGGCCATCTCTGGCCGCTTACCGGTGTCGCGGTCGCCGCCACAGCCGAATACACAGAAAAGCCGCCCGGCAACATGCGGGCGCAAGGCGGCAAGGGCACTGTTCAGGGCGTCCGGGGTATGGGCGTAATCCACGACAACACGCACATCGTTACCGCCCGCGAAGGGCTCCAGCCGTCCCGGTGGGGGCGACAACCGCTCAACCGCTTGCTGAACCCGCTCTACCGGCACACCCAGGCTGAGCACGGCTGCCATGGCCGCCAGAATATTGCTGACGTTAAAGCTTCCCAGTACCCGGGCGGACACATTAAACCGGCCCCAAAGCCCGTCTACGCTGGCGCTAAAACCGTCAATGGACGGTACGAATTCCGTCAGCCAGAGCTCGGTCTGGGCTTCGTGCAAGCTGTAACGGACACGGTCACATTTGCCATCAAGCTTCTCATAGAGCTGCCTTCCAAACGGATCATCGAAGTTGATGACCGCGAAATGCAGCTCTTCGCGATGAAAAAGACGGGCCTTCGCCGCTCCGTATGCATCCATGGAACCGTGGTAGTCCAGGTGGTCCCGGGTAAGATTGGTAAACACCGCGCCGGTCATGGTCAGGTTGTCGACCCGCCCCTGTTCGAGTGCGTGTGAAGAGACTTCCATCGCCGCCGCGCGTCCACCCTGGGCGATGATTTTCGACAGTACGCGGTTTACCTGCACGACCTCCGGCGTGGTGTGTGTACCTTCCTGCAGCGCACCGGGCATACCATAGCCGAGGGTGCCGATAACGCCGCATGGTGTGCCGGTTTCCTGTAGCAATGTCGCTATGTAATGGCTTACCGACGTTTTGCCATTCGTTCCGGTCACGCCGATCAGGCGCAATCGTTGGGAGGGATGCTCGAAAAATCGATCCGCGAGCTTCCCGAGGTGAGCGCGCAACATCGTCACCGGAACAATAAGAACACCTTCATGCTCGTAGCATTCACCCGGCTGCGCTGACTCCAACAGGATTACGGTGGCACCCGCACCGATCGCCTGTTCGATGTAGTGGTCGGCGGGCGTTCGGGCACCGGCCAGGGCAACGAACGCGTCGCCCGACCTGACGTCACGGCTGTCGGTCTTCAGGCCGTGGATTGTGACATCAAACACCGACGGTACCGGTGCGATTCCCTGCAACAATGTGCTGAGTGATGTAATACACATAACCCTAACCCCGCTCCCCGGATGCCAGACGCGGCGCCTTTGCGTCGCCCAGCTCCAGTTCCGGCTTTACGTTCAGCAGCCGCAATGCATCTCCCATCACCCGGGCGAATACGGGTGCAGCCACTTCGCCACCGTAGTATTCGCCGGACTGGGGTGCATCGACAGCCACGACGGTGACAATCCGCGGATTGTCGATGGGAGCCATACCGGCAAATATCGCCTTGTACTGGCTATCCTCATACCCATTCTTACCCACCAGGTGTACCGTGCCGGTTTTACCACCGGCGGAATAGAATCCCGGTTGAGCGCGCTTTCCGGTACCGTTCTCGACCACCTCTCGCAACATTTCCCTTATCTGGAATGAGACTTCTTCGGAAAGAACTCGTTCCCCAACGGGTTTTTCATCGGCCTTCAACAGACTCAACGGGTAGCGAATTCCGCCATTGGCCAAAACCATGTATGCCTGCGCCAGCTGAAGCGCATTGACGCTCATGCCATACCCATAAGACAGGGTTGCCTCTTCGACGGGGCGCCACTTTGGTGGTGCCGGCAACACGCCAACAGCCTCACCGGGGAACCCAATACCGGTAGGCTGGCCCAGCCCCAGACGGGCATAAAGATCGCGGATAGTGTCACCACCCAACTCGGTGGCGATCTTGCTGATGCCGACGTTGCTGGATTTCGCAATCACGTCAGTCAGGTTGATGACCCCATAGTTCCGGTGATCACGAATCGTGAAACGGCCAAAGCGCCGGTACCCCGGCGCTGTGTCTATGGTGCTGGAAGCCTTGAACTTCCCCGATTCCAGTGCTGCAGCCATGGAAACAGGCTTCATCGTGGACCCCGGCTCAAACAGATCGGTAATGGCCTTGTTGCGTAAACGGTCGGGGCTCAGCTGGCTGCGGTCGTTGGGGTTGTAGGAGCCCTGATTCACCATGGCCAATACCTCGCCGGTGTCCACGTCCAGCATCACCAGAGTGCCTCCCCTGGCGTCGTGCGCGCCGACAACGGCTTTCAGCTCCCGATAAGCCAGATACTGGAGCCGCAAATCAATGCTGAGTTCGAGGTTGCGACCAGGCTTCGCGTCGCGGATCAACGTCAGATCCTTGATCACACGGCCACGGTTGTCCTTGAGAACCCGCTTGCGACCACTTTCACCACTCAGCCACTGGTTGTAGGCCAGCTCGATACCTTCCTGACCGCTTTCATCGATATTCGTAAACCCGACCACATGAGCCGTCACCTCTCCAGCGGGATAGTAACGACGGTACTCCTGGCGGCTGTACACACCCGGAATACCCATTGCCAGCACCTGCCGAGCAATTTCTGGCTGAAGCTTACGGCGCAGGTAAATAAACTCGCGGCCCGAATACTTACGCAGCCGCTCGCGCAGCCTGGCCTCCTGAAGGCCCAACAGGCGCGCGACATTGGTCAGTCGCGGCTCATCCGCGTCGATCTCGGACGGATTCGCCCAGATGGTCTGGACTGGAGTGCTCACCGCCAGTGATTCGCCGTGCCGGTCCGTCACTACACCACGATGGGCATCGATGCTCTCCACCCGAATGGTGCGCACATCGCCCTGCTTACGCAGGAACTCGTTGTCCACTACATGAAGATCCACCAACCGCCAGGCAAGGGCACCGACAACCAACAGAAAAACGCCCAACACGGTGCCGTACCGCCAGGCCCCAAGCCCGGCAGCCAGTCGCTGGCCCCATGTTGCTGTTTTTCCCTGGTCCGACACTGTCTTCACCTTACGGTTTGTTGTTTTCGCTTAACGCGACCCGACGAGCGGCGCCATCAACGGCACCAGAACGATATCCTGTTTGCCTGGCACGACCATTCCGAAACGCTCGGAGGCCAGCTGCTCTACCCGTCCGTGGGCACTCAAAGCACTCTGCTCCAGCAACAACTGACTCCACTCACGCTGGTAGTTGTCACGCTGTTCCTGCAGCTGAGATAAGGAGTTGAACAATTCACGGTTCTCATGGGCACTGACAACAACGCCCAGCGAGGACACGATCAACAGCATCACCAAACCCACGGTGATCAACACGCGCTTCTGCTGAAGTGCGGTAAAGACCTGGTTCGACAACCTGACCGCAGTGGCAACGCCGTCCCTGACACGCTTTCTGTTCAGTCGCGCTGTTTTTGTTGGCTGCTCAATCGCTACCGCGCCCATGATTACGCGCTCCCTAACTTGTGTTGTTCCGGTATCCGTTCAAGTACACGCATAACCGCGCTCCTCGCCCGCACGTTGTCGCTCACTTCTTCTGTATCCGCCTTGTTCGCCTTGCCGATCAACCGAAACGCCGATGCTTCCTGCTCCGCCGTCACCGGCACGCCTTTTGGCAATCTCGGCCCGCGCGCCAAGTCCCGCATAAAGCGTTTGACCAGCCGGTCCTCCAACGAATGGAAGCTGATAACCACCAGCCTTCCACCGGGCATCAGCTTTTCAACAGCGGCATTGAGCCCAAGCTCCAGATCTTCCAGCTCCCGGTTGATAAAGATCCGGATTGCCTGGAACGTCCGGGTGGCCGGATGCTTGTGCTTTTCTTTTTTCGGCACCGCCTCACTGACCAACGACGCCAGTTGACGCGTGGTTTCCAGCGGCGCTTCCTTACGCCGCTCCACAACAAGACGAGCGATACGGCGGGAGAACTTCTCCTCGCCGTATCGCCAGATCACGTTCGCGATGTCTTTTTCGTCCGCCTCGGCCAACCATTGCGCCGCACTTGGCGCCTGCCCGGGGTCCATTCTCATATCCAGTGGCCCATCGCGCATAAAGCTGAACCCCCTGGCGGCATCGTCCAGCTGCGGGGATGAAACACCAAGATCCAGCAAAACACCATTAACCTTCATCCACCCCTGGGCTTCAGCGGCAGCGCCCAGTTCCGCAAACGAGCCGTGAAATGGCTGAAACCGTGCATCGCTCGCTGACAGGTCACGGGCCACCTGAATTGCGTCCGGATCCTTGTCGATACCCAACACCTTTCCGCCCTGCCCGAGCCGCCCCAGAATCAGCCGGCTGTGACCTCCGCGACCAAAGGTGCCATCGATATAAACGCCATCCGGATCGCTGACCAGCAAGTCCACCGCCGAGTCCAGGAGCACGGAACGGTGCCGGTACTGACCGGCAGGCTCCTGCCCGCGGCCGGCTGTCATAGCGACAACGCCTCCATTTCCGGCGGCATCTCGTCTTCATCCGATGACTCGTCAAGCCAAGCGAACCAACGCTCTTCGCTCCAAAGTTCCAACTTCTTGCCCTGACCAATCAGCATCAATTTCTTCTCCAGGCGCGCATAACTGCGCAACGTGGGTGGCACCAGAATGCGCCCCGCCGAGTCCAGCTCCAAAGGCGTGGCATGGCCCAGCAGCAGTCGCTGCAGCCTGCGGGCAGCTTTATTCATATTGGGAAGCGCTTCAATTTGTGGCCTTAATGCCTCCCACTGCGGTTCCGGATACATCAGCAAACAGCGCTCTTCATCGGCATTGGCCGTCAATACAATGCGACCACTGCAGGCATGCGCAAGCTCTTCGCGCACCCTGGCGGGGATCGCCAAGCGACCCTTCGCATCCATATTGATGGCATGACTGCCAAGAAAATTGCTCATTAGCACCAATTCCGGGGTTCAGAAACCACAAATAACCACTAGAAACCACTTTTTCCCACTTGTGCACACTATAGAAACACGCAATACACAATGCAAGCGCCGCGAACAGCGCCACACCAGGAAAAGTTCCTTTCACGACAAGAGGTTACAGAACAAGATTGGTCAAAAGCTGGAGATTACGGAAAAGAAAAACCTAAAAATCAATCACCTGCAGTCAGTTCTGAAGATGGCAAGTGAACTCTAAGATTTTTTGGCTATAAAAGCTTGCTGGTGAGAATGACAAATGTCACATCAAGCGGAGAAATAAAAATGAGCTCGCCGGTAAGCCGGGTTCTGTCTGGGACAGTCATTCATCTAGGGCCTGCGTCACCGCAGGCCTCAAGCGACCTACCCGAATCCAGCGCGGGCCGCGCCATAGGATTCCTATTTGGTCTTGCTCCAGGTGGGGTTTACCATCGCCGTGAACTGTTGCCAGTCACGCGGTGCGCTCTTACCGCACCGTTTCACCCTTACCGGTGCCCGCGAACATGTCACGGCCACTTAGGCGGTATACTTTCTGTTGCACTTTCCGTCGGCTCACGCCGCCCAGGCGTTACCTGGCACCTTGCCCTGTGGAGCCCGGACTTTCCTCCCCCGGTAAAACCGGCGGCGACTGTCTGGCGAGCTCGGGCGAGACCATACTCCAGCCTGCAGCGGCAGGCAAGAAAAACCGCGAACCAGTGACTTCCTGAGATCAGGCCTTCAGAGACAACGCTCGCTGATACAGCTCGTTCTTGGAGATTCCGGTTAACTCCGATGCCAGCTTCGCCGCCTTTTTCACCGGCAGCTCTGTCAGCAGCAACGCCAACACCCGGTCCGCCTCTGCCGCCCCCACCGACAACTCCTCTGCGCTAGCGCCACGCACCATCACCACGAATTCGCCACGACTGCCATGGGGGTCCGCCTCCAGAGTTTGCCTGACATGGGCCGCCGCCCCTGCATAGAAAGTCTCGAACGTTTTGGTCAGCTCCCGGGCCAGCACGAGCTCTCGCTCTGCTCCCATCACCTCCGCAATATCCCCCACCGTATCGACAATACGGTGGGGCGACTCGTAGAACACCAATGTGGCGGATTCCCTCGCCAGGCGGTCCAGGGCAGCCCTGCGCGCTCCGGACTTGGAGGGCAGAAAACCCTCGAACAAAAACCGATCCGTCGGCAGCCCTGCCGCGCTCAACGCCGAAATGAGCGCACAGGCACCAGGCACCGGAGTAACCCGATAACCCCGAGCCCGAGCCTCCCTTACCAGCACAAAGCCCGGATCAGAGATCAACGGCGTCCCCGCATCGGAAATCAGAGCCACATCCTGGCAGGCCGCAAGCTTGTCCAGAACCTGGCCAGCCCTGTCCCGCTCATTGTGTTCGTGCAAGGCCATCATTGGCTTGCTGATACCCAGGTGCTGCAATAGCCGGCCACTGTGCCGTGTATCCTCGGCGGCAATCACGTCCACCCGCGACAAAACTGCCGCGGCCCTGGGAGACAGATCGTCCAGGTTGCCAATTGGTGTGGCAACGATATACAGGGTGCCAGCCTGTTCCGGCGGCTCGCTTTCTGAGTTCACACATCCCTCTCTTTGCCCCCTGCGCATGACACCAACGTCATGTGAATTCACGCGGGAGCTGTTAAACTTGCGGCCTGATAAATCAAACCATTAATGGGAAGCCCGGCGGGCACCAGGGCTCCCGGCATGATGCCGCCGATTACCCGGCGCCACAAGCGTAATAACCCGGAGTATTGTGAGCCAGCCATGACCAAATACCGCCAGAACCTGAAAACCATCACCATTCTCCTGGCCACGACGGTGCTGTTTGCGGGTTGCGCAAGCGTGAACCTGGAATCGTACATTGCCAAAACCGCCGGAGAAGCTCTTGAAGTCGCTGCCAGCGAAACCAACCGACAAAGCGCACAGGCTTACCTGTTGAGAGCAGCGGACAGGTTCCAGGGTCAAAACGAACACCGGGCCGCCAGGAAGCTGCTTCAAAGCAAGCAATTCTCGCCGACCACTGAGGCCACAGAAAACCAACGGCTTCTGCTAGCCATGGCCAGCGCCACTGCGCTTGAGGATGGCGATTGGGCGAAGAGCATTGTATCTGGCATAGAGCCAGATCATTTCCTTAATTATGAAAGAAACCTGATTAACCGCGCCGCAAGACTGCAAGAGCAAACCTATCGGCTTGCCGGAGACAACCTTGCGGCGGCCATTACCCTGATCTTGCTGTCCGGAGCGGACACAGACGCCAATACGCAATCTATCCATGACGATATCTGGAAGAACCTGAAACAGACCTCAGACACCCAGCTCGCCGACAGAAAAGGCCGAGCGATTGGCTATGAAGCCCAGGGCTGGCTTGAACTGGCAGGCATTCTCCGGCAGCCGGGCATCAATCTGGACGAACAGGGAAGAATGATCCGCAACTGGCAGAACAACTGGCCCGACCACCCCGCCGCCGGGGCCTTACCGGCTGAACTGCAACTGATTGCAAGCCTTGCAGAGAGCCAGCCCGAAAGAATCACCCTGGCATTGCCGCTCAGCGGCCCACTGTCGAGTGCGGGCGCTGCCATCCGCGATGGTTTTTTCGCCGCCTACTACGAGGACGACTCAGCGGAGCGCGGAAAAATCAGCATTCGAGTCGTCGACACCTCGGATCAGAACTTTCGTTCGCTTTATGACGAACTGACCAAAGAGGAACAGGACCTGATTGTCGGCCCCCTGGAAAAAGAGTCCCTGGCAGCACTCGGCGACATGTCGACTCTGCCCGTGCCGGTTCTTGGCCTGAACTATCTGCCACGGGAGGTTACAGCTCCTGACGGACTCTACCAGTTCGGGCTGTCAGCAGAAGACGAAGCCAGACAAATTGCCAACCGTCTTGATGCAGAGGGTATCGATCAGATTCTTGTGCTGATCCCAACGGGGAATTGGGGGGACCGACTGGAAACTGCCCTGCTGGACCAGCTGGCAGAGAATGGAGGCATCGCCCTGGATATTGAGCGCTATTTCCGCGAGGACAATCTCCGTGCCGTCACTGCCGACCTGCTTGGCATCACAGTATCCCGCGATCGGGCCATAGACGTTGAACGCACTGCCGGCATTGACGTTGAATTCGAGCCCCGGCGGCGCCAGGATGCCGACGGCATCGTTATGGTGGCGGAGCCAACCGTCGCACGGCAGTTCAAACCATTATTCGCCTTCTATTTTGGCGGCGATCTGCCCGTTTACTCACCCTCCATGGTCTACGAAGGTAATCCGGACCCATCGAGGGACCGGGACCTGAACGGCGTCACCTTTACCGACACGCCTTGGGTTCTTGAAAAGAAAAACCGCTTTCGCGACATCGTCAAGGAAGCCATGCCTGATGTCCGGGGTCAGCTTGGCCGCCTGTTCGCCATGGGGGCCGATGCCTGGAATCTGAGCAAACGACTGCCATTACTGAGGCAGGTCGATGGCGCCACGATAGACGGCCAGACCGGGGTATTGACCATGACGCCGCAAGGCAGCATTCACCGGGAACAGCTCTGGGCCCGATTCAGCGAAGGAACTCCAGAACAATTGCCATCACTGGAACCTGAAGAAACAGAATCGGACGCCCCCGCTATGGAAGGCGCCTCCAATCCAAATTAACAACCAGGACACCTTATGCCATGGATGGCAGCACAAGAACTCGAAAAGCCACCGGGGACCATGCCGAGGGCGTTGCCGCGCGCTACCTTCAGACGCGAGGCGTCACTATTCTGGCACGCAATGTGTTCAGTCGCGGGGGCGAAATTGACCTCATCGGCCGGGACAGTGATGCGCTGGTTTTCTTCGAGGTGCGATACCGCGGAAGCGGTAGCCTGACCGGCGCAGCCGAATCCATCACTCCCACGAAGCAAAAGCGCCTTATCCGCGCCGCTTCGTTTTACCTCCACAGGCATGGGCTGTGGAATGCGAACGCAAGAATTGACGTAATCGCAATCGCACCGGGCGATCGCAAAAAATACCGGATACAATGGATAAAAAACGCCATTCAGGTCTGACTATGACGGATACCGAACAACAGATAAACCAGTGGTTTGCCAACCACATGGAACACACGGCCCACGCCGCCAGCCTGACGGCACCGGCCATTGAGAGCGCCGCAGACGCACTGGTTAACACGCTACTGAATGATGGCAAGATCATTACCTGCGCCAACGGCAATGCCAACGTACTCACACAGTACTTCTGCACTGCGCTGCTCAACCGCTTTGAGCACGACCGACCGGCACTGCCCGCCATCAATCTGGGAGCGGATGCGACAACCTATTCCGCGATCTGTCGCGACAATCGCTTCAATGACACCTTCTCAAGACAGGTTCGCGCTATTGGCAAAGCCAACGATCTGCTCCTGGTTATTGTGGACGACGGCCACAAGGCCAACCTGATCCAGGCCATACAGGCCGCGCACGACAGAGAAATGAATGTGGTAGTACTGAGCGCCAAGGAGAAAACCGACATCACCTCCCTGCTTCACCCGGAGGACCACGAAATCGCCCTGGATAACCTTTCCCCGACGGCTGCAACGCCTATCCTGCTAGTGATTATCAACGCCTTGTGCGGACTGATCGACGAAAAACTGTTCGGCGGAT
>NZ_JBQKUK010000013.1:0-175018 GCF_054968585.1 Marinobacter sp. G5_S1_61_S3 | reverse complement strand
TGAGGGCAGCAACGAACTGCGGTTCGAGGACGAAGCGGACAAGGAACAGATCTATGTCCACGCCCAGAAAGACCTGGACCTGCTGACGGAGAACAATCGCACCGAGGTTGTTAAGAACGAAAGCCACCGAACGGTGGACAACAACGAGTTCAGCAATATCAAGGGCAGCGACCACTGCACTGTGGACGGTGAGAAGCGACAGACAGTCGGCGGCGACTGCAGTCAGAACATCGGTGGCACTTTCCACCAGAAATCCGCCCAGGGCACGCTAAGTGAAGCGGGCACCGAAGTTCACCACAAGGCAGGCGCCAAAGTGGTGCTGGACGCGGGTGCAGAACTCACCATCTCCGCCGGTGGCAGCCTGCTGAAACTGGACCCGAGCGGCGTGACCCTGGCAGGGCCCGGTATCAAGATCAACTCTGGTGGGGCACCGGGCAGTGGTTCCGGGCAAGGTGTGGTGATGGCGGAAATGCCCCAGAACCTGGAGGGGCTGGTCCATCAGGCCATTGAGCCAGCAGCGCTGCCCGAAGTGCCCCTCACCGCACCACAGTTCAACAACCTGATGTCGGATGCACCTTTCTGTGAAGAGTGCGTGAAGTGTCGAGATGGGGTGTGTGATGTCTGAATCGCAAGGTTTTTGCACACGTCTTGACGATGTTCGTCAGCAGGCTGGGCCCGAAAGCGCCATCTATCTTGTACTGAGTGGCACCAGTGCTTCGAAGCCTGTTCGTCATTTTTACGCCATGGATGGCTTGACCGCCCTTCCGCTGTTTCAGGGCACTCAATACGCGGGGTGGCACGAAGTCATGCCATTCCTGGCACAGGTAACGGAAACAAGCGCATTCCTGGGCTGGATCGACGAATCCGACAGTGCCGACTGGGGCTGGGGATTAGTGAGTAACGCCACGCTGGAGGAGGTGTTCAGCCACATCCGCAGCCTGACCAAGATTCTCCTGCCAGACCGACAAGAGGTGTTCTTTCGCTATTGGGACGCACGGTATTTTGGCGCGATTCTGGAAAGCGTTGATGAGACATGCCGCGCCCAATTGATGGGGCCGATAGCAACCGTGGTGTTGCCTGGAGGCGAGGTCATTGAGCACCCGGGTGCCCCGGATACCGCCAAACCTGTAGAAGAGTTTCCATGGTTTGTTCTGCCCGCCGAAGCTCTGAAGAAAATTGCAGCCCTGTGCTGGGGGCAGCTGGTGGACAATACGGTTTCGGCGCTTGGCAAGAAAAAGCAGACGCCCCTGGTTCGGTATCCTGGGCCCATCGCCCGCCAGAAAGTTGAACGTCATTTACGGCGGTTGACCAGCGGTGACGCCATCACCGAACTGTCTCCGGAACACGTGCAAACCATACACGAAGCTCTGATGCGTGAGGCATTGCAGGGCGCACACTGATTGAGGATGAATCAATGATCGAGTCACGGACGGCTCTTCAGGCTTCAGAACAGACATCCGGCGCACTTCCGGATATCAATGCCATTACCCGGGAGCTTCGGGAATCCCTTTCCAATTCCTACGATGACTGGCGTGACGGCTGGTTCTCATCGATCTTCATGGGGCATGAGCAGGTTCTGGAGGTCAATGGTGAGAACAACCGTGAGGACGTCAGTGAAAACGAGATTGTCTCGTCCACCGTTGCGCCTTGCGAGGAAACCCGAAAAATCAAGATTGCCCACTTCCATGAGAACGTGAGCAAGACTCCGATACCGTCCACGCGTTTCCAGATTCAGGAAAATACCGGATGGATATTCGATAGCTGGGACGCGATTCACAGCGGCACCACGGATGAAAATGGCCTTGCGGAAGTGCCGGTCACTCCCGGAAAGGAATACCGGGTGGTGATGTCTCCTGATGTCTCCCAGGCGGAGATGGATGCGCTCTATCAAACCTACGAGAGCTTCGTAGACCGTTGCTGCGCTCTGCTGGAAAGCACCTGGAACAACGGCGCCCGCCAGGAATGGGACAGTTATCTGTCAATGAGCTCCACGGAACAGTCGCTGGCCGTTTACGGCCGTCTTCAGGAAGGCATCGCGGATGGCTTTACCGCCGTGTTGGATGATATCCGTCGTATCTACGACGTAATCTGCGGTTTGTTGGATTACGACTTCAGCAACCTGCCAGACGATCTTCAGGAACAGATGGAGACGCTGAAAAAAGCCGACGATGCCTATCTCAAGGCGTGCCTTGTGGCTAACGACGAGATCTTCCTGTTCCTGGTGATGTACACCGTCCGTCAGTATTTCAGGCTTCTGTCACCCACTCAGGTAGCTGAAGTCTCGGGCGAGCTGGTTGGGCAGATCCTGTTCGACGTAGTGGTTGGGCTGATCATCACCGGAGGTGCCGGCCTGGCAGCCAAGTATGGTGTTCGTATTGGCAGCAAAGCGGTTGCTGGTGCGATGAACGTGGCGGATGGCGCACGCACCAACAAAAATATTCTCGGGGAATTTCTTGGCCAGTTCGCCAGGGAGTTCCAGGATTTCATGGAGGATATCGGTACCAATCACCGCGCCATCCAGGTGGCCGGCGGTAGCCGCCTGAACCCGTCCAGCACCCAGCCCGGTCCGGACGTTCGAAACCGCAATGCGATGTATCAGCAGATTGCTGACGATGACGAGGTTGTGAACTTGCAGGCTGGAGGCCGTGATCATGCTGCCGCCAGTGAGGCCAGCAAGGCTCTGGTCCGGGATGATCCATCACCCTCTGAAACCGATCAGGGCCGGGTCACGCAGGACAATGAATCCACGGAAAGCGTGGAAGACCCGATCAGCACGGTTACTGGTGAAGAGGTGCTTGAGCTGACGGATGCGCGCCTCAGCGGCCCGTTGCCCTTTGAATTCAAGCGGGTGTATCGCTCCGGCAGCAGTGATCGGCGCCTGGATATGGGTTACGGCTGGCGCCATAGCCTGAACCATGGCCTGAGCTTTGACGGCAACAGCATCACCTGGCATGACCACGAAGGTAAGAATACCCGTCTTCCTGAGCTGGATAGCACCCCCTTTGGCACCAACTCTCAGACCGGCATGGCCGCCTGGAAAGACGGCGAGCAGATTGTTGCCTGCGCCGGGGAGAAAGCACCACGCTACCACTTCCGCCGGGAGGGGGATCGTGGTGTGCTGGTGCAGATTTCCGATCGATACGGCAACAAACTGCAGGTTGGCTATGACCTCCACGGCCAATTGGAGCGAGTGGTCAGTGATGCTGGAGACGCCCTCGCATTCGAATTTGACGGCCCTTATCTCAAAGCGGTCAACCGCCTGCGACGTAAGCTGACCGACACCGGTTACCAGTGGCAGGCGCTGAGGACCGAGCGCCGATACAGCTACGATGACGGTGATGACCTGATCGCGGCTGAAGATGCGATCGGTGGTATCGAACGCTACGGTTATGACAACCACATGCTGACCAGCCGTCAGCTTGCTGGCGGATACAGCTTCTATCTGGAATGGGACGAAGGCTCGCCCAAAGGGCGTTGCATTCACCAATGGGGCGACAGTGCCCAGATTGATACCCGGTTTGAGTGGGACGACGATAACCACAGCTGCACCGTCAGCTACGTCGACGGGAGCAAGGAGATTTGGCGATACGACGGTGCAGCGCAACTGCAGGAAAAGATCGACCCGGACGGTGCCAAACACATCAGCGAGTACGATGAAAAAGGCCGCCTGCAGGCCACCGTTGACCCCATGGGCGCCCGCACCGAGTACCAATACGACAGCAACGGACGCCTGCAGGGTAAAACCGGCCCCGACGGCCAGCCTGTTCTCTTCACCTATCGCAAAGGGCGGATCGCGGAAATCCACCGCAGCGGCCAGACCTGGGCGTTCGACTATACCCAGCACGGTGACCTCGCCCGTGAAACCGATCCAAAGGGACGGGTGACCCGCTACAGCTACAACCCTGAGGGCCAGCTAACACAGGTAAACCTGCCCGATGGCCGAACCCACAAATGGGGCTGGAACAACCACGGCCAACTGATCGAGGAAACCACCCCCACCGGTGCTTTCTACCAATACCGGTACGATGAATTTGGCCAGTTATTGGCCAAGAAAGACGCCCGTGGCGCCATTACCCGTTATCAGTACGATGGCCTGGGGCGGGTGACGGACGAAATTCTCTCTGGCAACCGGCGCCGACAGTACCACTACAACCACTACAACAAAGTAACGCGTTTTGTTGACGAGAAGGGCCGGGAAACCTGCTACGAATACGGCAACAACCTCCACCTGCTGACCCGACGCATTAACCCGGACGGCAGCGAATTGCGCTACCGGTATGATCACCACCGTTTCCTGCTCACCCACATCGAGAACGAACGTGGTGAAGAGTATCGCATCGACTATTACCCGAATGGTCTGGTCAAACAGGAAACGGCTTTCGACGGTCACAGGACGGCTTACCAGTACGACCTGAACGGTCACCTGATCGAAAAAGCTGAGTACGGCACGTCCACAGACGTACTGCAGACCACGGCCTACGAGCGGGATGAGCTCGGTCAACTACTGAAAAAAGTGCTGCCAGACGGCCGTGAAATCCAGTACGGCTACAACGCCGACGGTAAGCTGACCGCTGTGGATGACGGGCGCTGGCCATTGGCCTTTGAGTACGATGAATTCGGCCTACTGAAAACGGAGCACCAGGGTTGGGCGACCCTTCGTTACCAATACGACGAGATGGACCGCTTGCGCGGCATGGTGCTCCCGGATGGTCAGTCGCTGACCTACCAGCATGATAAAGCTGGCCTTCTGTCCGGCATCGACCTCAACGGAAAACCACTAACCCGCCATCGCATGGCTTCCACCGGCGAGGAAATCGAACGCCAACAGGGCGACCTGTTGAGTGCCTATGTCTACGACGAAGAAGGCCGTCTGACCCAGCACCGGGTGCACCAGGGCCGCATCAAGGACATCGCTGCCCAGCGGGATTACCAGTACGATCCAAACGGCAACCTAAAGGCCATCCAGGACAGCCGCAAAGGCCTGCGGGAATACGTTTACGATCCCATGGACAGGCTGGTTGGCGTGCGAGGTGACCTCTACGAACAACTGATCCACGACCCAGCCGGCAACCTGCTGGAACAAAGCCAAAGCCCGGCCAGTGGAAACACCGCCAACGTACGCGGCAACCGGCTCACCATGCACGGTGACTGCCACTACGAATACGACGAATTCGGCAACCTGACTGAAGAACGCCGTGGTAGGGACCAGAAACTGGTTACCTGGTACACCTACGACTGCGAACATCGCCTGAGCAGCGTCACCAAACCGGATGGCAGCACCTGGCACTACGAATACGACGCCTTCGGCCGCCGCATCGCCAAAACCAACGGCCTGACACGAACCGAATTCCTCTGGCAGGGCGACCGCCTGATCGCCGAGGAAACCGGCGACCAGTACCGCACTTACGTCTACGAGCCAGATACCTTTAAACCCCTGGCACTGGTAGACGGCTGCGGCCCCGAACAGGCCAGCATTTACTATTACCACCTGGACCACCTGGGCACCCCCCAGGAGATTACCAACGCCGAGGGTGACCTCGTCTGGTCGGTGACTTACCGCGCCTACGGCAACGTCGTCCGCGCCCTGGTCAACGAAATCGACAACCCGATCCGCTTCCAGGGCCAGTACCACGACCCGGAAACCGGCCTGCATTACAACCGCCACCGGTACTACAACCCCAGCACCGGGCGCTTCCTGACCCCGGACCCGATTGGGCTTGCGGGCGGATTGAATAACTACCAATATGTTCCGAATCCTACGGGGTGGGTGGATCCGTTGGGGTTAACCTCGGTAAAAGGGGATTGTCCGGGAGTACAGGGGAGTTACAGCCCGATTGTTCCTGGTGGTGGACTCATGAGCCATGAAAAGGCTGGCGGTCATCTATTGGAGCGGCATGTTGGGCAATCAGAGCAACAGTTGTTGTCAAGAGTAGAGCAAAATAGACGAATCAGCGGTGCATCGTCTTTTCTGGATCGTCCTGCTGCAGAAAGAGCAGTTAGTCAGGCGCTAGAGGTAAATGACAGCGGCATCGAACGATTTCTTAGTGGTGATGAACGACGGCTTGTTATTAATCATTCGCTGGAAGAGACTGTCGGTATTTCAGTGAGACGAGGCGACGCGGCTGCTGGCATTGCTAGTAATGTAAGGGTCGTATTGGAGCGTGATCCGAAAATGTCTATAGGTTACAGAATCGTTACAGGGTTCCCCACATTATGAGTGAGCTTGGATTTGAAGATCTTGAGCAGATACTAGGCGGCTATTTTCATCAAGATTGGATGGATGAATTTTCCTCTGAGAAAGAGGCGATAGAGTATATCTTGAAGAATGAGTCGCGTCGGAAAATTGTTTCTGCTAAAGAAGCTATAGAAGAGGTACTAAATAAAGATATGTCAGAGGAGGAATATAAAGATAAGCTTTTTGCACTGGGAAATGAGTATGAATATGAGTTCGATGGATATAGCAGTAGAGAGTGGTTGGAGTTTTTGCTAGTTTCATTTGATATCAAGTGAGTGGTGATGGATTCGGTTCTGCAATGGAAGTATGTCACCTGATATGCACCGAGAATGCCTGCTAGTGTGAGCATATACGACTCCTGCATCTTGCCAGTTGGATTGGCAACTGGAAGCCATTTTTGGCCCGCGTAGGGGCTTTGGTTTACAGATGTCGATTAGGTAATTTTTTATGATGGCGGCGGACATAGAGAATGCTGTGTTCATTTATATCAAAGAAGTGGATAGTTCGTTGTTAAATGAGGTAGTACTATCATCTGATTTTAGATTCTTGAATTCAGCTCCTGTCAGTGTCGAGCCGAAGCAGGAGGCTGAGCAGATGAAAATACACTACGATTCAGTTCTGAATGCGGGATTTGAGAATTGGGGATTCGAATCAACAATTGAGAAACTTAGTATTTCCGAAAGTGAAAACATTCAGTTTATTGGTTTCAAAGGAGCTGACTATTCAGCCAAGCTTTATTTTGAGGGCATACCGGAAAAGGTGATTGGTGTAATCGTAACTCGGCGTCCTTCAGTTTCACCCGCAATAGACCAATCTGGAAAGGCATTGTAGTCGACCTCACTCCACACACTGCACCTTATCCCCATCTTCCACCACCAGATACCTAGCCGGCAAATCCGGCAGTGAGGTTGTAATCAACTCCTCCAGCCTGCCAGACGCTCGCAATTCACTGAGCCCTTCGTTGAATTTCTCCAGATACCGTTCACTTTCTGGCACCTGTTTGGACAGGATCAGGTACAAGTAATCCGATTGCAGCGGCGCGGTGTGGAAGGTGATCTTGCCGCTGAGGCCGAGCTCTTTCAGCATGCCCATGCCCACGGCGGGCTCCATTGGAAACAGGTCGATTCGGCCAGCCGCAAGTTTGCGGAAGTTGGATTCGTCGGAGGTGGTGACATCGGCACTGATGGTGCCGGCGGCGACGGCTTCCTCGAATTCCTCGCCGTAGTTGTAGTCCTGGGTCAGCCCTATGCGATAGCTCTCCAGGTCTTTTACGTCTTCCCAGTCGAAATCCATGCTGGTGCGATGAAACAGGGCGTAGTTATGGGCGACGATTGGGTCGCTGAAGTGGAAATGCTTTAGTAATTTCTTTCGACAGGTCCAGGCAACTGAACCGTCCCACCGGCCTTTTTCCGCCAGAAGGCGAGCGCGGGACCAAGGGAAAAAGCCATAGGATACGGGAATGTCTTTCTTGGCGAAGGCCAGGGTGACGATTTGGGAAATGACCCCGTAATGAGGTGGTGTGTTTTCCATGTAGGGAGGCCAGTGCCCATTGGTGAGCCTGATGGTCGGAGCCGCTTCGTCGGCTTGAAGCGGCAAGGCGAGGGCGCAGGCCATCAGCGCACTGGTAAGGGTAGTGTAGAGGTGACTCAATAGCTGCCTGATCAACCGAATGAGTCGTCGATCGTGCTTGGGCGATCCCTGCTTAAACATCTGTCCATCCACCAAAGCAGGTGCTGGCCGGATGGCGGGGGTGGTTCACAACACCGTCATCGATCGGTCGCACTAGAAGTTGATGATAGTCAAAGAGTAGCAGTCGCTCAGATCATTACAACCAGTCGATTTTGGGGATGCCTAGCGGTGATTGCCCCTCAGGGCTTTGACCTTTTCTTCCAGCATTTCCGCATTGGCCTCCTGCGCGGTTGCTGGCTCACCGGCAATGAGTTCAATCCGCGACCAGAAGCGCTTGGGAAGATGTTTCAACGCAGGCCCGCCGCAGTGGCTGAAGAAGCTGCCCCACAGGCCTCGCAGGGCCATGGGAACGACTGGTACCGGGCGTCGCTCCAGGATAATATCCACGCCGCCGCGGAAGGTGGCTACCTCACCGTCGGAGGTCAGGCGGCCCTCGGGAAAGATGCAGACGACATGGCCGGCGTCCAGTTCTTCGTCAATGCGCTCGAAGGCGGCGTCGTAGATCTCCGGTACCCGATTGCGGGAGCCAATGGGAATGGTTTTGGCAAGCTTGAAAATCGCGCCGAGTACCGGCGTTTTAAAGATCTGGTAGTCCATCACGAATCGGACAGGCCGCCTGATCGCGCCGGCAATCACGAGGGCGTCCATGTAGGTGACGTGGTTGCAGACCAGCAGTGCCGGTCCTTCCTCGGGAATGCGATTCAGGCCTTCGTGGTGTACCCGGTAAATAGTGTGGGAAAGCACCCAGACAATAAAACGAAGGGCGAATTCGGGCACCTGCTGGTACACAAAGCCCGCCACAATCAGGTTCATGATGGCCAGTACCAGGAAGAATTCGGGGATGCTGAGGCCGATCACGCCCAGCATCATTACGCCCATGATGGCGCTGACCACCATGAACAGGGCGTTGAACACGTTCAGTGCCGCAATAACACGGGCGCGCCGTTCCTCCGGGGTTTCCCGTTGCACAAATGCGTAAAGGGGCACGATAAACAGGCCACCAAAAAAGCCGATCCCCAGCAGATCGATGGCCACTTGCCGGTGCTGGCTGTCGCTGATCATCATCCACCAGTCGGTTGGTACCGGGTTGGCGGGCATGTTGAAGTAGAGGTCGAGCCCGAACAGGCTGATGCCCAGGGAGCCAATGGGCACAATACCCAGTTCTATCCGATGGCCGGAAAGCCGTTCGCAGGCGACAGAGCCTAACGCAATGCCGATGGTGAAGATGGCCAGCAGCAGGGTGACCACGGTTTCATCACCCATAAGGTCGGTCTGGGCAAAGCTGGGGAACTGGGTGAGGTAGGCGGCGCCGAGGAACCAGAACCAGGAAATCGCCATAATGCACAGCAACACCGAGTGATTTTCCGCGGCCAGGCGCATCAGATGCCAGGTTTCCCGCAGTGGGTTCAGGCGTATGGTCATGTCGGGATTGGTGGTGCCGGTCACCGGGACTTGCCGCGCTGCCAGGTAGCCGATGACGGCCAGGGCGAGGACCCCGATTGCTGCGAGTTTCTCCGGTTGGTCGCTGCCCATAAGCAGGCCAGCGGCGAGTGTGCCCACAAGAATAGCCACGAAGGTACCCATTTCCACCAGCGCGTTTCCGCCCACCAGTTCGTCGTCCCGAAGCACCTGGGGCAGGATGGCGTACTTCACCGGGCCGAAGAAGGTGGATTGCACGCCCATCAGGAACAATAACAGCAGCAGCGATTCGTACCAGCCGACCCAGAGCCCGGCGGCGGCCAGCGCCATAATGGCGATCTCCGCGAGTTTTACCCAGCGAATCACACGGGACTTTTCATACTTGTCCGCCAGTTGGCCAGCGATACCTGAAAACAGGAAAAAGGGCAGGATAAACAGCAACGCCGCGATGTTGACCACCACATCAATGGGCAGGCCCAGCAGGCCACCAGCCGTGTAAGTAATCAGCAACAGCAGGATGTTGCGGAACAGGTTGTCGTTAAAGGCGCCTGAGAACTGGGTCAGGAAGAACGGCAGAAAGCGTCGCTCTGAAAGCAGCCGGAACTGGCTGTGGTCGTCCATGCTAGTGATCCATCATCTCGTTGTTGATGGGGAATATTCTGCCACAAACGGGTTACTGAAACAGGGTTCTGGTTGCATGAGCTTCACGCTTCGTACGGGTGTTTCAAAGATTTTCAGTATTTAACGTTTGTGGTGAGCAGGCTGGTAATTTTCGGGGTAACCTGAAGATAACCGTTTTGGAAATCACTGTTTATGAGTCGGCCCAAACCCATGTCTGCCAGGGAACCCATCAGGGAGCGTCGTCCGCAATTCTGGCAGGTGGCCAAGCGCTGTTGCCAGATTGCCGCCACGGTTGATGTGGCGTTCTTCTTTCTTTTCCATCTTCTCGGTTCACCGATATTGGCGTGGGTGAACGTGGTAAGCGTCACCATGTACGTGGTGGCCTACCGGGCATTGGCTAGGAAGCAGAATGGCTTGGCCATGAGCTTGATCTGGGCGGAAGTGATTATCCACGCTGGGTTGGGCGTTTTGCTTATCGGCTGGGAGAGCGGCTTTCACTATTTCCTGCTGATGTTCATTCCGGCGCTGTTCGTTAGCATGGCGTTGCGAACGGCGGTGATCTTTCTGGTGGCGCTGTGGAGCTATTACATCACTCTTTATCTGGTGATGTGGGTTATCGAGCCGCTACAGCCCATTGCCCCTGGCGCCTTGCTCGCGGTTTATCTGTTTAACCTGAGTGTGGTGTTCGCCATGTTCAGTTACCTGTCGTTTTTCTACCTCACCATGGTGACCACGGCAAACCGAAAACTGCGGCGGATGGCGACAACCGATTCTTTGACCGCCCTATTCAACCGGCGCCAAATGACCGAGCTTGCGGAAAAGGAACTGGCGCGCTTCCAGAGGACAGGGCGCCCGGTTGCGTTCCTGGTGCTTGATATTGATCACTTCAAGGCCATCAATGACCGGCACGGACATGAGGTTGGTGATCGGGTATTGATTGAAGTCGCCAACCTTATCAAGGCCCAGTTGCGTACTCAGGACTTGATCTCCCGCTGGGGTGGTGAGGAGTTTCTCGCGGTGCTTCCAGATACTGGCCTGGATAGCGCCCAGGCCAGTGCGGAGCGTATGCGCAAGGCGCTTCTGGCCAATGACTGGCTGGCGACGACCGGCGAATCCATCGATCTGACCATCAGTGCAGGCGTCAGTGAGTTGCGCCCGGGCGACAATCTGAATTCCGCCATCAGTCGTGCGGATCGAGCACTCTATCGCAGCAAGGAGGGCGGCAGGAATCGTGTGGAACTGGAGACGATATAGCCAACGGCAGTTCAGCGCTGATCAGGCACTCCAGGCCAGGTACTCGGAACCACAAACACCCGGGAGGTCTCACTCCAGTAGCCGTCCTCTGGCGACCGCTCCAGCACTGCAAACAGGCGGGGGACACCGGCCGATCGAACGACGGCCAATGCGTCTTCGGTGCTCTGTGGATCGGGGGTCTCTTGTTGGCGCCAGGGGCCGAGCCAGTGAGGTTTAACCAGCGGAATCCATCGTTTTCCGTCGGCGGCCGTTACGTTTCCCGTCGCATTCATTTCGTCCAGATCGCTGATATAGAGCCAGTCACCACGCAGGTGTCCCACCGGGATGCACTCCGGTGGCGATAGGGGCATATCCAGGGGATAGAACAGATACCCCGGCATGAAAATCCGTGGACGAACGGGTGTTTGGATGTCCAGGGACGCCAGAAGGTTGCGGGTCTCGGGTCTTGCTGTGAGTTGGCTCTGGTGGTCGGTCAGACGTTGGGTTTTGAGATCCAGACGGTCCCGAGTATTAGGCCCGTACCAGAGTGGCCTCGCCTGACCGTCATTCTGATGGCCGAGGTAAAACTTCACGGCAATTTCGTGGTGTTCGACCACGTTATCGGCAGGGTTGCGGACCAGGAAATCGAGTTCGCCCAGTGTAATGCCGTTGCTGCGGACCGGCTGGTTCTTGAGAATAACCTCCCAGCCCAGGAGGTCCTGCATCAGGCATTCGTACAGGCGCTCGAAATAGTGCCCAAGCCGTCGCGCCGGTGGTTCCGTGAGTACCTCCGGGCCAAGTTCGGGCGCACTGTCCCATACCTTCAGGCGCTCTTCAGCATCATCCGGCAGGTAAGTTTCCGGGGCAAAACCCATGGGAGAACTGATAAGCTGGGGAGCATGACACATCCACGCCAAGTGGCGCACGGCTGGAACTCGGTACTGGAGATGGGCGGTGGTTTCAGGGCGTCGGTTCATTCTGGCAGGATACCCTAAACCATTGATTTGATCAGTCCCCGTCATAGGCCTCGGGGCAACGCATCAGGAGAGGCGATATGCAGTACCTTCACACAATGATCCGGGTCAGCAACCTGGAAAAAACCCTGCACTTTTTCTGCGAGCTACTGGGTATGGTGGAAATCAGTCGCAAGAGCAGTGAAAAGGGGCGCTTTACGTTGGTTTTCCTTGCGGCTGCCGAGGATGAGGCGCGGGCGAGGGAAGAGCGGGCTCCAATGATAGAACTCACCTATAACTGGGACCCGGAAGAATATACTGGTGGTCGCAATTTCGGGCATCTGGCGTATCGGGTGGACGACATCTATGCATTGTGTAGTCACCTTCAGGCCAACGGCGCTACCATCAATCGTCCCCCGCGTGACGGGCGTATGGCGTTTATCCGGTCGCCGGACGGCATTTCCATTGAACTGCTCCAGAAGGGGGAGTCGCTACCAGCGAAGGAACCCTGGGCCAGTATGGAAAACACCGGCACCTGGTAAGTCGGCGCCTGGTACGAAGGTGTGAAGGTTTGCACGTTAGAACCGGTTTAATCGCCACTGGCAGGACAGGTTGGCGGTTTTTGGGGTAAAATTCGCGAAAATTCAAGACAAGGACGACCCATGCTCGCAGTGATTCTTTCTGGTGGTTCCGGCACCCGTCTCTGGCCGTTGTCCCGTGAAGCCTATCCCAAGCAGTTTCTGCCTGTGGTGTCTGACGATTCCCTGCTGGCGGAAACGATCGATCGTGGCCTGGCACTGGATGACAAAGCCCGGGTGTTGGCCATCACCAATGAAGATCACCGGTTTGTGGTCGCGGCCCATTTGCAGGCTCAGGCACCGGAGCGTACCGCCGGGATCATCCTCGAGCCGGTCGGTCGCAATACGGCCCCGGCCATTGCCCTCGCGGCCCTCGCGGCTGCTGAAGAAAACCCGGAAGAGCTGCTTCTGGTGATGCCTTCTGACCACGTATTGAAGAATCAGGATGTATTCCGCCAGGCGGTGAGTCAGGGCGCTGAAGCCGCCCGTTCCGGCAAACTGGTTACCTTCGGTATTGTGCCCAGCGCGCCTCACACAGGCTACGGCTACATCAAGGCCGGCGCGGCCCACGAAGGGTACAACGATGTAGCGGCCTTTGTGGAAAAACCGGACGAAGACACCGCCCGCCAGTATCTGAAAGAGGGTGATTATTTCTGGAACAGCGGCATGTTCCTGTTTCGCGCTGATCGCTACCTTGAAGAACTGGAAAGCCAGCAGCCCGAGATGATGAAAGCCTGCCGAGCTGCCTGGAAGGAGCGCAACGCTGACATGGATTTCACTCGCGTGGGTGCCGAGAACTTCAGGGCTTGCCCGGATGATTCCATCGACTATGCGGTGATGGAAAAGACTCACGATGCGGTGGTGGTGCCCCTGGATGCCGGGTGGTCGGATGTAGGCTCCTGGTCCGCGCTTTGGGATATCCAGCCCCACGATGAGAACAACAACGTGTGCCGGGGAGATGTGATTACCGAAGACGTTTCCGGCTCCTACATTCACTCAGAGGGCCGTCTGATTGCGGCGCTGGGTATTACGGATCACGTTATCGTTGAAACGGATGATGTGGTATTGGTGGCCGATCGTGGTCGGGTTCAGGATGTGAAGAAGCTGGTTGCCCAGGTCAAGGCTCAGGGCCGCCATGAACACCGCTTCCATAAGAAGGTCCACCGCCCCTGGGGTACCTATGAAGGTATCGCCATGGGGGAACGTTTCCAGGTCAAGCGCATTACGGTTAAGCCGGGCGCGTCGCTGTCGCTGCAGAAACATCATCATCGTGCCGAGCACTGGGTGGTGGTGAAGGGAACGGCCACGGTCAACCGCGGCGACGATGTGTTGTTGCTGACCGAGGACCAGTCCACCTACATTCCGTTGGGTGTGACCCACCGGCTGACCAACCCTGGCGTTATTCCCCTGGAACTGATTGAAGTGCAGACGGGTAGCTACCTGGGTGAAGACGACATTGTGCGTTTCGAGGACACCTACAACCGGGTCTGATTGATCTACATGAAACGGCATCAGGATGATGCCCGACAACACAAGGAGAAGTGAATGGAAGACTGGCAAGGATGCCTGAGCCCCCTCTGTCAAACCGCACTGCAACGGGCACGTGACAGCGTTGCCCAGCGAGGTGGTTATGCCATCACCGTTGAGGATTTCCTGTTGGCGCTGCTGGATGGTGAACCTGCCATCTGCGGATTCCTGCGCAGCCGCAGTGTTGATCTTGACGAACTGACCCGCACTATCCAATGTGAGCAACCCATCGTGACCGAAGTGGGCGGAGAGGGCCAGTTGTCCTCACAGCTCATGTACTGGTTTTCTTCTGCCCGCGAACTGAGCAATGCCCCCTGGCTGGACTGGCCCATCCTGTTGTCGGTGCTGACTCGTAACGCCGAACGCCTGCAGGAGAAAGCCTACGTTGCGGTGTTGGAACTGGTCGACCGGTGGCCCGCTGCGGACGAACAGCAGCAAGTCGCCGAAACCTCCGACAAAGGCGATACGCCCGTTGTGATTACAGACCTGGAATGGCTGGAGCTGGCGGAAGATGTATCGATTACCCTGGTCTCGGTTCCAAGAGCACTGGTGTGGGTGAAAGGGTCAAGAGGCACCGGTAAAACCAGTTGGTTACAGGCTCTATTGCCGTTCCTGTATTGCGGTTTTATAAGGTTGGACCTTCGCAATGAGGCGGAAATCATGGCCAGTGAGAATCCCGCCATCCCGTCCAAAGGCATCGACTGCAAGGATTATCCCGCGCTGGTTCTGGATAACGTTTCTCCGGCGGACCTGGCTGCAATGATGGCGCCCGAGCTCAGCGTGGCCCGCAGTCTGGTTACCGGATATCCGGGCCCCGTGGTCATGCTGGGGCCAGGCTCACCGGAAGCAGAGGCTGCCGTTGGGCAATTGGAGCGTTGCCTGGGGCGGGATTTTGATATCTTTGACATGCCCGGCACGAGTACCGGCCAGAAGGTTGCCATCCTGACGGCTCATCAACCAGCGATTGAAAAGCGCTGGAACATAGAGTTGTCCCAGGCGCTTATCCGCTATGCCGCCTCAAGCCGGAGTCGGCTGGTCGGGTCTCCTGGCGGTATGATCCAGTGGGTGGAGCGCGCAGCCGCCCGATTGAACCTGTTTGCCGAACGAGGCCCTATTGAGGGTATGGCGCTCGCTGGTAGAACCGATACGCTGCGGCGACAGTCACTGGTGGCAATGGCCAGGCAACAACCGACAGAGGCACTGGAGCGATCCCTTGAAAGCCTGGCCGTTGAGCGTGCGGCGGCGGAGGTGGCGTGGCATGAGCGAAAAGCAGAGGGTACGCTCAGGACCCTGAAAATCGATGACCTTCGCCATGAACTCGAACGCTGGGTTGCAGCCCGCCCCGGGCCGGTTCACTATGTGGTCCATTGTGATCAACCGGCAGGAGAAACAGAAGGTGCGGGATCTCGAAATCTACATTCGTGACCTGGAGTCGTCAGCGGTATCGAGCTGGCTTGCCAGTCATCTGGACGACATTGAGCTCAGGGATGACGCGCTGGGTGACAGGGCGGTGAAAGGATCAGCTCATTATCGGGCGCATAGAGTCCGCATTAATCTGTACCCCGGTGCAGGTGGCAAGCGATACACCTCTGTGATCCTGGAGGGTGAGGATCTGCCCTGGGTGTCCGACCTCGATTGCGCCCGGAGTGCCTGGCGCGCCATGGATACCGAGATTCGCTGCAGCCCCGGTGACTGGAAAGAAGGGGAGCCCGTGGAGGATGAGAAATGGTGGCGGCTGGATCAGCGCGGAGAGCAACTGGCGGTCTGGAACTGAGTTCTTCACAGCAATAAAAAAGGGGGCAGCCGGTTGGCTGCCCCCTTTTTTGTGATGCACGTTCTCGTGGATCAGTCGCTCAGAATGGACACGTTGTCCGCCTGAAGGCCCTTGTCCGCTTCGACAACGCTGAACCGGACCAGTTGGCCCTGGCGCAATACCCGGCGGCCACGGCCACGAATGGCGCGGAAGTGTACAAAGACTTCATCGCCGCTATCGCGAACGATAAACCCGAAGCCTTTCTTGACGTTGAACCACTTGACGGTGCCTTCCTCATTGCCTTCAGGGGTGCTGTCGTCGTAGTCATCGTCATCCTCGTAATCCGGTTGGGATTGCTGCTTGCGCGGGGCCGGCTGGCGAGGTGCCGTGCTGGCGCGAGGCGCTTGCTGCTTCACGGCTGAGGGTTTCTTGGCTGCCAGAGCGACGGTAACGAAGCCTGCCAGGCCGAAAAGGACAACCGCAATAATATAGGCTGCGATGCCCTGGGCGCTGCCCAATACAAACGTGGTACTGGTTGCTTCCTCGCTAGTGCCGGCCTGAGACAGAATCTGGAAGAGTTCCGGGGTGAAAGTCACCAACAGAAAACCGAGGATAAAAGGTGACGGAATCGCGACCAGGAGAGCAAGGACGATCGCTTTTGCTGGGTTTTGCATGGACTGAAGTTTCTCCATTCATCTAACGCTAACGATAAAGAGCCGGATATCGGGTAAAATCGGGTCTCCGGCGGTGAAAACCGCTGGGGCCAGCAGGACATAAACGGGTCTTGCAGGTTCCCCGGCGGGCAAAAGCGGGATGATACCAGATAACGGGGAGCGCTGACCAAGCGGCGTGTCCGCCGACACCAAATTGATCACACAATACCTTGATGGGAATCCTTCCCGGAGAACCAAAAACCTTATGAGCGACAAAGATCTGCAAGCCCGGCTGGACGAACTGGAAACGCGTCTGGCATTCCAGGACGACATCATTCATACCCTGAGCGAGCAGGTGGCCCGTCAGGAGCTGGATATCCGGGAACTCTGGGAGGCGAAGAAGCAGCTGAACACTCAGCTCAAGGAAGTGTCGTCATCGAACATCAGAAAGGAGGAGGACGAAACGCCTCCTCCCCACTACTGATCAGGCCAGCAGTTCCACAAGTACCTGCTCGTAAATCTCTGACAGGGTGTCCAGGTCTGCGGCTTTCACGCACTCATTGACTTTGTGGATGGTGGCGTTGATGGGGCCAAGTTCCAGAACCTGGGCGCCGGTCGGAGCGATAAAGCGTCCATCCGACGTACCGCCCGAGGTAGACAGCTCGGTTTCCCGGCCAGTGACGGAACGGATGGCACTTTGTGCCGCCGAGACCAGCGATCCACTATCGGTCAGGAATGGCCGACCGCTCAGATGCCATTGCAGGTCATACTTCAACTCGTGGCGGTCGAGAATGGCAACCACTCTTTCTTCCAGGCTTTCCGCTGTGTTTTCCGTGCAGTAGCGGAAATTGAAGTGAATCAGGCACTCGCCGGGGATGATGTTGCTCCCGGTGCCAGCTTCGATCCTGGTGATCTGGAAGGTGGTTGGCGGGAAGAAATCATTGCCATTGTCCCAGAATTCCTTCGCGAGGGCGTCCAGAGCCGGGGCAACGGTATGAACCGGGTTTTCCGCCAGGTGCGGGTAGGCTACGTGCCCCTGGATGCCCTGTACTGTGAGATAGCCATGGAGCGAGCCCCGACGGCCGTTCTTGATGACATCGCCCACCTCACGGGTGCTGGACGGTTCACCAATCAGGCACCAGTCGATTTTCTCATTCCGGGCTTCCAGGGTTTCCACCACTTTCACGGTGCCGTCCTGGGCCGGACCTTCCTCGTCACTGGTGATCAGCAAGGCAATGGAGCCCCGATGATCGGGATGGTTTGTCACAAACCGCTCGCAGGCTGTGACAAAGGCCGCCAGGCTGCCTTTCATGTCGGCTGCGCCCCGGCCATGAAGAAAGCCATCGTCAATCACCGCCTCGAACGGCGGATGACGCCAGTTTTTCTCCGGACCGGTGGGCACAACATCTGTATGGCCTGCAAACGCCAGCAGGGGGCCTTCCGAACCCTTGCGGGCCCAAAGGTTGTCGGTTTCGCCAAAGCGCAGGGCCTCGCCCTTGAAGCCAAGGGCAGAGAGCCGCGACATCATCAGTTCCTGACAGCCGGCGTCGTCCGGGGTAACGGATGGCCGGCGGATCAGGTCAACGGCGAGCTTGAGGGTCGGGGAAAGCTCTGCGGAATTAGTTGTTTGCATGCAGTTCTTCGTTCAGCTCGATGGCGGACTTGTTGGTCTTGCATTCAACCGCGCCAGTCTGGCTGTTACGGCGGAACAGAAGATCCGGCTTGTTGGCCAAATCCCGTGCCTTGATGACTTCAACCAGTTCGTTGTTGTCGTCCAGCAGCGCTACCTTGGTACCGGCGGTAATGTACAGGCCCGCTTCGACTTTGCAGCGGTCACCCAGGGGAATGCCGATACCGGCATTGGCGCCGATCAGGCAGTTCTCACCAACGGAAATGATGATGTTGCCACCGCCAGACAGGGTGCCCATGGTGGAGCAGCCGCCGCCGAGGTCCGAGCCCTGGCCGATCATCACGCCGGCGGAGATGCGGCCTTCGATCATGCTGGTGCCTTCGGTGCCGGCATTGAAGTTGATAAAGCCTTCATGCATCACGGTGGTGCCTTCACCCACATAGGCGCCCAGGCGAACACGGGCAGTGTCGGCGATGCGCACGCCTTTTGGTACCACGTAATCCGTCATCTGCGGGAACTTGTCGACGGACTTCACTTCCAGGGTGCGGCCTTCGAGGCGCGCCTTGAGCTGGCGCTCTGGCAGTTCGTTCAGGTCGATGGCGCCTTCGCTGGTCCAGGCCAGGTTTGGCAGCAGGCCGAAAATGCCGTCCAGTTTCAGCTCATGGGGTCTGGCCTGGCGGCTGGAGATCAGGTGCAGCTTGAGGTAGACCTCTGGCGTGCTGGAGGCAGTGTCGTCGGTGTCCAGTAGGGTCACCACGACCGGGCGCCGGCTCTCGGCAGCTTTGCCCGCCAGGGCGGATTGTTCCATCTGGCCCAGCTGTCGTAATCCGTCCGAGAGCGCCTTGAGCTGATCGGGCGTCACCGATACCGCCTGATTGCCTCCCTGGTAATCCAGAACGTTTTGAGCCACTTCGATGAGGCCGTTATCGGGGGTGATGACCGGCTGCTGGTAAAACACTTCCAGCCACTCGCCCTGATTGTTCTGGGTGCCGATACCAATTCCGAATGCAAAACTCATTGATGTGCTCCTGGTTCTCAGTGTTTGAATCGTTCGGCCCACTCATCGGCACTAAAGCCGACGCTGACCGTGTCGCCGTGCTCAACCACGGGCCGCTTGATGATGGACGGATTGTCGAGCATCAGGTCGTGGGCGGATTGGGCGCTAATATTATCACGAACCTCGTCCGGAAGTTTGCGCCACGTGGTGCCGCGACGGTTCAGTAACACCTCCCAGCCGGCCGCCTGCTCCCATTGGCTGAGCCGGGCAGTGTCCAGCCCGTCCTTCTTGAAGTCGTGGAATTCGTAGTCGATGCCGGCGTCGTCCAGCCATTTCCGGGCTTTCTTGACGGTGTCGCAATTTCGGATGCCGTAGAGTTTCATGTCCTGTTTGCCTTTACAAAAGTCACAATGCGTTTGGCCGCTTCCACGCATTCTTCAACCGGCGCCACCAGGGCCATTCTTACCCGGTTTTCGCCAGGATTATGGCCATCGGCAGTGCGAGAGAGGTAGCGCCCGGGGAGCACGTGCACATTCTGCTGGGCCGACAGTTCCCGCGCGAACGTTTCGTCGTCCATCGGGGTTTCCGGCCATAGGTAGAACCCGGCATCGGGAAAGTCCACGTTCATCACTTCCCGAAGGATGGGTGCCACCGCCTCAAACTTGGCGCGGTAGGCCGCCCGGTTCTCCCGCACGTGGTCTTCATCGCTCCAGGCGGCAATGCTCGCCAGCTGGTTGTGTATGGGCATGGCGCAGCCATGGTAGGTGCGGTATTTGAGATAGCCTTTGAGGATATCGGCATCGCCGGCCACGAAACCGGACCGCAGGCCCGGCAAGTTGCTCCGCTTCGACAGGCTGTGGAACACGACGCAGCGGGCGAAATCGTTGCGGCCAATAGCGGCACAGGTTTGCAGTAATCCTTCCGGCGGCTGACGTTCGTCCGGGTAGAGCTCGGAATAGCATTCATCGGACGCGACGATGAAGTCATGCTCGTCCGCCAGTTCGATGACCCGCGCCAATGTCTCCCGGGGAATCACAGAACCGCTGGGGTTGCCCGGTGAGCACAGGAACAGCACCTGGCAGTCTTTCCATACGGATTTCGGAACCTTGTCAAAGTCCGGTATAAAATGGCTGTCTGCGTCGCAGGCAAGGTAATGGGGCGTTGCGCCGGCGAGGAACGCAGCGCCTTCGTAGACCTGGTAAAACGGGTTGGGGCTGACCACGGTGGCGCTCTGGCTGGATTCCACCACCGATTGCACCAGCGAGAAGATGCCTTCGCGAGTGCCATTCACCGGAACGATATGGTGCTCAGGCGTCAGTGATCCGGGTGTCAGTTCAAAGCGGCGGGTGGCCCAGCGCGCGATGGCCTGACGCAGTTCGTCGGTGCCTTTCGTTGTAGGGTAATTGGCGAGTTTGTCCAGATTATCCGAGATCACCTGTTTGACGAATTCCGGAGACGGATGCTTGGGCTCACCAATGCCCAGGGAAATCGACGTCAGGTCCTTGGGAACGCTGATGCCGGACTTGAGTTTGGTCAATTTCTCGAACGGGTAGGGGTGTAGCCTGTCCAGGTCGGGGTTCATTGGGTGTCATCCAGCATTTGGCAAAGATCCTGCTGCAGGGCCTGGCAGACTGCGGGGTCGCTGATCTGCTCGCCGTGCTCGTCGGTTACAAAGAATACGTCTTCCACCCGTTCACCCAGCGTCGCAATCTTGGCGTTGGTTAGCCGCACGCGATGCTCCAACAATACCTGTCCAACGCGGGCCAGCAACCCCGGGCGGTCCGGTGTGATCACTTCCATCACCGTGCGCTGGTTGATGGTGTCATTGGAGAAGGTCACTTCCGTGGGGAAGGCAAAGTGCTTCAGCTGTCTGGGAGTGCGGCGGTGGATGATGTCAGGGTAATCTTCCGGGTCATCCAGTTCCTCAATCAGGCGCATGCGAACCCGGTCCTTGCGGGCCGGGTCAATGCCCAGGGGTTTGCCTTTTTCGTCCAACACAATGTAGGAACTGATGGAGAAAGGGCCTTCGCTTGAGCTGATGCGAGCATCGACGATGTTGAGGTTGAGTTGTTCCAGCACCGCCGTGGTGGCCGCGAACAGGTCAATACGGTCACTCATATAAATGATGATCTGGGAGTAGCCGTCAGTAGGGCCGCCCCGGGTGTCACGAATCAGCACCAGCGGGTCGGGATCATCGCCATGGCGGATGATGGCAGCGGTCTGCCAGGCAATGTCTACCGTGGAATCCTGCAGGAAGTAGTCTTCGTCCAGGGTTTCCCAGATTCCGTCGATCTGTTCGTCCGTCATGTTCTGGGCGTGGAGAATCTCCCGTGCCTCGGACTGAGTGGCGCGCACCCATTCCTGGCGGTCTACCGGCGTTTCCGAGCCGCGTCTGAGTGCCCGCTTGGTCTCGATGTAAAGCTGGCGCAACAGCGAGGCGCGCCAGGTGTTCCAAAGCTTTGGGTTGGTGGCGCTGATATCGCACACCGTCAGCACGTAAAGGTAGTCCAGGTGCACCTGGCTGGGCACGGCGCGGGCAAAGCCGTGAATGATGTCCGGGTCGGAGATGTCCTTGCGCTGGGCGGTCATCGACATCAGCAAATGATTTTCCACCAGCCAGGAGGCCAGTTGGGTGTCCCGCTCGCTGAGGTGATGGCGTTCGCAGAAGCTCTCGACATCAATTGCGCCCAGCTCTGAGTGATCGCCACCCCGGCCTTTGGCCACATCATGATAAAGGCCCGCAATATACAGGGTTTCGAGTTTTGGTAGCCTGTGAATCAGTCGGGATGCCAACGGGTATTCATTGCGGGCGTCGGCGCTGTCCAGCCGCACCATGTTGCGGATCACCCGCATGGTGTGGGCGTCCACGGTGTAGATATGGAACAGGTCGTGCTGCATCTGGCCGATGATCTGGCCAAATTCGGGGAGGTAGCGGCCCAGCACGTTGTATTTCTTCATAGCCGACAGGGTCTGGTCGAGGGCGTGGGGCGTCCGCAGCAGTTCCATGAACAGGGATGTAACGGCCAGATCCGAGCGGAAAGCGTCGTCAATCAGGTGGCGGTGCGCCCGCAGTGAGCGGATGGTGGTGGCGCGGATGCCCTTGATCTCCGGATGCTGCGCCATCAGAACGAATATTTCCATGATGGCATAGGGCGCGTAGGCGAAGACCTGATTGTTGACGGCTTCAATGTAGTAGTTGCGAATCTGGAAGCGCTTGTTCAGGGGCAGGATGTCGTCGTCACTTCCGGCGCCGAGGATGGCCTCGTCGTAGTACTGAAGAATAACGTCGGTCAGCTCCGCCAGGGCCAGCACGGTGCGGTAGTAGGACTGCATCATCAACTCGACGCCCAGCCGCTTGCCCTCATCCTTGTAACCCAACATCTGGGCGAGTGCCCGTTGATGGTCAAACAGGAGGCGATTCTCGTTGCGGTCGGCAATCAGCTGCAGGCCGAAGCGAAGTCGCCACAGGAAGGTTTCGCCCTGCAATAGTATCCGGTGCTCTTCTTCGGTCAGGATGCTGAAGCGTGTCAGATCCGCGATATTCTGCAGGCCGAAGTGTCGCTTGGTAATCCAGCCGATGGTCTGTATATCCCGCAGCGCGCCTGGAGAGCCTTTTACATTGGGCTCAAGGTTGTACTCCGTGTCCCCGTATTTCGCGTGGCGCTGCTTTTGCTCTTCCCGTTTGGCGATGAAGTAATCGCGGTCAGAGCTGATGGCGTCTGAATAAACCTGATGACTGAGTTCGTCGCGTAAGTCATCCGGGCCGGCGATGGTGCGGGTTTCCAACAGGTTGGTGAGAATCGTGACGTCTTCTCTGGCGGCATCCATGCTTTCCTGAATGCTGCGGACGCTGTGGCCAATATCCAGCTTCAGGTCCCACAGGAGTGTTATGAAGGCGCCAAGGTCTTCCTGCCAGTTCTCTTCTATACCGCTCCGGGTGAGGATCAACAGATCAATATCGGAGTGAGGGTGAAGCTCTCCCCGGCCATAGCCGCCGACTGCAACGAGAGAGATATCGGCAGAGGCGGCAAAGGCGTAGCGGTTCCAGATCAGGGCAAGAACGGTATCCAGGGTTCCGGACCGGGAATGGACCAGTGCGCGAACATCAGCTCCCTGCCGGAACGCTTCTGCGTCTGCGTTGTAGCGTTCCTTCAACAGCTCCCGGGCTGCTACAACAGGTGAGATGTCGTTGCTTATCCTGGATTCCAGTTCGCTGAGGTCCACCTAGAATGACTCTTCCGTGCGCTTGGTCAGTACTTCGTAGCCGTCCGATGTCACCAGGATAGTGTGCTCCCATTGCGCGGAGAGCTTATGATCCTTGGTCACCACGGTCCAGCCATCCGGCAGCAGCTTGGTGTGGTACTTTCCCTGGTTAATCATCGGTTCGATGGTAAAGGTCATGCCTTCCTGCAGTTCCATCCCGGTGCCGGGCTTGCCGTAGTGCATCACCTGAGGGTCTTCGTGAAACACCTTTCCAATGCCGTGGCCGCAATAGTCCCGGACCACAGAATAGCGATGCTTCTCAGCATGCTGCTGGATCACATGACCAATGTCGCCCAGCCGGGCGCCAGGCTTCACCAGTTCAATACCTTTATACAGACACTCCTGGGTGATCTGGATCAGGCGTTCGCTGCCGGGCTTGGGCTTGCCGACGATGAACATCTTGCTGGTATCACCGTGCCATCCGTCTTTGATTACCGTGACGTCGATATTGACGATGTCACCGTCCTTCAGCACCTTTTTCTCGTTCGGGATGCCGTGGCAGACCACATGATTCACTGAGGTGCATACCGATTTCGGGAAACCCTTGTAGTTCAGCGGCGCCGGAATGGTCTTTTGCTCGTCCACCATATAAGCGTGGCAAATACTGTCGAGCTTCTCGGTTGTTACGCCCGGTTTGACGTGTTCGCCAATCATCTCAAGAACTTCGGCCGCCAGGCGGCCAGCGACACGCATCTTCTCGATTTCTTCCGGAGTCTTGATCGATACCTGCATTGGGGTTCCCGTTGATTTGGATCAAACACGCATTTTAAGGGGGAGTGTTGCCCGGTACAAGGAAGAGGCGGTTTTGCCGTGCTTTCCGGGACACAAATTAATGGAATCCGGCGGGCGATTTATGGTATAAACGCGCCCGCTGGAAACAAATCCGGCAAATTCGCACACACGTCGGCACGTTGTCCCAGGGTGCCTGCTCATGTTGTCTCTATATAAAGGCGACGGAGCCAGGTTGGGGCAATCGGACGTGTGGAGGACTAACCCGAAGCTAAAAAGGTAAATATCATGGCTCAGGTAAATATGCGTGACCTGCTGAAAGCAGGCGCCCACTTCGGTCACCAGACTCGTTACTGGAACCCGAAAATGTCGAAGTTCATCTTCGGCGCTCGCAACAAGATTCATATCATCAACCTTGAGCAGACTGTTCCTGCCATGAACGATGCGTTGAACTTCGTTCATAACCTCGCGGGCAACAAGAACAAGATCCTGTTCGTTGGCACCAAGCGTGCGGCGGCCAAGATCATCAAGGAAGAAGCACTGCGCTCCAGTCAGCCATACGTGAACCATCGCTGGTTGGGCGGCATGCTGACCAACTACAAGACCATTCGCCAGTCAATCCGTCGCTATCGCGACCTGGAAGCACAGAGCCAGGACGGTACGTTCGACAAGCTGACCAAGAAAGAAGCTCTGGATCGTACCCGCGAAATGGACCGTCTTGAGCGTTCCATCGGCGGTATCAAGGACATGGGTGGCCTGCCGGACGCCATGTTCGTGATCGATGTTGACCACGAGCGTATCGCCATCAAGGAAGCCAACAAGCTGGGCATTCCTGTGATCGGCGTTGTTGATACCAACAGCGACCCTGACGGCGTTGATTACGTGATTCCGGGCAACGACGATGCCATCCGCGCGATCCAGATTTACGTGCAGGCCGTTGCTGAAACCTGCATCGAAGCGGCCCAGTCTGCCGGTGCCGGCGCTGACGAGTTTGTAGAAGTCAGCGAAGACGCGGAAGGTGCTGCTCCCGCTGCGGAGTAATAGTTCCTTCGCGAACAGGTTGTAGGGTGTGCCCGTGGTTTACCTCCGGGCACACCGGTCCAGAATTCGGAACAGTTAAGAGGAATGAACATGGCTGCAATTACTGCTGCAATGGTCAAAGAGCTTCGTGAGCGCACCGGCCTTGGCATGATGGAATGCAAAAAGGCATTGGTGGAAGCTGGCGGAAGCGTTGATGCCGCAATTGAAGAGCTGCGTAAGTCTTCCGGCCTGAAGGCTGCCAAGAAGGCGGGTCGTACCGCTGCTGAAGGTGTTTCCCTGATCAAGGTGTCTGACGACAACACTGTCGCTTACATCCTGGAAGTGAACTCCGAGACTGATTTTGTTGCTCGTGATGACAACTTCATGAATTTCGCCAACGACGTTCTGAATGTTGCGTTTGAGAACAGCAGAACAGACGTTGCCGAACTGATGGAAGGCGATCTGGAAGCCAAGCGTGAAGCGCTGGTTCAGAAGATCGGCGAGAACATCACCGTTCGTCGTATCGTACGGGTGGAAGGCCCGGTTGTGGGTGCTTACGTTCACAGCACCAACAAGATTGCGTCTGTTGTGGCCCTCACCGCAGGCAGCGCTGAAGTTGCTCGGGACGTTGCCATGCACGTTGCCGCTGTTAACCCGCGGGTTGGCAAGCCGGAAGACATGCCGGCCGACGAGCTTGAGAAAGAAAAAGCGGTCATCAAGGCCCAGCCTGATATGGAAGGCAAGCCTGCTGAAATCGTCGAAAAGATGATGGGTGGCCGGATCAAGAAATTCCTGGCGGAGAACAGCCTGGTCGAGCAGCCGTTCGTCAAGAATCCTGACCAAAGCGTGGGTCAGCTGATTAAGGACAACGGCGGTGAGCTGGTTAGCTTTGTTCGCCTGGAAGTCGGTGAAGGTATCGAGAAGGAAGAAGTGGATTTTGCGGCAGAGGTCGCTGCGGCGGCAGGTACCGGCAAGTCCTGATCCTTCTGACAGGTGCCAGGGCGATGTCCGGGGCACCTTCCAAGTCTGCCACGTTAGCCGGAATTTTCCGGTTCTCGTGGCGGGCTTGTATCTGAGATACCCCTTTTTATTGAGGAGTATGTCAGATACAAGCCTGAGAAGCTTGTCCTGCCAGGCACCAAGCCAGACACATAGAAGGGGATCCTCATGCCGAAGTCGTCCAATACCCAGCCCAGATACAAACGCGTCCTGCTCAAACTCAGTGGTGAAGCCTTGATGGGCGAGCACGATTTTGGCATTGATCCAAAAGTGCTTGATCGGATGGCATTGGATATTGGTTCGCTCATTGGCATTGGTGTTCAGGTAGGCCTGGTCGTTGGCGGCGGCAATCTGTTTCGCGGTGCGGCGTTGAACGCCGCTGGCATGGACAGGGTGACCGGCGACCATATGGGCATGCTGGCAACGGTCATGAATGGACTGGCCATGCGTGACGCCCTGGAGCGATCCAATATCCGTACCCGGGTTATGTCCGCCATCCCTATGAGTGGTATTGTTGAGCATTATGATCGCCGCCGGGCGGTACGCGACCTGAAAGACGGCGATGTGGTGATTTTCTGTGCAGGCACCGGTAACCCGTTCTTTACGACCGACTCAGCCGCTTGTTTGCGGGGGATCGAAATTGAAGCGGATGCCGTGCTGAAGGCAACCAAGGTTGATGGCGTTTATTCCGCCGATCCCTACAAGGATCCGACTGCGGAAAAATACGATCGTCTCACCTATGACGAAGTGCTGGACAAAAAGCTGGGCGTGATGGATCTGACCGCTATATGCCTTGCGCGAGATCATGGCATGCCTCTCCGGGTCTTCGACATGAACCGCTCTGGCGCGTTGACCCGTATCGTGACCGGAGAGTCGGAAGGCACACTGATTGAATAATCTGATTGAGACATTTTGTACAACGAATCCGAGGACGCTGCAGTGATTGACGATATTAAAGCTGATGCTGAAAAGAAGATGAAGAAAAGCCTTGAATCCCTGAGCTGGGCTTTCAACAAGATCCGTACCGGGCGAGCACATCCGTCCATCCTGGACAGCGTAACCGTGGATTACTACGGCCAGGAGACACCGCTCAAGCAGGTGGCGAGCGTGAACGTTGAGGATAACCGTACGTTGGCTGTGTCGCCCTGGGAGAAGCCGCTGTTACCGAAGATCGAAAAAGCGATCATGATGTCGGATCTGGGTCTGAACCCGTCCAACAACGGTGAGGTTATTCGAATTCCCATGCCGATGCTGACCGAGGAAACCCGTAAGGAAATGGTCAAGCAGGCCAGGGCTGATGCGGAGCACGGCAAGGTTTCCGTCCGCAACGCGCGTCGTGATGCCAACAGCACGCTGAAAGAGCTGCTGAAGGAAAAAGACATCAACGAAGACGAAGAGCGTTACGGTGAGGAAGAAATCCAGAAGTTGACTGACCGTTATATCGCTGAGATCGAGAAGCAGCTCAAGGCCAAGGAAGAGGACCTGATGGCTGTCTGATCAGCCGGTCCAATTCAGCACAATGATCAGCCGGTGCCATTGCAGTTGTCCGGTATCGGCTGAACAGGGGATTGCATGACGGAAAGTGTATCCGCAGAGATTCCGGTTTCGGCTGGTAGCCGGCCCCGGCATGTGGCCATTATCATGGATGGTAACAATCGCTGGGCCAAAGCCCGGCGACTGAAAGGTGTCGCCGGCCACAAGGCCGGCGTGAAAGCAGTGAGATCAGTGGTTGAAACCTGTGCCCGGGAAGGGGTGGAGGTACTTACCCTGTTTGCGTTTTCCAGCGAGAACTGGCGCCGTCCCGAGGATGAAGTGTCGGCCCTGATGCGCCTGTTCCTGTTTGCGTTGGAGCGGGAAGTCAAAAAGTTGCACCGCAACGACATCTGCCTGCGCATTATCGGCGATCGCTCCGCGTTTAGTACAAACCTGCAGGAACATATGGAGCGCGCCGAGGCGCTTACTCGCGACAATACCCGGATGACGCTGGTTATCGCCGCTAATTATGGCGGGCATTGGGATATCACCCAAGCCAGTCGTAAAGTGGCTGAGAAGGTCCGTTCTGGAGAGCTGGCGCCCTCCGACATCACCGATGACCTTATTCAGCAACATCTGTCTATTGGTGACTTGCCCATGCCGGACCTGATGATTCGTACGGCTGGCGAGCAACGCATCAGCAACTTCATGCTCTGGCACCTGGCCTATACCGAACTGTATTTTTCTCCCGTTTACTGGCCCGATTTCCAGGCGCAGGAAATGGGGCAGGCGTTGCAGGCATATGCGGGTCGGAAACGCCGTTTTGGTCAGACAGACGACCAGATAGCCAGCGTTTCGTCAGAACAATAACGACAAGATAGCGAACGATATCGTGCTTAAAACCCGTATTATTACCGCGCTTATCCTGGCCCCCATCGCGATTGGCGGAATTTTCTTCCTGCCGCCCCTGGGGTTCGCCCTGTTTACCGGGGCCATTATTACCGTTGGTGCCTGGGAGTGGGCCAACATGTCCGGCCTGACTGCGCCCGCGGCCCGTGTTGTATATGCCCTTGTGGTCGCGGCGGTGCTGTACGGACTGCTGAACGTTCCGGCAGTTGCGGTGCTTTGGCTGGCATTGTTCTGGTGGGTACTGAGTTTCCTGCTGGTAAGAAACTACCCCGGCGGTTCAGAGCGCTGGGGCGGCGTGCCTGCCCGTGCCCTGATGGGCCTGTTGGTGCTGGTTCCCGCGTGGGTAGGGCTTAACCATCTTCGCACTGGCGGCTTTCAGTTCGGCGACAGTGCCAATAACCTCCTACTGATTCTTTATGTTTTCTGCGTGGTCTGGGTCGCGGATATCGGCGCCTATTTTGCCGGCCGTGCGTTTGGCAAAGCGAAGCTTGCACCCAGGGTCAGTCCGGGAAAATCCTGGGCGGGTGTCTGGGGTGGTCTGGTGGCGGTCGCGATCTTCGCAATTGTGATCAGTGTGCTGGCCTCAGCCACCACCATGCAGTTGCTGCTTCTGGTTGTTGCCAGCCTGATTACCGGTGCCGTTTCCGTGCTTGGCGATCTGCTGGAAAGCATGCTGAAACGTTTCAGGGGTATTAAGGATAGCAGTCAGCTATTGCCGGGCCATGGCGGTATCATGGACAGAATCGACAGCCTGACGGCTGCCATCCCGGTGTTCGCCCTGATCATCACGCTGATGGGTTGGTTGACGACGGGGCAATGGTGACTATTGTGAAACGTCGTGTTTCGATACTTGGTGCGACGGGCTCCATTGGCCTGAGTACACTCGATGTGATTCGTCGCCACCCGGACCGGTTTTCGGTTTCAGCGCTAACCGCCAGTACCAGTGTCGACAGCATGGTGGAACTCTGCCATGAGTTTCGTCCGAGGTATGCGGTCATGGCCGATGAAAATGCGGCTGAAGCGTTGTCCCGTGCGTTAAGTGATTTGCCTGCCGTCCTGGTTCTCGGCGGCTCGGAAGCGTTATGCCAGGTTGCGGGCGATGATGATTCCGATACGGTTATGGCGGCGATCGTTGGAGCCGTGGGATTACCGCCTACGCTTGCTGCAGTGAGGGCGGGTAAGCGCGTTTTGCTTGCCAACAAGGAAGCACTGGTTATGTCGGGCAAGCTGTTTATGGATGCCGTTCTGGCGTCGGGTGCAGACGTTCTGCCGATCGACAGCGAACATAACGCCATCTTCCAATGTATGCCGCCGGACAAGATCCGGGATACCCGTGGTGCGGGTATTACTCGCATTCTGCTTACTGCCTCCGGTGGGCCGTTTCGTACTCACTCGGCCGAATCCCTGCGCAATGTGCTGCCTGCCGAGGCCTGCAATCACCCCAACTGGTCGATGGGGCAGAAGATCTCAGTCGATTCCGCGACCTTGATGAACAAGGGGCTGGAGCTGATAGAAGCATGCTGGCTGTTCAATACCACGCCGGAAATGATTGAAGTGCATGTCCACCCGGAGAGCATCATTCATTCGATGGTTGAGTACGCCGATGGGTCCGTTCTGGCGCAGCTTGGTAGTCCCGACATGCGCACACCCATTGCTAACGGTCTCGCGTGGCCCGAGAGAATTGAAGCCGGTGTTGCTCCGCTGGATCTGTTTCGCATCGGGCAGTTTCACTTTGAGCGCCCGGACCTGGAGCGCTTTCCGTGCCTGAGGTTAGCAGCGGAGGCGTTCCACGAGGGTGGAACGGCACCAGCGGTAATGAATGCTGCGAACGAAGAGGCTGTGTCGGCCTTTCTTTCCGGTAACCTGTGTTTTGCGGATATCCCCCTTATCATAGAGCGTACGTTGGCAGCCACCGAGGTTGTACCGGCAGACAGTTTCGATACCATCTTCGCGAAGGATGCCGAGGGCAGGGCTGTCGCACGGGAACAGATACAGGCGCTGGCTGTCTGAACCATGCGAGTCCTGAGAGGCGGTTCTATCATCACCAACAGAGAGCATTATGCAGATCGTTGAAACCGTATTGGCGTTGATACTCACGCTGGGCATTCTGGTGACGCTCCATGAAGCTGGTCACTTTTGGGTGGCTCGCCGCTGCGGTGTCAAGGTTTTGCGGTTTTCTGTTGGTTTCGGGAAGCCTCTGTTTTCGTGGTACGACCGGCAGGGCACCGAGTTTGCGGTTGCGGCGATCCCTCTCGGTGGCTACGTGAAAATGCTGGATGAGCGGGAAGGGCCGGTGCCCGAAGAGCTCAAGGATCAGGCGTTCAATGCCAAGCCCCCATCGAAACGTATCGCTATTGCTGCCGCTGGGCCCATAGCGAATTTCCTGTTTGCCATTGCTGCCTACTGGCTGCTCAGCGTGGTTGGTTTCACCACGGTTGCGCCCATTGTAGGCGACGTCAGTCAGGGGAGTGTCGCGGAACGGGTCGGGCTCACCAGCGGCATGGAAATCCACCAGGTCGACGGCCGTCGTGTGACATCCTGGCGCGACGTGAACATGCGCTTGCTTGAGCGCACGGGTGAGTTTGGTGAGGTAACCATCGATGTCTCGCAGAACGGTAACCGCGGGACTCTGCGGGGAGCTCTGGATGGCTGGAGTCTAAGTGAGGACACGCCGAACCCGTTGAATGAGTTTGGTGTGACGCCCTGGCGGCCCGACGTACCGGCAGTGCTGGGGGAGATATCACCGGGTGGTCGGGCTGAGGCCGGCGGGTTGAAATCCGGCGACCGAGTGGTTGAGGTGGACGGCAAGCCAGTAGCGGACTGGTTCGAACTGGTGGCGTTCATACGCGAGGCGCCCGAAAAGCCCCTGGAGCTAACGGTCGAACGCGATGGCCGCATGGAACAAATCCGTGTGACGCCCGCGGAAAGAACGGCAGACGATGGCAGTGTTACCGGTTTTGTGGGTGCGGGTGTCAGCGAGGTGACCTGGCCTGATCACGTACTCAGGGATGTCAGTTATGGTCCCCTGGCAGCGATTCCCAACGCGGTCTCTGAAACCTGGGGTGACACTCGATTGACCCTGGTCGCGATCAAAAAAATGGTGACCGGATTGCTTTCTCCCACTAACCTTAGTGGCCCGATTACCATTGCCAGGATAGCGGAAGCCAGTGTAAGTTCCGGTTTCGAAGACTTTATTCGTTTTCTTGCCTACCTCAGTGTCAGTCTTGGGGTGCTGAACCTTCTGCCAATACCGGTTCTTGATGGCGGGCATATTGTCTATTACACCATTGAAGCCATCCGCCGGAAGCCTCTATCAGAGCAGGCCCAGGCGTTCGGACTGCGTATTGGAATGGCAATGATCCTTACATTAATGGTGTTCGCACTTTACAACGACCTGATGCGGTTGTGAGAATTGCGAACTCCTTACGCGCATCAACAGGCGAAATTATTGAATGAGACGTTCTCTTCTGGGTATAGCTGTAGGCTTGGTAGTCGCCACCTCAACCATAAAACCGGCACTGGCTGATGAATTCACCGTATCCGATATCGAGGTAGAAGGCCTTCAGCGGGTATCCGCAGGGACGGTATTTTCCGCATTTCCCGTTTCGATCGGGGAGCCGGTCGATGAGGTGGAGCTGTCCGATGCGATCAAAGACCTGTTTCGCACCGGCCTGTTTACCGATATCAAAGCCAGCCGTGATGGTGGTGTGCTGATCCTTACGGTTCAGGAGCGACCTTCAATCACGTCCATAGACATTGAAGGCAACAAGAACATCGAAACCCCCATGCTGATGGATGCGCTATCCGGAGCGGGTCTCCAGGAGGGGCAGGTATTTCGCAGGGCGACCCTTGAGCGACTGGAGCTTGAGATTCTCCGGTCCTACATCAGTCAGGGTCGTTACAACGCGCGGGTGAAAGCCACCGCCGAGGACCTTCCCCGCAATCGCGTTGCCATCAAGCTGGACATTAACGAAGGTACGGTTGCGGCTATCCAGCACATCAATATTGTGGGTAACGACGCGTTTGACGACGAGCGGCTGCTGGATCTGTTTGAGCTCCAGACCACCAGTTGGTGGAATTCCATCACCAGTGCTGACAAGTATGCCCGGGAGCGCCTGAGCGGCGACCTGGAGTCACTGCGGTCCTTCTACCTTGACCGCGGCTACATCGACTTTACGGTTGAGTCCAGCCAGGTCTCGATTTCTCCCGACAAGAAACAGGTTTTTATTGCCATCTCGTTGAACGAGGGGCCTCAATACACGGTGTCAGACGTCAACCTGCGCGGCGAGCTGATCGTACCTGAGGAAGAGCTGCGGGAGCTCATTCCCATTGAAGAGGGCGACGTGTTCTCTCGTTCCCGGATGACGGCGATTTCGGAAGCGCTTTCCCGTCGTCTTGGCCGCGAAGGTTATGCGTTTGCAAACGTGAATGCGGTGCCGGAACCTGCCGATGACAATACAGCGTCAGTAACCTTCTTCGTGGAGCCTGGTAAGCGGGCGTATGTCCGGCGCATCAATTTTGATGGCAACGTCTCCACCCGGGACGATGTGTTGCGCCAGGAAATGACCCAGATGGAAGGTGGCGTCGCCTCCACCGACCGGATCGAATTCTCGAAAACAAAGCTGGAGCGGCTTGGCTTCTTCGAAACCGTCGATGTGGAGACGGTTCCTGTGCCCGGTACGGATGATTTGGTGGACGTTAACTATTCCGTGGCGGAACAGGCAACCGGCAGTCTGTCGGCGTCTGTCGGCTTCTCGCAGGCCTCCGGGGTAATCCTGGGCGCTAACGTGTCCGAGAACAACTTCTTTGGCAGCGGCAAGCGTGTCTCCTTTGGCGTCAACGTCAGTGACTCCATCAAGAGTGCCAATTTTTCCTACCAGGACCCATACTACACCGTGGATGGCGTCAGCCGTGGTTTCAGCGTGTTTGCCCGTGAAACCGACTTTGAAGAACAGGATATTTCCTCTTACCTGCTGGATGAGTACGGCGGCCGCCTCACCTTCGGTTATCCTACGGACAACATTACCCGCCTTAATTTCGGGCTTGGTTATACGTTGTCCAAGGTGAAGGAGGGTGCATTCACCTCAGAAGAGGTCAAAACCTTCATTGATGAAGAAGGCAACGATTTCAACAATTATTTCCTGTTCGGTTCGTGGCGGCGCAGCACACTAAATAGGGGTGTTCTTCCAACGGACGGCTATAGCCTGTCGTTATCCGCTGATGTAGCGGTGCCCGGCAGCGACCTGACATTCTATAAGCTGAATCAGAAAACCGAGTTCTACCAGCCACTGAACGATAATCAGACCTGGGTATTCAGGGCGCGTTCGGAGATTGGTTACGGGGACGGTTACAACGGCCGAAGCGTGATGCCGTTCTACGAGCACTTCTACGCCGGTGGCTATGGTTCGGTGCGCGGATATGAGGCAAACTCTCTCGGCCCGCTTGCTACCAATGCGCCGAACGACTTCTCCGATCCGGACCCCTTCGGTGGTAGCTTGTTGACGGAAGGCAGCCTGGAACTGATTTTCCCCACACCGTTTGCTGGGGATACCCGTTCCATGAGAACCGCGTTCTTCGTGGATGCGGGGCAGGTTTTTGATGCCGATAGGAATTTTGATCCGGCCCTGGATGAAATTCGCCTGTCGGCCGGTGTAGGATTCCAGTGGATCACGGCAGTAGGACCGCTGGCGTTCAGTCTTGCCAAACCTTTGAACGACAAGAGCGGTGATGACACTCAGGTGTTCCAGTTCTCCCTCGGCCAGACCTTCTGATCGTCAGGGCCGGAGGGGGTGCGAAAGACAATGATAAACAGGAGAAACAACATGTTCCGATATTCCGTTGCAGCAATTCTGTCAATGCTGCTGATCGCATTCCCGGCTGCTGCCGAAACCAGAATAGGTGTGGTTGACCTTCGCCAGGCCTTGTTCTCGTCCAGCGATGCGCGCGCGTTCAGCGAGACACTGCAGAAAGATTTCGCTGGAGAGGAAGCCAAGGTTCGTGAAGCCCAGGAGGCCGCCCGCAAGCTCAAGGAACGGCTTGAGAAAGACGGTGCCATGATGAATGAGTCCGAGCGCCAACAGATGGCTGCTGAGTTCCAGGAGAAAGTTAAGGAATTCAATTTCCTCAAGCAGCGCCTGGACTCCACTGTGGCCAATCGCAAGCAACAGTTCCTCGAAGAAGCCCGCCCGGAGGTAGACGCAGCGGTTAAGGAGCTCCTGGAAGAGAATAATCTGGATATGATCCTGCCCAGCGAGGCGGTGGTGTATGTCAAGCCTGAAATGAATCTGACAGAAGAGTTGCTAGAGAAACTGGACCGCTGATACGGAGGGCCGGATAATGGCCCGCCCGGATAAACCTTGTGGAGCTGACAATGACAAAGCGTTCGTACCGGCTGGGCGACATTGCTTCTGAGCTTGGCGCGGAGCTCAAGGGCAATCCCGATACGGAAATCAACGGGCTTGCGACGCTTCAGGCGGCTTCTCCGGGCCAGATAGCCTTCCTGGCCAACCCGTCGTACGGTCGCTACCTGACGGAGACCAGCGCTTCAGCGGTTATACTCTCGCAATCGACTGCGGACCAGTGTCCTACCAACGTCCTGTTACTGGATAACCCCTACCTCGGCTATGCTCGCCTGAGCCATTGGTTTGACCCGGCGCCGGTTCCAGAGCCTGGTATTCACCCGTCGGCCGTTGTGGCGTCTTCCGCGAGGGTCTCGGATACGGCCTGCATCGGCCCTCAGGCTGTTATTGAGGCTGAGGCTGTCGTGGGCGAAAACGTTGTCGTGGGCGCCGGCTGTGTTATTGGAGCCCGGTGTCAGATTGGCGAGCAGACTATACTGCGTCCACGGGTAACCCTGGCCCACGATATCGTTATGGGGAAGCGTTGCCATATCCTCAGTGGTGCGGTCATCGGTTCCGACGGTTTCGGGTTTGCTAATGAGAAAGGAGCCTGGCATCGAATAGCCCAGCTTGGCCGGGTCATTCTGGGGGACGATGTTGAAGTGGGTGCGAACACCACAATTGATCGGGGAGCCTTGGACGACACGATCATTGGCGATGGCGTGAAGCTCGATAACCTGATTCAGATTGCGCACAACGTCAGTATTGGTGATCACAGTGCCATGGCGGCGATGGTGGGTATCGCGGGTAGCACACGTATTGGCAGCCACTGTGTTTTTGGCGGCCAATCGGGTGTGGCAGGGCACCTTACGATTGCGGATCAGGTCCACCTGACCGGCATGACGCTGGTTTCTGGTGACATTCGGGAGCCCGGCGTGTATTCGTCTGGAACCAGCGCCGACAGCAACCGGCAATGGCGTAAAAATGCTGTGCGTTTCCGTCAGCTTGATGCCTTGGCGCGTCGGCTTAAAGAACTGGAAAAGAAAATGGAAGGCTGAGGCCGCTACTGATGATGTATATCGACGAGATCATGGAATACCTGCCCCATCGCTACCCGTTTTTGCTGGTTGATCGGGTAACAGAGCTGGAAAAAGGACAATTCATCAAGGGCTATAAGAATATCTCCCTTAATGAGCCTTTTTTTACCGGCCACTTTCCCAATAACCCCATTATGCCGGGCGTGCTGATCATCGAAGCCATGGCGCAGCTTTCAGGTATTCTCGGCTTTGTGACGGTTGGCCGGAAACCCTCAGACGGCGTGGTACAATACCTGGCTGGTTCCAGTAAAGCGCGTTTCAAGCGCCCCGTGGTGCCGGGGGACAGGCTGTGCATGGAGTCACAGGTTATTTCCGGAAAGCGTGGAATCTATAAATTCGAGTGCCGCGCACTGGTTGATGATGAAGTCGTCTGTGTGGCAGAAATATTGACCGCTGAGAGAGAAGTTTGATGGCGACAAAAGAATGGTCGGGAGTCCATCCTCAGGCGATTGTGGACCCCTCTGCCAAGCTTGCCGACAACGTAACGGTTGGCCCATGGAGCTACATCGGCCCGAACGTTGAGATCGGAGAGGGGACTGAAGTGATGTCCCACGTGGTCATCAAGGGCCCAACGAGAATCGGCCGCAATAACCGCATATTTCAGTTTTCCAGTGTCGGGGAAGAATGCCAGGACAAAAAATACGCGGGTGAGCCAACCACGCTGGTTATTGGTGATGACAATATCATCCGTGAGAACTGCACCATTCATCGGGGCACGGTTCAGGATCGTGGTGAAACCTGTATCGGCAATGGCAATCTGCTCATGGCCTACGTGCATGTGGCGCATGACTGCATTATTGGCAATAACACCATCCTGGCCAATTGTGCGACATTGGCCGGCCATGTGTCCGTTGGTGACTTCGCGATACTGGGTGGCGGCACCATGGTTCATCAGTTCTGTCACATTGGAACCCACAGCATGAGTGCTGGTGGAAGTATTGTGCTGAAAGACATCCCTGCGTACATCATGGCAAGCGGGCAATCTGCACAGCCGTTTGGCATGAACGTGGAAGGCTTGCGCCGCCGTGGTTTCAGCAAGGAGGTGTTGTTGGCACTCCGTCGTGCTTACAAGGTTATCTATCGTCAGGGCCTGACTACGGAACAAGCCGTTGAAGAGCTCGAAAAAGCCTACTCCGATATTCCCGAAGTGACGCCCCTGATCGATTCCCTTCGTGGTGCACACCGCGGCATCATCCGCTAACCAGGGAGTGAATGCCCCGGTGACGGACCATCACGAAAACTCTGTAGCCAGCACCCGCAAAGTGACTTTCGCCATCGTGGCCGGAGAGGCGTCAGGAGATATCCTCGGCGCCGGTCTGATCCGTTCCCTGCGGCTCAGGTATCCGAACGCGCGGTTTGTCGGCATTGGTGGCGATGAAATGATCGCGGAAGGCTTCCACTCTCTCGTTCCTATGGAACGGCTGTCAGTGATGGGGCTCGTCGAAGTGCTCGGGCGAATACGGGAGCTGTTCGATATTCGCGCACGGCTGATGAACTACCTGCTGGCGACACCGCCGGACGTCGTCATTGGTATCGACTCCCCGGACTTTACCCTGGGTATTGAGCGCAGGTGTCGTGATGCCGGTATTCCGACCGCCCATTATGTTAGCCCGTCCGTCTGGGCCTGGCGGCAAAAGCGGATCTTCACGATCGCCAAATCTGTCAACCTTATGCTTACCCTGTTCCCGTTTGAGGCCCGTTTCTACGAAGAGCACGGCGTGCCCGTGGCCTTTGTAGGGCACCCCCTGGCGGACCGCATTCCAATGATGCCTGATACAGCTGGTGCCCGTCAGTCCCTGGGGCTTCTGGAAGATGCGCCGGTGCTGGCCATTCTTCCGGGGAGCCGGGGCGGGGAAGTGGAGCGCCTGGGTACTCTTTTTCTGGAGGCCGCCCGTTGGATCCAGGGCAGGCGTCCGGATTTGCAACTGGTGATTCCTTGCGTAAACCGGGATCGGGAAAAGCAGGTTCGGGCACTGGTAGACGCCCTGGACGTGAAACTGGCGGTGACCATTGTGCGAGGCCGTTCGAGAGAGGTGATGGCATCGTCCGACGTGGTATTGCTTGCGTCCGGAACCGCCACTCTGGAAGCCATGTTGCTGAAGAAGCCCATGGTGGTGGGTTACCGGTTGAGTCGTGTCAGCTATGCATTGGTCTCAAGGCTGGTCAAGGTGCCTTATGTGGCCTTGCCAAACCTGCTGGCCAAGGAACAACTGGTTCCGGAACTATTGCAGGATGATGCTTCGCCCGAGTCTCTCGGAGAAGCCGTGCTTGAGCGCCTTGAAAATGAATCCGAACGCGCCCGGTTGACAGCCGCTTTTTCACAATTGCATGAACAGTTGCGACAGGGGGCTGACGAGCAGTCTGCTGCAGCCATCTCCGCATTGATAGAAGGCGGAACAGTATGAGTAAGCGCCCCTTACCGCCGTTTGAGTGCCAATATCAGGGGCGACTATTGGCCGGTGTGGACGAAGTGGGACGCGGGCCGTTGGTTGGGGCTGTGGTGACGGCCGCGGTTATCCTGAACCCGGAAAAGCCAATACCGGGCCTGGCAGATTCGAAAAAGCTGACGGACAAGCGCCGTGAGGCTCTTTACGAGCAGATCATTGAGCGTGCAGTATCCTGGAGCCTGGGGCGCTGTGAGGCCGATGAGATTGACAGGCTGAACATCTTCCAGGCAACGATGGTGGCTATGGAGCGTGCCGTGGCGGGCCTGCATGTCGAGCCGGAATATGTACTGGTGGACGGTAACCGCTGCCCCAAATGGCGTTGGACCTCTGAGCCAGTGGTGAAGGGCGACAGCCGGGTGGAGGCCATCAGTGCGGCGTCCATTGTCGCCAAGGTGACTCGTGACAGGGAGATGGCTGTGCTCCATGAGGAATTCCCTGAGTACGGCTTTGCAGGCCACAAGGGTTATCCGACGCCCGTACACCTCGAAGCGCTTGGTAGATTGGGTGCAACCGCTCACCATCGTCGCTCATTCCGCCCGGTTCAGGAAGCGATTGATGCCGTGGGTTTGTACAGCCGCGACGCGGATCAGGAACTGCAATATCCTGGCGACTTGTTTGAAAATATCGATTGACAGGCTCCGGTCGAATCCTTAGTATACGCGCACGTTGATCGGGGGGAACCCCGGTAAACAACCAGTTTGATGCGGGGTGGAGCAGTCTGGTAGCTCGTCGGGCTCATAACCCGAAGGTCGTAGGTTCGAATCCTGCCCCCGCTACCACTTATAAAAAGCCGGTCTTTGACCGGCTTTTTTTGTGCCTGTTCGGTCTACTTCAGGATTTAGTTCCGCCCTGCATATTTTTCGACCCTTTTGCAACTCCTATCCAGTCGGCTTTCCTTAAATCTAATACTTTCGTACCAAAAATAACCGCCATTTATCGCCTTTCGGGCAAAAAATTGCCCGGTTAATCAGTATCCTCAGTTGTTTCATTACGGTTATCTGTCGAAAAATTGACAAAATCGTAACTTGGGAAATGACACCATTCACATCGATACTTGCCCACGTTTTATACAATTTAACAAATTCGGCAATTTATTGGTGTGAAATACATATGAAACGCGTCATCAAAGTGTCACAGGCATGGATTGCCGCGTTGTTTTTAGGATTGGTCCTCACAGGCTGTGGGGGCGGTTCTTCTGGTAGCTCAGAGAGCACTGCAGGTACAGGCGATAGCACGGGGGTTGGCTCAGGTGGTTCCGAGGGCAATCCACCACCGAGCGGTGGTGGCGAGGGAGTGGTTGACCGCTCGGCGTCGCTCAGCTGGAATGCGCCCACCGATCGTGAAAACGGCGATGATCTAAGTCCGTACGATTTGGAGCGCTACGTTATCAGGTACGGAACGGATAGGAATAACCTCGACAAACAAGTTCAAGTCGACAATGTCGGAGGCTTGGAAACGATGAGCTATGACGTTGAGAACTTGTCGGCGGGCACCTGGTACTTCACGATTCAGGTGGAAGATGTTGATGGCCTGATGAGCGCGCCATCGGCGCCGGTCAGCAAAACCATCTAGTTCAGACAACGGATCTCTGACATGAAGTGTATGCTCGGCCTTGCTGTTACCCCAATGGATGCGCAATCGGCAGTTTGAGGGTAAAGGCCGACCCTTCCCCGGGTCGGGAGCGAAGGGTTATTTCACCGCGATGCTTTTCGACCACAACGTTCACGAACGACAGCCCGAGCCCGGTGCCATGATTGCCAGACAGCTCGCTGCTTTTCTGGCGCTGATAGCGATCAAACAGATAGGGGATTTCTTCCGGAGCAATGCCTTCCCCCTCGTCGCTTACAGTCAGGCACGCCTGGTGGCCGGCCTGAAAAACCTGAATGTTGACGATCGATCCGGATGGGCTGTACTGCACCGCGTTGGTCAGAAGGTTGATCACGGCACGTTCAAGCAGTTCCGCATTTCCTTTCAGCCATAAATCCTCTGTTCCCTGAAGTAACAGCTGAATGCCTTTCTCGGCAGCCTGCTCGCTGACGCTGTCGCGGGCGTTCTCAACAATGGCTAAAAACTCGCATTCGTAAAAGCGGGTTTCGGTTAACTGTTCGGCCCTGGCAAGCTGCACGAATTCTTCAGCAAGATGATAACTGCGCTTCGCTAGCCGACCCAATTGGTCGAGCTGTTCCGGCTCGATATGGCCACGATTCCGCTTGAGCTGTTCGATCAGTGCAAGTTGTGAAACCAGGGGCGAGCGAACATCGTGAGAAATGAAGTCGATGGCCTCCCGGTGCTGGCGCTGTTGTTCCCTGAGTTCCGAGATATCCGATATGTTGGCGATAATGCCGTTCTGATCGCTGTCAGGCAGTGAAAACGGCGCGAAGTGAATCAGGAAATCCTTATCGCGAATCCGTAGGTCCACTGTGCGGCTCTGAGCCAGCGTGAGGGTTTCCGAGACGGTTTCATGCCAGGGCGGATTGTCTCGTGGGTCGTGTCCCTCCAGAAGTCTGGCCAGGGGTAGGCCACTGAGGCTTGGCATGGGTTCACGAAACCATTCTTCAATGTGGCCGTTGGCAAAGCGGATAACGCCTAACTCGTCGGTTACGATAATGCCGTCCGGCATGCGTTCGAAGCTGCGCCTGATAAACCTCTGCATCTGACTCATGCGCTCGGTCGCTACGCGTACTCGCTCGATTCGAGCGGAGATGTTTTCCCTTGGCCCCGTTTTACGCACCGGCTCCTGGGTGCTGGACAGCGGCAAACGGCGGAGGTAGCGCTGGATGGCCTCCCGGCTCAGGTCGTTGGGCAGCTTGAGCCCGATTTTGTAGGTTACGCCATTGCGTATCAGGCTGACCCAGCTTTGGCCATCAATGTGATGCCATTGGCCCGGGGTGTCCAGCGGCGGGATATCATCGGCGGCCAGACCAGAAGATGTCATCACGCCATCACCTTCAGCTAACAGCCAGCCCTCTGGTTGAAGCAGGGCCTGGAAATGGCTGAGCAGTTGCGGTGGGTGCCTCAGTGACGGCTCTTCGAGGGTCATGGTGGGCCCGCGGGCAAGCTCGTCAAGCTGCCGGTTGAGGAAGCTGTTGGTCATGGCCAGCCGTAGTGCGCTGGATACGGGCAGCGCCAGCAGGGGAATCACGATGGCGTGGGAGATCGGTAGCCAGAGCTTGGCTCCGACCAACAGTAGCGCATGCAGAAGAGCCAATAAGCCGAGGCTCGTCAAACAGAACAAAATGCTACGTGCCGGTCGCATGCGGGGTAGGGTGAACGACAATAGAGCGATGATAAAAACGGCGAGACCAATCGCAATAGGCTTCGATACCCGTGATATCAGTTCGTCTTTCACCAATGCGGAATAACTGTTGGCGTGGAACTCAACGCCGGACATGGGCTGATTGAGGCCCGAAAACGGGGTGGGCAGGATGTCGCCAAAACCCGGTGCGGTTGCACCCACAAACACGGTTTGCCCTTTGAAAGCATCCTTTGCGAATTGCCCATCAAGCACCTTGGTATAGGAGTGGGAAGGCAGCGTCCCGGCACCACCAGCCATTGGAATGGCGCGGTAGTGCTGTCTGACGTTTGTGTAGGGCGGCACACTGGATATTTCCGGGCCCGGTGACGGTGTATCAGAGGCCGCCAGTGCCAGGCTGGGCCATAGCTGATCGCCCAGGCCATTGAACAGATAAAGTCCTCGCGCCAAGCCGTCTTCGTCAAGCTCCACGTGGGCGTGCCCAAGCGTTGCAGCTGCGGACGCCAACGCAGGGGCGGGAAGTTGTTCGCTGATCAGGTAGTGCCGGGAGGGCGGTGACAGATGAAGCGGCAGGATGACGTTGCCGTGTTTCTGCATGGCGTTGGCCATTGCCTGGTCTGCCGGCGATGGTTCGGGGAACAGGATGTCGAAGACAATCGTTTTGGCGCCGGCCTGATGGAGTTTCTCAATGAGCTGTGCATGGGTTGTCCGCGGCCAGGGCCAGCGCCCCAGGTGATCCATGCTCAGTTCGTCAATGGCGATAACAACGACGTCATCGGCCGGTTCCGCGGGTGTTGCGGTGATAAGGGTGTCGTAAAGCCAGAAGTCCAGGCGCTCCGGAGCAGAGGTCGTCTGGAACAGTAGCAAAAATGTCAGTAGTGGCAGGCCCAGCGTCCAAGGTGTTGTTTTAATGGGAAACCAGTTCCGGGTCATGGGGCCTGCTGTCGGGTATCAGGAAATTGTGGGTTATTCCAGAAACAATTCCCTCCCTGGTCCCCACCGGCTTTCGAGCGGACCGTCAGAGAGGGCTTTCAGGCGAACAAAATACCGTCTTCCGGGAATGAGGCGCAAGGCCGCAGTGGTATCCGACAGCGTAGCCTCTTTGATGATGTTGTTAAATCCCGGTTCTTCAGACAGCTGCAGGCGATAATCGGTTGCAGTATCCACCTTCTGCCAGAATACCCTTACCTGGCTATCGACGTAGTTGACACTGATGATGCGAACCGGTGGCAGGGTCCCGTTCACGACCAGCGAGCGTGCCTCACTCGTGGCCACAGAATTGCCGCCGGCCTCGGTGACCACCCGCCAGTAGTATTGTCCCGGTGTCAGTGGTCGAGAAGGCAGCGCGCTTTCATCAGGCGCCCACTCGCTGGTGGCAATCGTGTTTCCAAAGTCTTTGTCCTCCGAAATTTCCACCCGGGCGACTTCGTTTTCGCCGCGCAACTGCCATCGGAACTCGGGCATGTCGTCGTTAACGGTCGCGCCTGGTTCCGGTTGTTCCAGTGCGGCAGTCCGGGCCTGTAGGTCGACTTCGAAAGACATGACGCCGGGCATGCCTGCCATGCCACGATTGTCGATGGCGGCAAGGTGAATCTCGTAGCGGCCATTGTCCAGCAGGTTAATATCGAAATCATTGTCGCTGACTTCGTTGCTGTTAATCCAGCGGCCGGACTCGGCATCAAAGATATCCACGCGATGGCTGTTGGCTCCGTTGGGCGTCCAGCTCAACTGTGCAGGAAGTTGCTTCAACTGCTGCGGCAGGGGGTTAATCTCCGGAGCTGGGGGCAGGCGGCGGATGCTCATTCTGCCCACACCTGCGGTTGAAACGCTGGCGCTATAACCAGCTGGAATCCGGCGTGTTTGCCCCGGCGGGCCAAACGATACCTCGCCCTCGGTAACCCGTAGATCGGTCATGCCGGGCGCAGTCCTGAGAGTAAACATGGTGCCCCTGACTGCCGCCACCGCGGAGGGTGTTTCGATCTCAAAACGTGAACCGCCCTCGATCACGGGTTTCACCTGGGTTTCAATTTCGCCCTGATTGAGGCGCAGGCGGGTGTCCACCATGCCGGACTTCCCATACTGCGTCAGGCGATTGAAGGCGAGGCGGGAATGCGGTGATATCCGCACTACAGAGCCGTCAGCAAGTTCGATGGTTGCCGTGCCAGCCTGTGACCGGATTTCATCACCCACCCGAATCAGGGAATCGCTGGTCAGGGGGCGTTTGGTGCCGTCACTACCGGAAATCAGTTGCACCGACCCGGTCACCGAGTTGACCCGCGCAGGGTTGGGTTGGCGCTGAAGCCAGGCAAGGGGAATTCTCAGGTTGTCTCCACTGCCCACCTTGGCGGGGTTATCGATGCCGTTATGCTGTAGCAGGCGAATGGCGGGAATATCCTTGGACAACAATGCGTCAGCGATCTCCGCAAAATGTTCACCGGGTCGTACCGTATAGATCCACTCCGGCGTCGCATTGGATTCAGGGGTAGCAGTGGCCGCCTGGGAGCCCCGGGTGACCGAAAGTTCCGCCTGTACTGGCAACGCCGCCAGGGAGCTGATTAGGAGCAGCAAACCGGTGAGTGTTCGCAGGGTGACGCATTGACTCATGTCAGGCTTGTTCCATGACCGGTACGTTCTCATCCGGGCCAGAGGCTTTCATGGCCTCAAGACGATAGCCGCGCTGGTAAATGGTCTTGATGCGGAAGCCGTTTTCGGGATTAAGGCCCAGTCTGCGGCGAAGCCGGCTCATGTGCGTGTCCACGGTACGGGTATTGATGTCTTTCGCCAGTCCCCATACCCGCTCAAGCAGCATCTCGCGGGTCAGTAGTCGGCCCTGGTTCTGGAACAGGAACAGGGTCAGGTCAAAATCCTTGTCGGTCAGCGTCAGCACGTTGCCGTGAAGCGCAATGGTCCGAAGCTGGGTATTGATCTCGAAAGGGCCGTACTGCAACGATTCTTTTTCGGTATCGGGGCTGGTGCGACGTGCCAATGCATTGATGCGCGCCACCAGTTCTGCCTCGCGAGCGGGTTTGGCGAGGTAGTCGTCAGCACCGGCATCCAGCGCACGTACGATGTCCGTCTCGCTGTCGCGCTGGGTGAGAAACACCACCGGAATCTGCCAGTTCAACTGCGCACGTACGCTTTCCAGAACCTCAATCCCGGTCATGTCGGGTATTTGCCAATCCATCACCAGCAGATCATAGCTGCGGTGAAGGACCGCGCTCAGAAATGCCTGGCCTGACGGAAAACTGTCGCAGTGGTGCCCGCGCTCGGACAACACAGACTGAATGTGCTGAGCCTGTTCATGTTCGTCCTCAAGCAGGGCAATTCGCATCAAACGTCTCCCGACATCAAATTTGTCATATTCAGGCTTCCCGGCCGACGGCGGGGAATGGGTATTGAATTCCGCTTCATATTATTACAAATCCGCAATTTCGCTTCAGTGTCGTTATGTAGTGTTGCGTAAACGGATCGCAGGCTTTCCGTTGTCGTCATCCAGTGTTTGTCGGCAGCCGGGGAAATTACTGCAGCCCCAGAACCAGCCTTTTTTGCCTTGTCTGCGCACCAGGGGCGAAAAACAGTGCGGGCAGGGAATGGGTTTTTCTCCCGTGCCATCCGCCGGCGACTGGTCCTCAATGGGCCGTGTGCCTTTGCAGTCCGGAAAGCGGGTGCAGGCATGGAAGGCACCAAACTTGCCCTCGCGCTGGCGCATGGGAGCGCGGCACTTGGGGCAGTGCGGCTGCCCCTCGCCTGGTGGGGCTGTCTTGGCTTCCTGATCTGGGGTATTGATGAACCCGCGTATCTGTTCTTTCAGGTCTGCAATAAACTGCTTGGGATTGCCCTCACCGCGGCGAATACTTTCCAGGGTGGCTTCCCAGATGGCCGTCATATCCGGCTTGCTGACGGATTCCGGCAATGAATCAATCAGCGCCTTTCCCTTCGGCGTTGACCGGATGTGGCGCTTGTCCCGGTATAGATAGTCGCGTCGGAACAGGGTATCAATGATCGCCGCCCGCGTGGCCTCAGTGCCCAGCCCATCGGTCTCACGCAGGGTTTTGCGAAGCTCTGGATCGCTGACAAAGCGAGCGATATTGGTCATCGCTGACAGCAGCGTGGCGTCGGTGAAATATTGGGGAGGCTGGGTTTTGCGCTCGGCGATGTCCACCGAGTCACAGAGTATAGGGTCACCTTTCTCCAGGCGAGGGAGGGGCGCTTTGGCAGCCTCCTGTCGGCTTTCCCGATGGCGAATCTCCAGGGTTTTCCAGCCCGGCTGAAGAACCGCGGTTTCCGTCGCCCTGAACGCGTGTTCGCCAATCCCGACAGTTAACTTGCCTTCCCGGTGTATGGCGTCGGCGCTGAACTGCATCAGGTAATACCGGCTGATCAGTTCGTAAATGTTCCTCTCAGCTTCGCTCAGGCGTCCATTGGGAGCCTTTCTGGCCGTCGGGATGATAGCGTGGTGGGCATCCACCTTCTTGTCGTTCCAGGCTTCGGTGCGGCGGTTCAGATCCGCTGCCTCGCAGGCTGTCGCCAGTTCGCCGGCGACATTGCCAATGGCCTGCACCACACTTTGACGCTGGTCAAAATGACCTTCCGGCAGATAACGGCAGTCCGAACGGGGATAGGTAATCAACTGGTGGCGTTCGTACAGGTTTTGGGCGGTGTCCAATACGTCTTTCGCGCCCATGCGGAACAGTCGCCCCGCCTCGATCTGCAAGGCTGAGAGTGAGAATGGGAGAGGCGGCGTTTCGTTCCTGTCGCGGAAACGGGATTCCGTAACTTTGCCGGGCCGTCCTTCTACGGCCTCGGCGATCTGTCTGGCGACATCGCTGTCCAACAATCGGTCTTCTTCATCCAGGTATTCCCGGTAGGCTTCCGAGGGCTGCCAGCGTGCCGTAAACGATTGCTGGTCCGATTCCTCATCTATCGCGTGGCACGTCGCCTGAACGCGGAAAAAAGGTTTCGGCTGGAAGTTCTCAATGGTGTTGTCCCGCTCCACCACCAATCCCAGCACCGGGGTTTGTACACGGCCGACGGAATACACGCCCTGCTGGCCCTGCTGCTGATAGGACAGGGTATAGAAACGAGTAAGATTAATGCCGTAGAGCCAGTCCGCCCGCTGGCGGGCGAGGGCGGAATGGGACAGGCGGCGAAACTCCCGATTGTCCTTGGGAGCCTGGATGGCCTTTGCCACGGCCGCCGGAGTCAGGTCGTTGATCAGGATTCTCTGAACCGGACAGGTGGCACCGGTGTAGCGGATGACTTCGTCTACCAGCAGTTGGCCTTCCCGGTCCGGATCGCCGGCATGGACAATAGTCTCCGCCTTGCGGACCAGAGACTCCAATACCTTGAGCTGCTGGCGTACGCTGTCCTTGGGCATCACCTCCCAGCGCCCGGGAAACAGAGGCAAATCTTCCTGTCGCCATTTTTTCCAGCGCGGGTCGTACTGGCCGGGTTCCGCCGGTTCCAATAGATGGCCGATACACCAGCTAACGGTGCTGGCGTTGCTTCCTTCGCCGCAACGAATCCATCCGTTCCCCTTCTGATGGGGAGCGGGGAGGGCAGCAGCAATTGCCCGGCCCAGGCTTGGTTTTTCAGCAATGTACAGGCGCATAAGTCGGAAGCAGTTTTCGGGTGGGGATGGAAGATGGCGCTTTGTCTGTATCCTGTCAAGGTAACATAGCGTTTGGTGTAGTAGACTGTTCCGTAACACATTCAATCAGGAGCAGGCCTGTTTATGTCCACACAACAAGCCATTGAGCAAAAGCTGACAAGCGCTTTCGACAGCCAACACCTCATGGTTGAAAACGAGAGCCACAAACATAACGTACCGCCGAACTCTGAAACCCATTTCAAGGTGACTCTGGTGTCTTCAGAGTTCGAGGGGCAGGGCAAGGTCAAGCGGCACCAAGCCATCTACAAAATACTGGCGGACGAAATGTCCGGTGGCGTCCACGCCCTGGCGTTGCACGTGTATTCACCACAGGAGTGGGAGGCGTCTGGCGAGGCTGCGCCCGATTCTCCCAATTGCATGGGCGGCTCCAAGAACGATCCGGCCTTTGCATCCGGAGGTGGCCAGTGAGCCAGTTCTTCCAGATTCACCCGGAAACGCCCCAGAAGCGGCTGATCAACCAGGCTGTGGATATTCTCCGCAAGGGCGGCGTTATTGTGTATCCGACGGATTCCGCCTACGCCATTGGCTGCCACCTCGGTGACAAGCAGGCAGCGGACCGGATAAAGCGCATTCGCCGCCTGGATGACAAGCACAACTTCACCCTGATGTGCCGGGACCTTTCGGACATCGGTGTGTTCGCGAAGGTCGACAACACCCAGTATCGGCTGCTCAAGAACTTCACACCGGGGGCATACACATTCATTCTGGACGCCACCAGTGAAGTACCACGCCGTCTGTTACACCCCAAGCGTAAAACCATTGGCATGCGCGTGCCGGACAACGCAATTGTGCAGGCGCTGCTGGCGGAACTGGGCGAACCCATCATGAGCAGTACGCTGATATTGCCGGGTGACGAAGACCCAATGACCGACCCTTATGACATCCGGGAAACTCTGGAACACGATCTGGACCTGATCATCGATGGTGGCTTTTGCGGCCTGGAGGCGACCACCGTGGTGAATATGACTGGGGATGCGCCGGAGGTGACTCGCGTCGGCAAAGGGGACCCAGAGCCCTTTCGGATTTAACGGAGTCAGGCCCGGGTGTTCAGGCTCAGGGCGAAATTTTTGCGGTCTGCGTAGTTGGTGGCCTGATCGGTACTGATGGTCCTGCGCAGGCTGTCGTAGCGGTGCGCCAGGTCCTGCAGGCCGTTGAATTGCTGGTTGTCGCTGACCAGGGTGTCCAGCAGTGAATTGTTCACGCCGTATGCCTTGTTCAACTTGAGCGCGTTGTCCACAAAGTGCAGGGTGGGCTCGCTGGCACTGAGCCGGCTGAATGCCTCCCGGAACGGCTTGCTGTTGTTCAGGTCCTGTTCGATACGGTTACGGCTTTCCTCTGGGATTCCACCACCAACGCTGATCTTGCCTTCGTCGTTTTTAGAAACTTCCACACTGGTTGCCGGGTTGAGTTTGTATTCGGCAAGTTTATGCCGCAGCGTCTCCCGCATATAGGCAAGGTCCTGCCCGACGGTTTGCTTGTACTCAGCCATCTGCAACCGGGTGGATTTGGGGCGGCCGGTATCGAAACTCGCCCGCTCGGAGAGGGTGAACCGGTCATCGGTTGCGGAGGCCGGCGCCTCCGGCGCTGTGGGCTTTGGTGCCGCATTGCCCGATGCCGCCGGCTGTTTCTTTTCCATGGCCTGCTGGAACTGGGTGCTGGCTTTGATCAGCGATGTGAGTAGCGACATGGCGTTGGTCCCCTCCCATGGCCAATGAGAAAATGTTGACGGTTTTGGTGTCTAGGGGAGGTTTAAGCATAAAGCGGGCCATCGCGACTTATTGCAGTGCACTTCTTATTAGTACCCTGAATAGTCGGCAGGAGGGCCGGCCGCGAGACCGGCCCTCCCTTGGTAGGATCACCTGGATTTATAACGCTCTTCGCAACTCGCCATAATCTCCGCCCGTTCTCAGCACGAGGGTGATGTTGTTGTCGTTCCTGTTTCGGAAAAACCAGCCATGGTTGCCGGTGAATGCAGCCACAAGCTCACCCTCATCTTCCGGAACGCCCCGGCCTTTTTCGTAAGAAATTGACTGGCCGCCTCCATCACCATGGGTATCGAAGTTGATAGGGCCACCCTCAGACACCCAGGAGAACCGGGCTGTAGCACCTTCCTCCATGGTGAGTTTGAACTCTGTGCCTTCTCCCGGTGTGAGAACCACGCGTACTTCATCCTGCCACTGCGGTTCCGCAATTTCTGGTTCAGGCGCAGGCTCAGCAGGCGCAACCTCTACTTCAGGTGAGGGACTTGGCTCCTCAACGGCTTCATCCACGACAGGTTCTTTGACTTCCGGGGTCTTCTGATCAACCGAGGATTGCACCGCAACCATCTGGGCAGCCTCGTCAGCAGCTGCTTCTTCAGCAAGCTGCTCCTTGATCTCGCCCATTTCAGTCAGGCCCAAAAGGCGACCTGCGCCGGTTGGGTCCAGGGCGTATTCAGCGGGCATGACCACCGTTACCAGCAGAAACAGCGCCACAATAGCGGCAATGATGGTGGATCGAACCAGCTTGGCAGTGCTGGGCAGTTCTTCACGGTTGGGTATATCGGTGTTGTACATAAAAAATCTCCAGAATCAGGCGACAAAGTAACCGGTGAGCTGATAGCCAAAGAGCAGAAAACCTGCACTCATCATGGCCACGTTGGCGGTGTAGGCATGGCGGAAAAAGCCGTCGGTTTTTCGCCAGAAGCTGATGGCAATCAGGATCATGGCCAGGGCGATTAACTGTCCCATTTCCACGCCCAAATTGAAGGCGAGGAGGTTCGGAATCAGGCCGTCCTGTGAGATGTCGTATTCGATGATCTTGGTGGACAGACCAAAGCCATGGAAGAACCCGAAAATCAACGTGGCGGCCTTGGTGTTGGGCTGGAAGCCAAACCACCGCTGATAGGCACCGATGTTGTCCAGTGCCTTGTAGACGATGGACAGGCCGATGATCGCATCAATGATGTAGCTGTTGATGCCCACGTTGAAGTACACCCCCAGCAGCATCGTCGTGGAATGCCCCAGGGCAAACAGGCTCACGTAGATGGCGATGTGCTTCATTTGGTAGAGGAAGAAAATGACACCCAGCAGGAACAGCAGGTGGTCATAGCCGGTGACCATGTGTTTGGCCCCCAGATAGATGAACGAAATAAGGTTTATCCCGGTAATTTCCTGGATGTACCCCTTGTCGCCCTGGGCGACTGCGTGGGCAAGCACATCGGTACTCATACCCAGCAAGCCCAGTGTCAGAAATATCCAGAGTAGACGATTACCTGTGCCCATTGAGGACACACCACGGCATCGGCCAGGCAAGTTTGACAACATAAAGACTCCAATCGAATGTGTTTTCTCCGACCGCGCAAGCGGCAAGAATCAAGCGGAAAGGAGTGCTTTTGGAGGGCGTTCAAGCCGATAGCGCAAACTGCGGGGAGAGCCTCCGGCAAAGGGCACGGGCTGCCGGAGAACGGTCAGGCTTTGGGAAACAAACGGAACCCTGAGCTGATCTACGGTCTCGTGGGTATGATTGCCAGCATCATGATGAAGTGACGCCGCCTCTGGCTCTTCGTCAAAATCGTGGGTGTGTCCATGTCCACCATGACTGCCTGGGTGGCCGTCATGCAGTGATTCCCAATCGCCAGCCAGCTCAGCCACACCGTGAGAGAATGACTCGCCAATCACCGACAGTGACAGACCCGCCAATGCAAACAGCATGACGAGCGTCGGAAGCAGTTTTCTCTGGTGGATGGCCGAAATCATCAATCTAATGCGTCGAATCTGTGGTTGGATTTCAAGGGAGATAGAGGATAACATCCCCCCATGGGGGATAGGAATTAAACATGGTAAATAGTCACACGCATCAATCTCACCCGAATATTATCAAACGCCTGAAGAGGGCTAACGGCCATCTTGAAAGCGTGATTGGTATGATTGATCAGGGAAAACCCTGCCTGGAACTGGCCCAACAGCTTCACGCCGTGGAAAAGGCCATTCAACAGGCCAAGCGAGTGTTGGTTCAGGATCATATAGAGCACTGCCTCGATGATGCCATCGGACCTCTGGCACCGGATCAGCAACGCCGAGTGGACGAATTTAAGGCCATTGCCCGGTATCTGTGATCCTGTCAGTAACCAATTCCCGGATTCAGTCACACCGTAGCGGTTCAATCTTTACATGTACCAGCGACTGACACTGGTTCTGAATGCGGTTTTTGTAAGCGGTGGGTGACCCGTGATTGGAATCCTGAAACACCAAACCTATCGTCATCTGTTTTTGGCCCAGGTGGTCGCCTTGCTCGGCACAGGGCTGGCAACCGTGGCCTTGAGTCTATTGGCGTTCGATCTGGCTGGAGATAAAGCGGGGCAGGTACTTGGCACGGCGATGGCCATTAAAATGGTTGCCTATGTGCTGATTGCACCGCTGGCCTCAGCGCTTGCCGAGAGTGTGCCCCGACGATTGATGCTGGTATCGCTGGATCTGGTGCGGGCTGCCGTTGCACTTGCCTTGCCTTTTGTGACGGAAGTCTGGGAGGTGTATGTACTGATCGCCGTGCTGCAATCGGCATCTGCGGCCTTTACGCCGACGTTCCAGTCCACCATCCCGGACACCTTACCCAACGAGGACGACTATACTCGGGCGCTGTCCCTTTCCCGTCTGGCCTACGATCTTGAAAACCTGATCAGCCCGGCTCTGGCCGGCATGCTGTTGTTGGTCACCAGTTGGCAGGGGCTGTTTTCCGGCACGGTGGTTGGCTTCATCGCATCCGCGTTGCTCGTCGTATCGGTGGCTCTGCCTTCTGGCTCTGCACCGGAGAAGCGCCGGAGTATTCACGAGCGTGCCCGCCGTGGGTTTCGTATTTTTATGGCCACATCGCGCCTTCGGGGGCTGATCGCGCTGAATGTGGTGGTCAGCATGGCCGGCTCCATGGTGATCGTGAACACCGTAGTGATCGTGCAGGGCAGTTTTGGCCTGACCGATCAGCACACGGCCATGGCTTTTGCGGCATTCGGCGCGGGTTCCATGCTGGCGGCACTAGCGTTGCCCGCGCTGCTCAAACGCTGGAAGGACCGTCCGGTGATGCTGGCAGGGGCTTGGGTGTTGCTCGGTGGTTTGGGCGCGGCGTGGTATGCCGACAGCCTCTACAGGCTGATGCCAGTCTGGGCGCTGCTTGGTGTCGGATTCTCAACGGTTCAGACACCCATAGGCCGTTTGCTCACCCAGTCTTCTCATGGCGAAGACCGCCCAGCACTGTTTGCCGCCCAGTTTTCGCTGTCTCACGCCGGCTGGCTGGTCGCCTATCCGCTGGCGGGATGGCTTGGCTCATCTGCCGGCATTCAGCCAACGCTGATTGTGTTGGCGGTTCTGGGGCTTGTCTTCCTGATTGCAGCCAGCCGACTCTGGCCCGCCGATGATCCATTGGTGATTGCCCATAGCCATCATGACCTGCCACGCGACCACCCGCACAGAACGGAATCGGGAGCGGAGCATTCCCACCGGTATGTGATTGATGAACTGCATCCGCGGTGGCCGGGTTAAATGACTTCGTCGCCTTTAGGCGTCAAGCTGATGGAAATGTGCCCTAAGATCAACTCCAACTCGATTCAGGAATCCTCCTGAATAAGAGCAACGAGGTCATGCCGAATTTCTTCCCTACTCAAATCGGGCCGCATTAAGAGGCGGGGGTTACCTTCGCGATCAAATACATAAATCGCGCTGCTGTGTGACACCGCATAATTTCCATCGGGGTCAGGTTCGTCATAACCGAAGGTTGTTCTATATCGTTTTGCCAGTTCACGAAGCTGGGGTTCTTTTCCAGTGAGTCCTACAATATTGTCACCGAAGAAATCCACGTATTTTGCGAGACGCTCAGGCGTGTCACGTTTCGGATCGACACTCACGAACAAAGTGAGTACTTCATCCTGAAGCTTCGGGTCCAGGCCACTGGTTGCCTGATTGAGCTTTTGCAGGGCAGTTGGGCAAACATCGGGGCACGAGGTGAACCCGAAAAACAGCATTCTCACGCGGCCACTGTAATCATCGCCAGATACCGACTCGCCCTGGCTATTGATCAGGTCGAATTCCAGTTTAGGCATCAAGCCACTGATGTTTTTGCCGTTCCAGTCTTCCTCGTCATTTCCAAGGCAACCAGTCAGCAATAGGGATGCTATCAGCGTTAAGGTCGCCGATATGATTTTGGAGCGCTGTCGCCAGAAGCGAGTTGTCATGACGCTGTTTCCTCAAGTTGTTTGGATTGGTTGGTATATTTTCCGTCCTGATGCATGGCTCGCCGGAGCATCAGAAGAATGCCAAGGATGCTCATCATGGCCGGAGGGATATAGGTCAGCATGCCGCCAAGAAGCTGGTCGACTTCCGGGTCCAGCGGCCAGGCCCTGCCACAGACTTCGTAAACGTCGTAGACCATGTCACGTGAGAACACGATCCACGCCCCAAGAAACATCTGAAGCACACCTGCGGCAGCCAGAACCAACATGCGTCTGCCATACCCCAGCGATGAGGTGATCGCAGGCGGTCGCGGGTCGAAGATCAACCACCAGAACAGCAGGCCATCCAGTAACATGCTCCAGTTCATGACCCAGTACAGATCTCGACTGAGCATGGCGTCGAAATGGATTGATGGCCACAGCCAGAAATAAATGAGCCCAACAAACAGGAAAAGGGCAATGAAGGGCTGTTGTAGAACCCGATAAACCCAACCCAGAGGCCGGAGCGTGCGCCGCCAGCCCGGGCTGATTTTTTCAAACCAGAACCGCATGACCGGCAAGGGGTTGGACAGCGCGATCAGGATAGGCCCGATGTGATGAAGAATCAGATGCTGGCCCCGATGAACGAAGAACATGTATTGCGCGTAGTAATCGAAGCGCGTCTGCATCACCGCATAACAGATCAGCACCCCCAGGGTGAACGCAAAAATCCGTAGCGAGCCAGGCCGATCCTGATCCGGCATCCGAAGCAGTCCGATGCCATAGAACCCCATCACGAGCATGTAGCTCAGCACGGTCAGCGGCGAGAAATCGTAGGGTAGAAGGTAGTCAAGCAGTGACATAATGTTGCCGGTTCTGGTGTTGTTATTTCGATGACTCTACCTTGGACGTGACCAGGTCGTACAGTTCCTGGGGGCCCAGCCGGTTCAACTTTTCTCCGTTGACGTAGAATGTTGGAGTTCCGGAAATTCCAACCGCTTTAACGTCCGCAGCATCCTGTTGAATAATGCCGTTTATTTCAGGCGAGGTCATACCGGCCCGAGCGGCTTCTACATCCAGCCCGGCTGACTCCGCCGCATCCCATGCTGCGGTGACATCGGGATCGTCATGCCACTGGGGCTGGGCTTCCATGACAGCGTCAAGCACCGGCTCGTAGATCCCCTGTTCGCGGGCGGTTTCCAGAATTCTGACGGCCTCTTCCGAGCCTTTGTGAAACAGCACGTAGCGCAATACCAGGCGCACTTTGTCTGGGTAGGCCGCCATAATCTGTTTCACATAAGGGTACATGGCGCGACAGCCTTCGCAGGATGGGTCGAAGAACTCGACAATGGTTACCTGAGCGCCCTCAGGGCCGACAATGGGGGAGTAATCCCTCACCAGTGGCGTTTTTTCAACAACGGCGGGTTCATTAGTACCCTGAGAACGATCGTAATAAACAAAAGCGGCCGCGAAGATAACCAGACAAATAAGAACAAGACTGATGACCAGGGTTCGGGTTCGCACGTGAGATCTCCATATTTTAGTTTGATTAAATTGGCGTCAGACCTTTTCAGGTGTTTGGTAGCAGCCGACTAGGCACCCACCGCAGATAAAGCATCATTCCAAACAGTTCCACCAGGGACTGCACGACAATCACTACAACGGCCGCAGCCCACGCCTCTGGCATTGAAAGTGCCAAAGGTAAAACCACGAAGGAGTTGCGTGTTCCAAGGCTGAAGGTGACGGTGCGACCGGTTTCCACCGGTAATCGAAAGACCCAGCGCAGAGCCTTTCCAACCAGAGCCGCGGCTAGAAGATAGGTCGGGAACACAATCATCAAGGGCCAGATGAGTGGGCCGGTACTGGTGATCTGACTGACCTGTGTCATTGTGATGATAAAAAGTACGACTGTAAGCAGAGGGACCGGAATCAGGCCCATGAAGCGAATGAACCCGGTGACTCTTCTGGAGTTTTCGGCCCGTTTTTCAGTCAGAAATGCGAGGATAAGCGGGACAATAATCAGCCCGACAAAGGCCGGCAGGAGGTGTCGTCCAAGCTCAAGATTCACGTCGAACTGATTGCCCAGGAAAAGCCAGAGGTAAAGTGGAAGAAGACCCAATTGAGCAATCAGCAGAACCGGTGTTGCCGCAATGGCTCGCGTGCTGTCCCCCTTGCCCAGGTGAGTGAAAGTGACAAACCAGTCGGTACAGGGCATCAGTAATACCAGAAGCATTCCCAACTTCAGCGCGTCATTGTCCGGCAGTGCCAATATCAGTAAGGCGATGATCGCCGGCATCACCAGAAAATTGCCGGTGAGCAAGGCACCCATGAACCGACGGTCCCGGAGTACGTCAGACAGGTGAGTCAATGGTGTTTGGGTAAACGTGGCGTAGAGCAGAACCCCCAGTAGTGCCCAGATCAGGTAGTCGGGCACAATCTCGCCGGGAGAAGTCTTCCAACCGATGAAAAGGCCGAGGACAACAGCGATGAGGTAGGCCCAGACCTGATGGCGTTCAATTAAGTCTCGCATGGGGGCAGGCGCTCTTGATGCGGTAAATATAGCGTTCAACAGTGGCTAGTGTTCGGGCATTGATCGTCACCGCGCTCCCATTGGATGGTTGTATGCTGGATGCCAAAGTGCTCGTTCAGCATGTCAGCGGCCTCGCTGATGATCCGGTCGTCACTCTCGGGGTCCGGTTTCACCAAGTGAACGGTTAGTGCATTTTCAGTGGTACTCAGTGCCCAGATGTGAAGGTGATGGGCCGATTGAACACCCGGTAAATTCTCCAGGCGTTCGTGGACGGCCGAAGGATCAATGCCCTTGGGAACAGCATCGACGGCCAGTTTTACGGAATCTTTCAGCAACTGCCAGGTGCCCATAAAGATCACAACGGCAATAATGAGGCTGACGATGGGGTCAATCCAGGCCAGGTTGGTGAACATCAGTACCGTACCGGAGATTACCACGCCCACTGACACTGCAGTATCTGCGGCCATATGTAGAAAGGCGCCGCGGATATTGATGTCACCTTTTTGCCCTTTGAGGAAAAGCATCATGGTGGCGCCGTTGATCAACACACCAATGCCAGCCACGATCACCACCGTCAAGCCAGCGACATCAGCAGGCTCCGTCAGGCGCTGAATAGCTTCCCAGGTGATGCCACCAACAGCGGCGATCAGAATCAAGGCGTTGAAAAGTGCCGCCAGGATGGTGGTTTTCTTCAGACCATAGGTTTTGCCGTATGTTGCGGCTTTACTGGCGAGCCAACTGGCCACCCAGGCCAGAATCAGACCCATCACATCGCTGAGGTTGTGGCCAGCGTCGGCCAGCAGCGCCAGAGAGCCGGAAATAATCCCATACACCGCTTCGATGACGACAAACAGCGTATTGAGTATGACCGCAATCGCAAATGAGCGGTTATGAGTGTCGAAATGATGGCTATGATCGTGACTGTGGTCGTGCATGTCTGCCTCTATCAACAAGGATTTGTACACAGTTATGAGCCCTGTAGTAGCTACAGGGTCAAATATTTGCGGTCGGTTTTTCTCTTGCTTGGGGAGAAAACCTACCGTTCGTGGGTTTCCTTTAGTACGCGTGCTAAATCCTCAGGTAACGGCATGGGCGCGAATGCGCTGACGTTTGCGCGCCCTGTGTTCCCAGCCGGAACCCAGATGCGGGAGAAGAGTAAGGCAGCAATCGCTCGAGTAAACTGCCCAACGACTTCGCGAGCATCTCTCGTCCGCCAACCCAGTTTGAGCATCCGTATATGAGTTGCGGCGTGCGCCAGAGCGTATTTCTGGCTGAGGATATGGGCGCGTTCAAGATGGGTGAAGGCAGACTGGATATCGCCCCGTTTTTCTGCCTCGTGGGCAGCCTGAAGTTCCGCACGAAAGAAGCGTTTCAATTCACTGTGCATTGATTCCTCCTCCTACTCCCTTCCGTAGTTGCCCGTTTTTGAGCGCGAGTCTTCCACTTGTTCGTCGGGACTTTTTTGGGTTCTAAAGCTAGTGGCCGAAATCATGATCACGCCCAGGACTATGAAGACGTCGGCAAGATTGAACGCCGGCCAGTGCCAGGATTGCCAATGAAAATCCAGGTAATCGACAACGTAGCCTCGGAAAACTCGGTCGATGACATTTCCGAATGCACCGCCAAGTACCATCGCATAGGCCAGGGCTTCTGTTCGCTTATGGCTGTCCCGAATCAATTTGACCAGAACAGCCGAGACGACAACGGCTATCGCAATAAAAAAATATCGCTGCCAGCCCCCGCCATCGGCGAAGAGACTAAAGGCAGCGCCTTTATTCCATACGTGCACCCAATTAAAGAAAGGAGTGATCTCAACCGATTGCCCGTAAGCCATGGATTGCTGGACGAGCCATTTAATAAGCTGGTCGGCCAGCGCTACCAGTGTGGAAAAGCCGAGAAAGATAAACGTAGAAAAACTAGCACGGTGTTCAGACATCGAATTATCCTTTTAGTGCAAGGATGCGCTTGGCACCAATGAATACAATGCCTCCCACAACGCCGCCAATAACCAGATCCGGATAGTTTGAACCGGTCCAGGCAACAAGAAGCCCCGCAAGGATAACTCCCAGATTGATAACCACATCATTGGCCGAAAAGATCCAGCTGGCTTTCATGTGAGCACCGCCTTCACGGTGTTTTGCGATCAGAAGAAGGCAGCTGATGTTGGCAACGAGAGCAACAGAGGCGACGGTCATCATCATTGACGACTGGGGATCACTGCCGAACAGAAAACGCCTGCCAACCTCAACCAGTACACCGACGGCAAGGATAAGCTGGAGAATGCCAGCCACATGCGCAGCTCTGACCTGCATTTTGATGCCGTGCCCAACGGCGTAAAGAGCAAGACCGTAGACGGCAGCGTCGGCAAGCATGTCTAGCGAGTCTGCAATTAGGCCAGCAGACTGCGCGATCAGGCCCATCGTCATCTCGACCAGAAACATCAGGCCGTTGATTGCCAGCAGTATCCATAAAGTGCCGGATTCCTCAGTCTCGTTGGCATGAGACGATTCAGCCGCCCTGACGGACTCAGGGCTGGCTTCTTCTGACTTCTGCAAGGAAGCGCCCAGCCCCAGGGTTTCCAGCTTGCTGGTAATAGGTCCTGTTTCGCCCTGATGAATAATTTCCAGCTTTCGATTCGATAGGTCGAATGAGAGTGACTGAATGTTGTAAACGCCCGTGAGCGCCATCCGAATCATTCGCTCTTCTGAAGGGCAATCCATTTTTGGCACGTTGTAGGTGCTGAGCTGACTGCCTGTTTCGGCGGTGACGGGTCTCTGAAACTCATTGTTTACGACAGGATCTTCACTGCCACACTGTCCATCGCAGGGTTTGCTCATTTTCGCGGCTCCGGTTCTCGCACAAGTTCCGTTATTTAAAACCCTGTAGTCACTACAGGGTCAACGTTAAGTTGTTAGTTTTGACGACACTGGTGAACCCACCGCGATTCGACGACTTGCGGTTTGACCCTGTAGTAACTGAAGGGTTGAACTGGAGTACGTCAAAAAGGAGTTTGAGCAACGATGAGACAGAGCAACAAGAGCGTACTTATCCTTGGTGGCCACGGAGCTGCAGGGGCGGCTATTGCAACACTCTTGGGGCAACGGATCGACGGAAACATTGTCTTGGCAGGCCGGTCGCTGGAAAAAGGGCGTGAACGGGCGGAACAATTAGATCGCCCGGGGAATACCGGGCAGAACTGGCATCAAATTAACAAGGTGGTGTCCGGTTTAGCGGGGGCCACCACAGGGAGCGAACAGAAGAATTTAGTGAATGACCTGGCGTCAGACGGAAAGCGCTTCCGTGCCCACGACGCGATGTACGAAGACAGCCGCTTATATTCAAGTTCAATTCAGTGTCAAAGGATATAATAAAAGGTTTTTGTTTTAGGTTGTTGAAATACAAAGAAAAAATTTAAAAATGTAACAACTCTGCAATAAGTGCAAAGCACCATCTACTCAGCATTTGAAAGACTTCAAGTGTCATTTTGAATCTATCTAATCTGAAGAGGTGCTCATGAAAAAGTGTCTATCAATGTTGGTGTTTGGTGGGGTTGCAGTAACTTCAATGAATGCACTAGCGGCGGAAGGTCCTATCCTGTATGGCAAAGCCAATGTTTCGTATGAAAACCAGGACGACGGTAATAGCGATACCTGGAAGCTCCAGAGTAATGCGTCCCGTCTGGGGGTAAAAGGGGCGCTCAATACCGACCTCGAAGGCTTGGAGGCGATCTACAAGGCAGAATTTGAAATATCGATTGATGATGGAGATAAGGATGGCCAGACTTTCTCGCAGCGTAATATTTACGGTGGCTTCAAGCAGGCGAACCTTGGTGCACTGATTGCGGGAAAATTTGATACACCTTTAAAGTCAGCGCAGGGCAAGGTTGACCAGTTCAACGACCTACAGGCGGATATAAAAAATATCATGGCTGGTGAAAATCGGACCAGCAACATTGTTCAATACAGTTCTCCACGTCTGTTTGATGCTGTGGGCGTTAGTGTTGCCGTCATCCCGGGTGAAGAGCAGTCAGCTGGGGCAGAGAACGACGGACCTGCGGATGCAGTTTCCAGCTCTTTTACGTTTGAGAACGACCATTTCTACGGCAGTATTGCCTACGATTCTGATATCGAAGATTCACTGGAAGCCGATTCAAGTGGCGATAGTCGTCTCAATATCCTGCGAACCGTAGGGAAGGTCCGATTAAGCAACTTCGAGATCGGCGCAGTTTACCAGTTGGCAGAAGAAAGCGATGGCCCTGGAGAAGATACGTCTTATCTGGTTGGCGGTGCCGTTAACCTTGAGCGTTGGAAGATCAAGGCGCAGTACGGACTGACAGAAGCCGAGACAACAAACGAGGAGCTAACCCTGCTGGCCTTGGGGCTCGATTATAAACTGGCTAGCAAGAGTAAGGTTTATGCTTACGTGTCTCAGGTGGAGGCGGACTTGGCTGACTCTGAGGACTCCACATTTGGTGTGGGCTTCGAGCATAAGTTTTCCATGTAGGGTCGAGCGTGATCGCTGAATACAGGGAGACCGACGTATCTGAAATCTTTTCCGGATTTCAAGTTCATTTAAGGTTCGTGTGAGAACCTACTTGCGAGTTAACTAAGGTTATTTAATGGCGGGAATGCTTCATTCCCGCCTTTTTTTTGACCTTTAGTCCGTTGTTCTAGCTGGTTTTAAGATTTACGCCACGATCCGTACGAATCGGATATCACAAACAATCAAGAAAGAAACTGGAGGGGATTACATTGAAACGCAACATTCTGGCCACTGCGATTGCAGGGATGACAACACTGTCGGGAAGTTGGGCCGCGACGGCAGCGGAGATTGAATTCCACGGTGATATGGATAACCGCTTTCAGGCTTACACCAATCAAAGAGACTGGTTTTCTGGTGGTAACTCAGGTGGCGGTACGCTGAAAGATGACGAGCCGACCGAGAGCTTCGGCGAGGTCAAATATCGCTTCTGGGCGAAGGCAACTTCCGACGACAAGAAAGTTACCGGTGTATTCGCGACGGAGATTGGTGGCATCCGCTACGGTGAGGGGGCGGGTGGCGACTATTCCGGTGATGGTGTGAACATCGAAACACGGTGGGCTTATGTGGATTTCTTGGTGCCCAACACGCTAGCCCAGCGCGTATCGCTGGGCTTGCAGCCAGTGTCAGTGAACCGACATGTCTGGACTGAAACCGCCACAGCCGCTGTTTGGAAAGGCTCACTGGGCTCTGGATTTGACTATCAGTTGTTATGGGGGCGAGGTGACTCTTCCAATGAGAGCGGCGTCGACTCAGAACAGGACGAAGGCTGGGATGGCGCGGACAACTTCGCGATCAACCTGAACAAGCGTTACTCACCGAACCTGAGCGCGGGCCTATTCTATCTCTATCAGATGAATGATCAAATTGCTGAGGGAGTAGGTACGGTAAATAGCAGGGAGTATGAACTGAAGAGTATCGCTGATAACTCCAAATATTCCGTTTCCAGCTTTGGGGTGGAGATGGATTATGGTCAGGAGACGTCGCTAGGCCGCATGTTCGTGAAGGGTACGGTGATTGGCCAAAGCGGAACAATAGAAGGTGTAAATTTCGTCCCATTGAATGGTGCTAGGAATCCCAATACGAACTATGACCTTTCGACCTTTCTGGGACGCGGCGAGCTCGGGCTGCAATTTGGACCAAACCAACTGACGTACACCGTGCTCTACGCATCGGGCGATGGCAATGAGCAAGACGCGGACTTCGACGCCTTCATCGCCACGGATGTCGACTTCAGCGACAGTATGATTTTTCAGGAAAACATGACGAGCGATGACTACTTCGCCGAAACGCCCTATATCCTCGACAAAGGGTATTTCATGAACAAGCTACAGCTCGATCATAAAGTAGCGGCCAATATTACGGTCAGCGGAATGATTGTCTACAACCGCTTGGCTGAGGACATTGCACTTGCCGATGGATCGTCCTCAAAAGATCTCGGACTGGAATTTGGCTCCAAGGTCTCGTACCTCCCATACCCTTCGCTTGAGCTGTCGGCAGAAGCTGCATACCTGGCATCAGGCGATGCCATGGATGCGCTGGAGGAAACTGCCTTACAGGACGGCAAAAGCGATCAGGACATTGTTCATGTTGCTGGTCGGGTAAGGTACAAGTTCTAACAAAAGCGGGGTGGTGGGAGCGCCACCCCGCTTTTGTTATACGAAATGAATCCGCATTAAGTGACTTTTTCCTATGATGACTCGTTCTGCAGTATTTGTGTTCCTGATGCTACTACTAGCTGGTGCGGTACAGGCGGTTGAGCGTGAGCATCCCGCAAAGGCAAAGGTCACTCAGGTAGATCGTGATCAAAAAGTGCTTTCCCTCACAGTTGACGATGCCACTGCTGAGGTGGGTGATTTATTTGTTGTGTTGCGGGAGCCTGATAATGCAGGCATCCCGGAACAAAATCCTTCAGTCATCGGTATCGAGAGTATCGGAAAGGATCAAGCAGTAGGGAAAGTGCTGTTTGGAACGATGCCCTCCGTTGGAGCTGTAGCGAAACGCTTTTACGGTATCCCGGCGGTGTTTACTGACAGAGCCGGCGACCCCAGGGCGGTAACGCCGGCGTTGAAAGCCCGATTTCCTGATCTTTTGTGGCGGGACGAGCCAGAGGCGTCAAACGATGTGCCATTGGTGCGCTTTCAAGTTACCGGGAGAGGTCAAGCCGTTGCGACCTACAATAACACCTGGTTGGTCGGCATCGTACAGACCGATGATGAAGAACGTCGGGTAGGTTCAGTTGAGGAGGAGGTTTTAGCGTCTCCATTTGCCAGACTGCCCATCAACGCAAAGTCGTTGTCCGCGTTTCGTTCTGGCAGCGATTACTATTTTGCGGCGGAGCATGGAAACAAACTCAGCTTTTTCCTTGTTGATTCCAGCGGGGCTGTTCAGAGCCTGGCGTCCATTGAGGTGCCCCGTCGGGAGAAAGTTATCCGAATGGACTGGTACGTTTCAGAGAACTCATATTACCTCATTTTAAATCAGTGGAATGGCCGTAGTGTTTCAAGTTCTTTGATCCAGTTGGCCGAGGGGGAGGCCGAAGCCATCGGTTTCATTCCCTTAATTTTGGGATTGCAGGATTTGGACGCTGACGGTCGCCGGGAAACTATTCTCGGGCAGTCTTTCTACTCAGAGCAGGGGTTTGGTTCAGAGGTTTATGAGATATTAATCTCACCGAACGGGCCTGACCTTGATAAGGCCGATCATGAAAAGTTAAGCCGATACACGCCGGTGTTTCGGGTAATCGGTGCCGTTGTTCAGAACAAACCGGGACCTTTGAATATGGTGACCGTCTCCCAAGGGAAGGTTTCATTTTTCCCTGCTGGCACTGAGGGCCCACATCTGGACTATGAGATTGGAAACCGGGTGTCAGGCACGAGTATGACTTACGACGTGTCGCCTGAGTTGGTGTTTAGTCCGAGGCAAACACTATTTTTGCCGAACCTGCTCGTACGCTCCGGTGGGGACGCAGTTAATATCGGGATTCCACAGGAATCCAGTGCAGCCGAAGATATGATAGGTGTTTATGATACTCGAGTTGATTGGTTGACGCTGAGATCCGGGAAATCTCCTAAAACGCAGTCAACAAGTCTTCTAACGTCGGCTCCGGTGTCCCCCGTATCAGGCAATACAGAGTTATTCTTTATGTCGCCGGATGAAAACTCAGTTCAAAGTGACAGTTTTGACGTTGAGACGTTGGTGTATCGGGCTGCTATGCCTACTGGTCGCTGACTAAAGCTGGATAAGTTGCCCTTGTAGTCGTCAAATGCTTCTGGGAAGCTCGATTAGAACCCGAAGACCACCTTTGGGTGATATAGAAAAATGCATGGCGCCACCGTAGTCATTGATGATTTCCTCAACGATTGATAGGCCAAGGCCATAGCCAGGGGTTTTTTCGTCCAGTCTTTTCTGGCGCCTGGTAAGATCGGCGAGTTGGTGTGACGCTACTCCGGGGCCGTCATCTTCAACAAGAATGGTCAAAGTGTCATCGTGAAGTTTCAAGTGTAGATGAACTTCCTGAGAGCACCATTTGCTTGCGTTATCAAGCACATTACCCAAGATCTCATTAAAATCACGCTCATCAATTGGCCAGACAAGCTCTCTGGGTAATGTTTCTTGAAGATGGATCTGTTTGTAAGGATAGATTCGACTGACTACGTCCACCAGTGCCAGAGTTCTCTCAATGATCGGTGTCGCCTTTCCAATGTACTGACCGGACATTTCGGTTTTTCTCATTTGAGTGTCGATCAGCTCGTGCATTTCAGACAGTTGAGACTTAATTTGACTCGCGATTGTGGTGGGAATGGCTTCGTCATTGATCATGGAGTTTATGACGGCAAGGGGGGTTTTTAAGCTATGAGAAATATCTGCGGCTAGGTGGCGTGAACGGGTAAGTTTTTTGTCGTACGACTCTAATAGACGATTAAGATGTTTGACAAGTTCATTGAATTCTTCAGGTACGTTCTCATCCAGTCTATTACGCTCACCCTTTTTAAGCGACGTTAATTGGGAACTCATCATTTTTAAGGGTTTTAGTGCGATAGTTACCCCAATAAATATGATCATTGATATCGTAACGAGAATTGCAAAAGATATTATCCATATAAGAATGTGAATTTTGTCAAGCGTGTTTGGGGAGTAGGAGCTTTTTTCAATTATAGTAACGCTTAGTTTATCTTGTCTGTTATTAAATATTTTGTAGTAGCCAAGGATTGAGCGATCATCATCCGATATGTGAAAAATTCCAGGCTTTTTGAACGATTCTACCACCTGTAATTTCGGTTTAATGTTCTCGCTTGTAAAACTCCGACCTTGACTGTCTTCGATGTGAACAGAATATTGAGACAATGAAAAATTTCTGAGAGAGGATTTTGTAATTTCTTCTTTATCATTTGTTAGCATCTTTGAGAGTCGGTTAGCTGCAGCCTCTAGCTGCTGCCTGTGAAGCTCGTCATGGATATAGTCGATTAAAAGGGTGTGTGAGAAGAATATTAGCCCGGTACACGCGAAACCCGTTAGTGTCAGAAAAGTAAGCAGTTTCCGTTTTATTGAAGGGCGTTGTTGTTTTCTGGGCATGTTGTCTGCCAAGCAGGTGGTTAGAATTTGTTATCGACTAAATCTAGGCCTAAAAAAGCCGCACTACAAAAGTAGTGCGGCAAGACGGAATGGTGGAGACCATTCACGATGCAACTGGTTTTAGAATGTCGTGTATCGACAAGTTTCTATTATTCAATCGAAAAAGCTATTGGTGCGACATTATTTCTAATGAGTAAGCTGATCTTTTGAGAATTGGTCTGATTTAGATAGATTAATATCGCCCGACTTTATCATCTCGTGATAAATGTCGTCTTTATTCGATTGCATCAATTTTCGGCGAGCTTCCATGCCTACTTTAGATAAGGCTGCCTGAGTCATTACCCTATGCTGTCTCTTCATGTCCTGAACGCTGCTTTCGGAGAGCATGTTTTGTGCCAGGCTGCCGTCATTGGCCTCAGAGGCATGGAGACTTCCTGCCGCCAAGGTTAATGCTAGAGATGTGAGCAAGAGATGTTTTCTCATAGAGTCACCTTTAAGTTGAATGGTCTGCATCCCGATGGAAACAGATGAACTTTAACTCAGCTTGAAAAAATAAAATTAGATGATGAAAAGGGCACAGTTATAAGAGCGGTTGCGATGGGGCGTTAATACAAAGGTATTAAGGGGGCTCTTTTTCAATTTCGTTTCAAGTTCATCTGCTATCAATGGCGAGTCGTTGTTCTGGCGGAAAGTGCGAGATCAATGAACCACTTACCGGTAGTGGCCGACAACTGAAGCGCATTAGCTGTCTGTTTGTTCAGGGCCAAGTACCGGTCAGATGACATACAACGAAAGCTCATGGAGACTGATTTACAATGCAAACTAATAAACTCAGGTTAGCGATGAGAGCAACACTAGCGCTTGCGGTTACGGGTCTGCTGGCCCCGTCTGTTCATGCGCAATCTGCAACTGAACTTCAGACACAGATTAATGATTTGCAGCGCCAATTGGATGACATGGCGGAAAGTAAGGGGTCGGAAGGTTGGATGGTGCCTGGCACTAACACCACTGTAACAATCGGTGGCTATGTCAAGCTGGACATGATCTATGATTTTGATCAGGACATGGGTGACAGCCTGTTCGTAGCAGGCCTTGATACTGCTAATAGCGATAGCGACCCTTCATTCCGAGCCCATGCTCGACAATCACGGGTTCGGATTAAGACAACCACGCCAACCGAAGTGGGTGATGTCAAAACGACCGTTGAAGGTGACTTCTACGGTGGTGGCGGTAATGAAATTTTCTCCAACTCCAGAGGGCTGCGTCTTCGTCACGCCTATGGTGAGCTGAACGGCCTGCTCGCCGGTCAAACCTGGAGTAACTTCATGCAATTTACCGCCTATCCGTCCACGGTTGATTTCGACGGTCCAGTAGGTGTTTCTTTTATTCGTCAGGCACAGTTGCGCTACACCATGCCTCTTGGCGGCGGTGCTAATTTTTCCGTTTCTGCTGAGAATCCGGAAACAACGGGTTTTGACGGCTCCCGCGATAATGCGCCGGATCTGACTGCCAAGTACAAGTGGGCCGGCAGTGCTGGTGGCATTGAAGTTGCCGGTCTGGCACGTTCGCTTCAGACTGACTCTGCAGCTGCTACGGGCGACGATAACGCCTTTGGTTATGGCGTTTTGATCGCTGGTCGGCTAAACCTGACCGACGCCACCACGGTCATGGCAGGGGCGATCTTTGGTGACGGCGTGGGTCGTTACATCTACAGTTCCTTCAGCAATAACGACAGCAGCGCTGGCCGCACTGGTATTGGTGAAGCATACATCGACGCCAACGGCGATCTTGAAACCATTGAGGCATACGGTGCCAACGTTGCTATCAGTCAGCAGTGGACGCCGAAGTTCTCCTCTGGTCTGTCCTATGGGCGGGTAGAGGGCGATCAGCCAGCAGATCTGTTCCCAAACTCCTTTGAAACCCTGCAAAGCGTTCACTTCAGCAACTTCTACAAAGTTGCTGACCCGGTAACGCTGGGATTGGAGCTTTCCTTCGCAGACAAAGAGTTGGCCAATGGCGAATCTGCTGATAACACTCGCCTGCAACTGGCTGCGCAGTTCGATTTTTAATCGTTCATAGTGTTGCTTCACATAATTGGACCCAACGACGGGCTGAAATAGGCCCGTCGTTTTTTATCTGCGCTCCCTCCCATGCGCTGGACGATGCCCTCCTCTTTTGTCTCTTTCTTTCACCTCTTTTTGGCGTATACCCCGCCATAGTTTCGTTGAACTCCGTACGAGTTTAGGTTTGATGGCGCCGAATTCAGACTGATTTAAAGGTCTGTCTGTAGGGTCGTCCTGGCATTTACGGCGAAAACGCTGATTCATGTATCTCAGTCAAATAGCCAGGATGATATTGAATGAACAAACGACTGTTGTTGTGGGTGCTGATAGTACCCGGAGTCTTGAACGTCATGCCTTCGGCGGCGGCCACGGCCGGGGAGAGCGTTTCACTCAAGGAGTACCAACGAGCCAAGGCCAGCCAGGCTGTCTCCTTGAGAGAGGCAATGGTAATGGCATTTGAGAATAGCCCGGTGTTGGCTTTGAGGAGGGCTGCGGTGTCCATGCAAGAGGCTGAGCTCGATCATGCCAGCCGCTGGGCGCCCAGCAACCCCGAGCTTGAGCTGAGTGGCCGTGACAATCCAGATCAGGCGGATCAGTCACTGAATTACGAGGTTCGGGTTACTCAGGAAGTCTGGATGGGCAATCGGGGCGATCTCGGTCAGTCGCGTGCTCAGAGCACTCTCACTTCTCAACAGCAGGAACTTGAATACCTGAAGGTGGCGACCAAGGCCCGAGTGCGGTCAGCCTACTTCAAGATACTGCTTGCTCAGAAAGAGCTGGAAACCGCAACCCGCACCGTTGAGCTGATGCAGCGAACCAAAGAGCTGGTTGAGGTGTCCGTTGAGCGGGGCAAGCAGACCAGGATTGAGCTCAATACCGCCGTCATTGGCTTGGCAAGAGCTAAGAACCAAAAGGCCGAAGCGGCGCAAAAGCTTAGGCAGTCAAAAATTGACCTGACGGAAGTTCTTGGGGTGTCCCCCTCCGATGCGGTAGGGGTCGCGGGAGAACTTAATGTAGCTCGTGCCAACTTGCCACCAACTAATCGGCTTGTCGCGACGGCTCAGCGCCAGAGAGGGGATCTGAAAGCGGCAGCCGCCAGAATTGCTGCGAATGAGTCCAGTTTGAAACTGGCCAAGAGTCTAACGACTCCGAACCTGAAAGTGTTCGGATTCTACGAGCGGGAGGAAAGATCCAACCTTTTTGGTGCAGGTGTGTCGATGCCTCTGACCGTGTTTCATGATTACTCCGGTGAAAAAAGGGAGGCTTCGGCTCAGTTAAGAATCTCCGAGCTTGAGGCTGAGGCGCTGCGTTTGGCGACTGAGCGCCAGGTCGTATCCGCTGTGGCCCAGTACGAATCCGCCGCGCACAGATTGCGCCAGATGAACGAGTCGATTCTCGAGCGTTCGGAGGAAACGCTGGAACTGATGCAGAAAGCCCTTCAAGCGGGAAAAGTCGATGCTTCCGATGTCCTGGCCGCCCAGGACAATCTTTTATCGGTGAGGCAGGAATACGTCCAAGTGCAACACGACTATATCGACGCCGTCCGGGCCTTGGAAGTGAGCACCGGTGGTGCCCTTTCAATGTCATCCGGTTCCTGATGACAAGAAAATTAATGGTTGAAGATTCTTTTACGTCGAAGGTGTTTAGATGATTCGAAATATGCAGATATTGTTTGTCGCGATCAGTTTTCTGGTCTATCAGCCACTGGCGTACGGCGCCGAAGAAGCCGAAGGAGGGCAGCACCAAAAGGGAGAGGCCGGGCACGCGTCTGAAGGCAGTGAGGCCCGCGAAGTTCATCTGACCCCAGAGCAGAGGGAGTTGCTCTCCGTGCAGACTGTAACGGTGCCCCGAGGCCGTGCTGACAATATCGTTACTGCGCCAGCTGAAGTTCGCTATGTTCCGGATCGCGTCGCTGAGGTAGGGCCGCTATTGCAGGGAAAGCTTACGAGACTGGCTGTTGATCTGGGGGACCAGGTTGAAAAAGGCCAGTTGTTGGCCGCGTTGAACAGCGTTGAGTTGGCCCGCATTCGTTCCCGCCTGAACTCGTTGAAAGCTCGGAAAGAAGCCGCGACTGCGGAGTATCAGCGAGAAAAGCAATTGCGGAGTGAAAGCTTCACCAGCGAAGAAGAGTTCTTGGACGCCAAGGCCGCTTATCTTGAGATTACAGCGGAGTACGATTCGATTCGTGAGCAACTGGCGGTTTTTGGCAGTGATTCGTCAGGCGCAGATAGCAGTCTCGCACAGTACGAGCTCCGTTCTCCTATCCAAGGTCGCATTGAGCGCATGGATGCCCGGTTGGGCCAAACCTTAAGCTCTTCAGATACGCCTTTTACCGTAGCTGATACCTCTGTGGTGTGGGTGATGTTGCAAGTTGCCGAAACTGACATTGGCAGGGTATCCGTCGGAGATGAAGTTCAGGTCTTCTCAAAGTCGGTTGCAGACCGCTTTCACACCGGGGAAGTGTCCTGGATCTCAAATGAGCTTGATGAGGAAACCCGCACCATTCCGGTTCGCGTTGTACTCGAATCCCCCAACGGCGACCTTCGTCCAAATACCTATGCCAAAGCGAGAGTCATGACTCAATCGGCGGCATCACTGCCCCTAGTTCCACACGATGCCGTGCAAACCATCGATGACGAGTCCGTTGTATTTGTTCCGGGTAATGAAGGGGGAGCCTACAAGGCGGTTCCAGTCACTCTTGGCAAGGAGGCTAACGACTGGATAGAAATTAAGTCCGGCATCAGCGCAAACACGGAAGTGGTCTCAGTGGGCGCTTTTGATCTGATGTCGGCCATTACCGCCAGTGGCCGCAGCGCCGCTCACGGACACTAATACTCGGGGGGAGCATGATCAACGCAATTGTGAATTATGCGCTGAACAATCGTCTGATGACGCTTGTCTTTGCTATCGCCGTGATCGTTGCCGGCGTATTTTCATTTCAAAAACTGCCGGTGGATGCGTTTCCGGACGCGACACCGACCATGGTTCAGGTATTCACTACCAGTCCTGGATTGTCGCCGGTTGATATCGAAACGCTGATTTCCTATCCCGTTGAGATCAGCATGTATGGTATTCCCAAGTTAGAAAAAGTGCAGAGCACGTCGATTTTCGGACTTTCGCGGGTGACCATCTATTTCGAAGATGGCACCGATATCTACTTCGCCAGGCGGCTAGTTAACGAACGGCTATCCGAGGCCAAGCGCCAGATTCCCGAAGGGATGGGGGAACCTGAACTCGGGCCCATCGCAAGCGGTCTTGGGCGCATCCTGATGTATTCCCTGGAAGCTGAGGATAAAGAGCAATACAGCCTGCAGGAAATTCGCACGATTCAGGACTGGATTGTCAAACCCCAGCTCAGGACCGTGCCGGGCGTAACCGGTGTGCTTTCTATCGGCGGCGAGGTAAAGCAGTACCAGGTCAATATTGATGCGCAGAAGCTTCAGGCAAGGAACCTGACGGTGTCTGATGTTCGCGGCGCCCTCACCCAGAATAATCGTAACGTCGGCGCCTCATTCATTACTCGCGGAGGTGAAGAGTACATTGTCCGCGGTTACGGCTGGGTCAACTCCGGTACCGCAGGCATCAAAGATATCCGGAACATCATTGTGTCCAAAAGTGAGGGAGAATCTCCTATTTACGTCAAGGATGTGGCGGAGGTTGGCCTTGGACCGGCAATTCGTCGTGGCGCAGAGGTGTCCTCAGGTGAGGAATCCGTGGGCGGCTACGTGATGAAGTTGATCGGGACCAACACCAGTCAGGTACTTGAGGACGTCAATGCAAAAATCGATGATCTGAACAAGTCACTTCCCGAAGGGCTGAAAATAGAAGCGTACTACTCTCAGGCAGACTTGGTGGGCAAGGCTATAGGCACTGTCGAGAAAGCGCTGCTTGAAGGCTCGGTTCTGGTGCTGGTTTTTCTCTATCTGTTCCTAGGAAATATTCGTTCCACACTGATCGTGGTGGCGACGTTGCCGTTGTCTGTACTCTTTGCGTTCATTGCTATGCGCATGTCGGGCCTGTCGGCCAACCTGATGAGTCTGGGGGGGCTGGCTATCGGCATCGGCATGATGGTGGACGGCGCTGTCGTGATGATAGAGAACATCTTCCGACACCTTGAGGAGCGATCCGATGAAAAGATCAGCGTTCTGAGGCTTGTAGGTGAGTCAGCCCGGGAAGTGGCCCGTCCGATCGTGTTTGCGATTGGCATTATTATCATCGTTTTTCTTCCGTTGTTTACGCTACAGGGCGTTGAGGGCAAGCTGTTTTCGCCCATGGCCTACACCATCAGCTTTGCGTTGGTCGGTGCGCTGTTACTCGCGTTGACGTTGGTGCCTGTTCTGGCCTCCCTGTCATTCAAGATGGGCGGGCGTCACAAAGAGCCGAAGCTGGTTCTGTTCCTGAACCGGCTATACAAGCCGGTAGTGAATACTGTCGTCAAAGCCCCTAAGATTGTGATGGGCGTTGCCGTCATTGCTTTTGCCGGCAGTCTTCTGCTGTTTCCCTATCTCGGGAGCGAATTCGTGCCCACGCTCAGGGAAGGCACGTTCCAGATTCGATCGACACTGCCTCCTGGAGCCAGTCTTGAATCCGCCATCAAATATGGCAAAAGGATTCAGTCCGTTGTAGACGAATTTCCAGAGGTCACCGGCACCTATGCCAGGATCGGTCGTGCCGAGGTCGGTGGTGATCCTGAACCTGTGAACGTTGTTGCGACGCTTGTCAATCTGAAGCCCCTGGATCAGTGGCGAGAGGACGTGAGCTACGAGGATCTCCAAAGCAGGATTGCGGATGCTTTGGATGAGCGGGTTCCCGGGCTTGCCAACAATCTGTCCCAACCGATTCAGCTCAGAACCGACGAACTCCTGTCAGGCGTTCAGGCGCAACTGGTTGCCAGCATTTTCGGCGACGACCTGGACGAGTTGGGCCGGATCGGCAGGGAAGTGGCGGCACTGGCGCAAGAGGTGCCGGGTGCAACGGACGTCCGCGCTCAGCAGAGTGCGGGTAAAAAACAGATCGTTATTCGCCCCGACCGTGAAGTGCTGGCGCAGTTCGGCATCAGCGTCGATAACCTGATGAGTACGGTTGAAACCGGTATAGGTGGTAAAGGCGCCGGGCTGGTCTTCGACGGTGTCCGTCGATTTGAGATTTTCGCCCGGCTGCAAGAGTCCTATCGCGGGTCCATCGATGAAATCAGAAAGCTTCCCCTCAGGGGCAACAGTGGCGAGCTTATCCCGCTTTCACGGGTGGCCGATGTTGAAATGTACGCAGGCCCCAAGAAAATTTCACGCTCCAATGCCAGTCGCCGTCAGTACGTGCAGATGAACGTGCGTGGTCGCGATATGGGCGGTGTTGTTCAGGATTTGCGCAAGCGGATTGAGGAGCAAGTGGATATGCCGCCGGGGTATTTCGTGGAGTTCGGCGGTCAGTTTGAGAACCAGGAAAGGGCCATGGCGCGGCTAGCGATCGTTGTGCCCATTACTCTGGCGCTTATTTTCCTGCTTCTCTTTTCTGCATTCAGTAGTCTTCGCTATGCGGCGCTGATCTTCATGAATGTGCCCTTTGCGGTTACTGGTGGCATTGTCGCGTTGTTTGTGACGGGGCTTTACCTCTCCGTGCCCGCTGCTGTGGGGTTCATTGCGGTGTTTGGCGTAGCCGTACTGAACGGTGTGGTAATGGTGAGCTACATCAATCAGTTGCGGGACGAAGGCTACGAAGTCATTGAAGCAGTCAAGCTGGGCGCTCAACGCCGTTTGCGGCCGGTTCTGATGACAGCCTCTGTGGCTATTCTGGGGCTGATTCCCCTGCTGCTGGCAGATGGCATTGGCTCTAATGTCCAACGGCCACTGGCAACGGTTGTGGTTGGCGGTCTGATCACGTCAACGCTGCTGACGTTGGTAGTGTTGCCCAGCGTGTATCAGTGGTTTGCATCCGAACGTCGTGACGTTGAAGTCTGATAGTCAGGAGGCGGTTTATGTATGAAATAAAAGCGTATGTCAGAGAAGTGATGGCAGAGCATGTGGTTGATGCTCTGGCCAAAGTTAAGGGGGTGGCAAGCATTGCTGTCGTGTCTCTCAACGAATTTGGTCATCTGGTTGGCGATGAATCGCCTCTGGAGAAAGTGCAGATGGTCAAGCTGGAAGTAGATGTAGCGACCGATGCTGTTGCCGATGAAGTTGTGGACATCATTGTGCGAACGAGCAGGACCCGGGATGGGCACCCGGGGGATGGCAAGGTACTTGTATCCCGCCTGGTCCAGGCCGTTCGTATTGAAGACGGTGCGACCGACGAAAGCGCACTCCAACCCACTTCAATCTAGCCCCTTCCTGGAATGAGACGGTGGCATCGCGGCGATTGGTCGCGAGCTGCCGTTCTTAGCCTCATTGAGAAGCGTTACAAAGAGTTTTTAGCGACTCATATCTGAACTGTTTTTCCGAATTCAAACTCATTTCAAAGTTTGCACTTATTATCTCGATCTTTTCCTACCTCGTCATAGGCGCCTTACACCTATGATTTTTGGCTATTAATCGCTTCGGGAGAAAGACGATGAAGGCAAGCAAGCACTCGCCTCGGGCGTTGCTGTGTTCAGTACTATTGTCCATTCCTCTGTTAGGTCAAGCGGAGACTGTTAATTGGGCGAATTGGCTCAATGGCCAGATAAGCAAGCACCCGGAGGTACTGGCAGCGACAGAGCAGGCGGCAGCGCGGAAAGAGGAGGCTGAGGCAAGCGAACAACCGCTGTATAACCCGGAATTGTCCGTGGGAGCAGACAGAACGGGCAGTGAGAATAACTTTGAGGCAGGACTGTCACAAACGATCGATTGGTCTGATCAACAGGGCGCATTAAAGGAGAAGGCAAAGCTGATCAGGCTTTCTGCGCAAGCTGGCTTGAGCGAAGCAGTTCTGACACAAACGTCTGAATCATTGTTTGCGCTTGTCGAGTGGCGCGCTACTACGCTGTTTGAGGAAATTGCTGAATCCCAACAGCAGCGCCTGGATGCCTTGCTGGACCAGGTTGAACAGCGCCAGCAGGCAGGTGATCTGGGGCGTGCCGACGCAGAGCTTCTGTTTTTAAATCTATCCCGTCAGTTGAGCGAAGTCGCCCAGGCAAAGGCCGCAGTTGATCGGGCAGAAACTCAGGTTAGAGAACGTCTGCCGGACTGGAGGTTTCAGGATGGGGGAATCCCCGAGTATATATGGTCAGCGCTGGAGTCCCAGATTGGTGAGGCTGATCTGCTGGCACACCCGTCAATTGCAGCCGCTCGAGCCGAGTGGCAGGTGCTGAAAAGTGAGGCAGAGGTTGCCAGACGCAAAGCCACAGCATCGCCGACAGTAGGGCTGAGCGGAGGGCGTGACGGCGGCGAGAACGTGGTTGGCCTGACATTCTCGATCCCTCTGAACGTCCGTAATAACTACGGCGCTGAAATCCGGGCTGCGAATCGACGGGCTCTGGAGGCCGAAGCGCGGTTTCAGGCGCTCTACCGGAAACAACAATACGACCTGGCAGGCGCTCGCGCTTCCTGGAAGCGATACGACAAGCAACTCCGTCGATGGAAAGAACTATCCCAGGGGCGTGTACAGCGAAGTGCCGATTTGCTTGAGAAGCAGTGGCAGGTCGGCGACCTCTCCACCTCTGAGTATCTCCAGGCGCTGGGCCAGCGCGCGGAGAGCCTGAAAACCGGTATTGAACTGGAAAAGCTGGCGCAGCTGGGCCTGATTGAGCTATTGAGCCAGTCAGGCGAACTGACCACCCCCTTCCAATAATATTCTGGAAACTGGATATTCATCATGAAAAAAACTCTGATTTCAGTATTTGTTTTGACGCTGTTTATAGCTCCCCCTTCATTGGTGCAGGCAGAGGAAGATACTCATAACGAGGCGGGCCATGATCATGCCGCCGGAGGCGACGATCATCGAGAAGGCACCGGTGAAGAGGATGAGCATGAGGGCGGGCATGCTGAAGAACGTGAGCATGAAGAGGAAGAAGGTCATGGTCACGAAGAGGAGAGCGATGGTGGTCATGAAGAAGCAACTACCGCAAGCATCAATGCCAAACAGAAAGAGCTCGCCGGCATTGAGGTAGCAACCCTCGAGAGCAAGCGCGTTGACTATGAAATCTACGCTCCCGGTGAGCTGCTGACCAACGGCTATACCAGCTACCACGTGTCCCCCCGGGTTGCCTCGGTGGTGTTGAGACGTCACGTGGAATTGGGTGAGCACGTAACCAAAGGTCAGCAACTGGTAACCCTGTTCAGTGAGACGGTGGCACAGGCGCAGGCTGATTACAGGAAAGCATTTCCTGAATGGGAGCGAATCAGCGGACTGGGTCGTTCCGTGGTTGGTGATCAACGGTTCAATACCGCGAAAGCCAATATTGAAGCGGCGAGGGCAACTCTGCTTGCTTATGGGCTAAACGATGATGACATTGGTGCGTTGAAGGCCAGCGGCGTAGGTAGTCTCGGTGAATACACGCTCAGGGCTCGCGTGGATGGCGCAGTGCTGACCGATGAGTTTGAGCAGGGACAAAGAGTTGAGGCAGGCCAACCGCTGGTGACTCTGGCTAATGAAAGCGAACTTTGGGTAGAGGCTCACCTGCCAGCAAACTCCGACATTGTCCTTAAGCAAGGGGCAGAAGCGGAAGTAAGAGTTGCAGGTCGTGTGGCTGCGGCAACGGTATCCCAGGAAGCTCATACCATTGACGCTGTGACCCGCACGCGGATTGTCCGGTTGGAGCTGGACAATCCTGAAGATCGTTTCCATCCCGGAATGTTTGCAGATGTGTATTTCCTTTTTAAAACCACGGAGCCGGTGCTTGCGGTGCCGGAGAGTGCGTTGATGCGAGGCGCCGATGGCGACTGGACGGTCTATGTGGAAGAGGCTGAAGGGGAGTATGAGCCTGTGGAAGTGGAACTGGGTCGCTCAATTGGCGGACTCCGTGAAATTTTCGGCCTGACTGCGGGCCAACGGATCGTTTCGCGGGGCGCGTTTTTTGTGGCCTCTGAAATTGCCAAAGGCGGCTTTGACCCACACAACCACTGATTCCGGGAGCCATTATGTTCAACCGAGTTGTCGACTGGGCGGTTCAGAACCGCCTGTTGGTTCTTATTGCGCTTGCAGTGCTTATCGCCACGGCTGCGTTTCAGATCCCAAAACTGAATCTTGATGCTTTCCCTGACGTTACAAACGTCCAGGTTGCTGTTAATACAGAGGCGCCCGGACTTGCGGCTGAGGAAGTCGAGCAGTTGATCACCTATCCCATTGAAGCGGTGATGTATGCATTGCCGGATGTTGAGGAGGTTCGGTCCATCTCCAAAACCGGGTTGTCTGGTGTCACCGTGGTCTTTAAAGAGGGCACGGATATCTATTTCGCGCGCCAACTGGTATTCGAGCGGTTGCAGGCCGCGCGGGAGCTGATTCCGGACGGGGTCGGGGTGCCTGAAATGGGCCCGAATACGTCCGGTCTCGGCCAGGTCTACCAGTACTTGCTAATAGCTGACCCGGATTCTGGGTACGACGCAATGGAATTACGCAGCTTGCACGACTGGCTGGTCAAGCTGTTGCTGATACCCGCCGAAGGGGTAACAGAGATTCTGTCGTTTGGCGGGGAGGTCCGTCAATACCAGGTCAACCTGAACCCGGCGCGAATGCTGTCCTATGACTTATCACAGAACGACGTCATGGACGCCCTGGAGAACAACAACTCCAATGTTGGGGGCTGGTATATGGGCCGCGGACAGGAGCAGTTGGTTATTCGCGGTATGGGCTGGCTGGGTAATGGCGAGCAGGGGCTGGAGCAGATCCGTCAAGTGCCCGTTAAAACCAGTGATGGCATTACAGTGACGGTGAGCGATGTCGCCCAAGTAGCGCTGGGCACTGAAATTCGCCAGGGTGCGGTGACCATGACCCGGAAGGATGAAGACGGTCAAGTTGAACAACTGGGTGAAGTGGTTTCTGGCATTGTACTCAAACGAATGGGGGCCAATACAAAAGCCACCATCGACGGCATCGAGGCCCGCATTGATCGCATAAATCAGGCGCTTCCGAGTGGGGTTCGTTTTGAGCCCTATTACAACCAGGCGGATCTGGTGACCAAGGCCGTAGAGACGGTGACCAATGCGCTTCTGTTGGCTTTTGTGTTCATTGCTATCGTGCTTGCCCTGTGTCTGATGAATCTTCGGGCAACAACGCTCGTGCTGCTTTCTATACCGATTTCTATCGGTATTGCGCTGATGATCATGGCCTGGTTCGGTCTCTCGGCCAACTTGATGTCTCTGGGCGGCATTGCTGTGGCAATTGGCATGCTGGTGGACGGCTCTGTTGTTATGGTCGAGAACATGTTCAAACATCTGACGCATCCCGATGCTGAGCATGACGCCCATCGGGATGAATTGGTTGAAAACGACCCCGATCCGTTGGACGCGTCACATGATGATCATGGCATTGCGCTTAGACTCCAGGAAGCCGGTCGGGAAGTGGCGCGCCCCATCTTTTTCGCGACGGCGATTATTCTGGTCGTTTTCATGCCTCTGTTCAGTTTTGAAGGTGTGGAAGCCAAGCTTTTCCAGCCAATGGCGATCAGCATCATGCTGGCCATTGTGTCCGCTGTGATCGTCGCTCTGGTGGTTGTGCCTGCGTTGGCTTCGTTTATGTTTCGCAAGGGTATTCGGGAGCGGGAAAGCTTCGTTTTAAAACCTCTTGAGAAGCTCTACCGCAAGGGCCTTGACTGGTCGCTAAAACACACCAGATCTGTTGTCGGTGCTGCCGCTGTTCTTGTGGTGCTGGCGGCTCTGGTCGTGCCTCGACTCGGCACTGAGTTTGTCCCTGAGCTGGAAGAAGGAACGATCAACCTCCGGGTGACGCTCGCCCCTTCATCAAGCCTTGATACGGCGCTTGAAGTTGCGCCAAAACTGGAAGCCATGTTGATGGAGTTTCCAGAAGTGACTTACGCTCTATCCCGGGCTGGCCGAGCAGAAATAGGCGGCGACCCGGAGCCCGTTAACAATATAGAGATCTATATTGGCTTAAAACCCACTTCGGAGTGGACCAGCGCCAGTAATCGCTATGAATTGCAGGCTCTGTTTGAGGAGAAGCTCGAACAGCACCCGGGGCTACTGTTTAACTTTTCTCAGCCTATCGCGACTCGGGTTGATGAATTGTTGTCAGGTGTTCGTGCGCAGTTGGCCATCAAACTCTTTGGCCCGGATCTCGACGTACTGGCGGAGAAAGGCCAGAAGATTGAAGCGGCGGTCCGAACAGTTCAGGGAACACGAGACGTGGCCATGGAGCAGATTGCTGGTGAAGCGCAGTTGGTGGTTCAGCCTGACCGTCAGGCACTCTCCCGGTACGGACTCGCCGTGTCTGATGTGATGAGTGTCGTCCGGGATGGACTGGGTGGTGCCGCCGCTGGCCAGATCATCAACGGAAATGAGCGGTATGATATCTATGTGCGTCTGGCCAAACGTTTCCGGGAAGACCGGGATGCCATTGCCGATCTCAGGTTACAGGCGCCGTCCGGAGCCTGGGTGAGACTCGGCGATGTGGCCGATGTGTCTATTGAGTCTGGCCCGCCTCAGGTGCGCCGCGATGACGTTCAGCGCCGTGTGGTCATTCAGTCCAATGTGCAGGGTCGTGACATGGGCAGTGTGGTTGCCGATATTCAGGATACCATCGCGTCAGAAGTGAACCTTCCCCCCGGCTACTCGGTTGATATTGGTGGTCAGTTTGAAAACCAGCAGCGAGCTCAGAAGCGATTGACCATTGTGGTTCCTGTATCTCTGGGCCTGATCGCGCTGTTGCTGTACTTTGCTTTCAGTTCGGTCGGTCAAGCATTGTTGATTCTGGTCAACGTGCCGCTTGCCGTTATTGGTGGCGTCTTTTCACTCTGGATCTCCGGTCAGTATCTTTCAGTGCCCAGTTCCGTTGGATTTATCACGCTGTTCGGTGTGGCGGTGCTTAACGGGGTCGTTATGGTCGAAAGCATCAATCAGCGAATACAGGATGGGTTAAGCGTGGATGCCGCGGTGTTTGAAGGTGCCGTCTCCCGTTTGCGCCCTGTCTTGATGACAGCAATAACCTCGGCACTCGGTTTGATACCGATGCTATTGTCGACGGGCGTGGGTGCGGAAATCCAGAAGCCACTGGCCAGCGTGATTGTAGGTGGTCTCGTGACTGCGACTTTCCTAACGCTTTTTGTTTTACCGGCTCTATTCACGCGCTTCTCAAGGGCTAAACTCGATGATATGCAACGGTAGAAGAGAGGTGGAAATACACAGTTTTGATCGCCAGCAGGGGAGGGTAATCCCTCCGTCATAGCGGGGCGGAGGAATTATGGTTGTGCTCTACTCTGGGAAAGGAAGCACAACTGTAATCCTGGCGCCCCCTGTTTCTGAGGGGCCAATGTTCATCCGTCCGAAATTGTCTTCTAGTATTTCGGACACGATGGACAGTCCCAATCCAAATCCAGAAACGGTTTCGTCAAGCCGGGAACCTCTATCCATCACTTTTGAGGCCGCTTCTGGAGTAATCCCAGGGCCGTCGTCTGCAACTTCTATCGTTAGCCCGGAATCGGTCTGGCTTATTGAAACGTCAATCTCAGCCTGACTCCACTTCCCGCCGTTTTCGAGCAGGTTACCGAATAACTCTGATAGGTCCTGACGCTCCATGGGCCAACTGAAGTTATTCGGCAAGGATGTATTGATACGGAAACTCTTATCGGGAAAGATTTTTTCCATGACAGAAATGACGTTGTTCGCTATTTCAATCGGCAAACATGTTTGCCCCATCTGCCTGCCGGAGATATCTGCCTTGCTCATGCGGTAGTTCAAGGACCGGCTTAGATCCTTTAGGTTGGAGGTCATGAACTCTATGTCGTCGCGGGACGGAGGTAATGAACCAGTGTCTGACAAGATTGCGAGATTGGCAGAGATCGAGGTCTTGACCATGTGAGAAAGATCGGAATTGAGGCGGCGATGGCGGTCAAGGCGACGACTTGCTAGTTCAAGTAGGTTATTGAACTGTTTGATCAGCGGACTGAACTCCTCTGGTGCGTCAGGATTCAAACGAGGTTGTTTGCCAGATTGCAGTCTCCTCATGTCTTCCTTGATGTGTTCGATCGGTTTCAAAGCGAGGTAAGTAGTGGTGCCTACCAGAGCCAAGAGAACAAAAAGTAATAATGCGGAGGCAGCCAGCAAGGTCAGGTGAGCCCCACTGGATCGCTCAGCTAGTCCGCTTTCCATTTCCAGGATGGTGACTGACGAAAGCGGACTATCAATTCCGACACCTCGTTTCAATCCAAGAAGGCCATCTGCACCTTGGGATATTTCTACAAAGCCCGCCGGCTTTCTTGAAACCATGCGCAACGTTGTTTGATCTATGTTGCTACTGGCAATGATGCTTCCGTCTTTCATTTCGACGACGAGGGCGTGCTCCAGTAGCAATTGGAATCGATCAATCATGCTGCCAATCTCGTCGGGCGTCGGAACTTCGTTTTCAATGATGGTTTGAAAACTCTCCACCTCCTTGTCAAGGCGATGTTTTCTGGACTCGTTCGAGAGCTGCTCTATTACATAAGTGTGCGAGAAAAAAATTAGTAGAAAATACAAGAGGCTGAAAACGATGCCATATTGGAGTGCAGTTTTTCGGATGCTTTTCTGCGCTGTCATGGTATTAGTTATGGTCGATTGAGCGGGAGGAGCTAGCTGCGGGCTAGAGAGGCGACTGAGCTTGAAAGCATAGATGGGATTGATGCGTGTCGCAACTCACCTGACGCTGGAGGGGTTGTGCTTTGGTCGTTCGTTTAGTCTTGTCAAAATCTGCCTGAATAGCTGTGGGCCTGTAGTTTACGGAATGTGAAGATCTTTAAAATACGTCCACATTCAAATGTGTTTAAGGTTTCGATGTTCTACTAACTGCGTAAGGCGATTGAATTTCGTTGGTTGAATAGAATGACATATCGGAGCTGTTTATGAAAAAAGTGTCTGTAATTTTAATAGCATCTTTTCTAGGAACCGGGGCTTCCATAGCCCTCGCAGGCAGCAATGGCGGACAAGCAGATAGGTATAATGAGGCAAGAAGCTACCCTGATAAGAGCATCGATGAACGGTCCTCCGACTATCGTTCTGAAGAAAGCGAGACGGTCAAGAAGTTGAAGGAAGAGCATCGAGTAATCAAGGAGCTAGTTGCTGATCTATTGAAGAAACAGTAATTTTTTGGTTTTCTGCGAGTCAGGTGAGAGTTACTGACGTGACTCGCAGTATAAATTTTTTAGTGGGTCTCTCTCGCGAAATAGTAACCTTGCCCTCTCAACGTTTTTATTCTTTTTTTCCCAAGTATTTTCCTAAGCCTCGCAATATATACCTGAACAACATTTCGCGTTGGGCATCTTTCGATATTGTAAAGTGATTCAACAAGATCATCCTGGGAAAAGACTCTGTCAGGAGATCGAAGGAAGCATTGAAGAAGGCGATACTCTGTTGCGGTTAGCCTGAATTCTTTATGATCAGGGGTTGTTAGCGTTCTGTAGGTTGAACTTAGAAGAAACCCATCAACCGCTATCTTATCAGTTGTTCGCCCGTCTTTTCTTCTTATGATGGCGCTAAGTCGAGCTTTCAGTTCATCAAATTCGAACGGTTTTGGAAGATAGTCGTCTGCCCCGGCATTCAAGCCTTCAACTCTCTCTGTCCAGTTGGACCTGGCAGTTAGAATCAGGATGGCTTCATCTTTGCCGTTGCTTCTCCATTTTTGCATCAAAGAAAGCCCGTTCTCGTCGGGCAGTCCTATATCCAGAATGATCGCCTGATAACTGCTTGTCTCTACGAAGAAATTTGCCTCTTTTCCGTTTTGGGCAACATCTACAGTAAAGTTTTCCTTCGCAAGCCAAACGGAGATTTTTTCTGCGAGTACCGCGTTGTCTTCGACAATTAGAACCTTCATCTATAAGCGCCGTCTCTGGATGTTGGAAAATTGTGGCTGTCGCCCTTCTCGAGAGCAAATCAAAATTAGCTAAGAGATCGGACTTCAAGCGACCCGCTATAACAACAGACGAAGCTGAATCTAGCTTGAAAAAGGCATTACTGTGAGGAAAGTTTTCTATACAAACACTATCCACATGTGATCGCTTAACCACATACCAGGTGGCCGGGTCAACGATTGATCACCGGCACCGCCCTGGGAAGGTCAACTATCACGGACAACCCACTTTTCGGAGCAGGTGAGAAGTGGAGGGTTCCACTGTAGCGTTCGACAATCTCTCGAACAATCGCCAGCCCAAGGCCATGGCCTGGGGTCTGCTCGTCCAGCCGCAATCCCCGTTGACCCAGCTTGCTGATTTCTGCCTCGTGGACGCCTGCCCCATCGTCTGTCACGCAGATCTTCAGTGTTCCGGAATTCTGAACGAGTGACAGCTCTACACATCGTTCTGACCATTTGCCTGCGTTGTCCAGGAGATTGCCCATGATTTCATTCAGGTCGTGTTCCTCAATCGGCCAGCGGGCTTCCTCCGGCAGAGAACTCGACAGTTCAAAGGACTTTTCCGGGTATAGCCGCCCCAGCATCCAAAGTAGATCCCTCGCCTGTTTCAGAGGGTAAGCGCTTTTTCCAACCTGTGGTCCTGCAAAGCGACTTCGGCGCATCTCGGCTTCAAGCTGTTTGTCGATGTCATTGAGTCTCGAGGTCATCTGAAGGCGGAGATCGTTGGAGAGTGGACGGCTGGTGTCCTCAAGAACCTGCCGGACGGCCGCAATCGGGGTCTTGACGCTGTGAGAGAGATTCGCCAGCGCATCCCTTGACCGTTCCAGTCGTTGATCAAGCGAATCGAGTAATTGGTTGAGCTGCTGGACTAGTGGTCGAAACTCCTCAGGCGCCTGAACATGAATCCGAGAAACCTTGCCATCTTGAAGTCGCTTTAGCGTAGCCTTTAGCTCGACGACAGGGCGCATGGACAAATTGATACCGAACCAGATCACAACGACCAGGAGCAGAATCAGCAGAATAGAGACAATGGCCGTCCACGCGTGCAACTCTGCCTGGCTGCGTTTCAGTGCGCCGAGATCCTCGGACACGATCACTACAATCGGCGTATCGTCCATCTGGAACGATTTTCGGTACGCAAGAATGTTCTTGGGTCCTTCGACTGTATCTCCGTTCTGCACACGAAGGGTTCCATCCTCCGCTGATTCAATCAACGACGTTAACACCGGCGCCCACGAATCCGGGGAAATGATAGTCTTGGACGGAGAATGTATGGCGAAGGCGTGGTGAAAGACTTCCTGAAAGTAGTCACCGGTCTGGAGGCTATCCAATTGACCGCCAGAATCACGAATCTGGTGCTCCAGAAAGGCGACCTCATCTTTGAGACGTGTCTCCACGAACTCCCGGGACATTCGGTCCAGTAAGAGGCCGTGAACCAGCCATGCAAGCCCCATTAACGCAATGCCGGCAGGCAGTAGCAATAAAAGCAACGTGCCTTTGACAGATCTCGGCTTACTAAACAGCGTCATTGAACAGATATCCCTGGCCGCGACGGGTTGCAATGGTGTCGTTGCCAACCAGTTTCCGCAATCGGCGAATGTAAGCTTCGATCACGTTCTCATTCGGAGTGTCGTTCAAGTTGTAAAGCTGTTCCATTAGCTGCTCTTTCGAGAAAACATGGCCGGGACGGCTCATCAGACAGCGCAGCAGGCGAAATTCGGTGCCGGTGAGGCTGTGTTCCTTGCCGTCGTCGGACTTCAAGCTCTGACGATTCTCATCCAATTCGTAGCGTCCGGCTTTTACCATTGAATGAATACGCCCTTCGCTTCGGCGCACAATGGCGTTGAGCCGGGCAATCAACTCCTCGGTCTGAAAGGGTTTTGCCAAGTAATCGTCTGCCCCCGCTTTGAGGCCTTCAACTTTGTCATGCCAGTCGCCCCTTGCTGTGAGAATGAGCACCGGAAAGGCGATCTTGTGTTTTCGCCACTTCCTTAATACGTCTAATCCGTTGCCGTCAGGCAGGCCAAGATCAAGAACGGCGGCCCGATAATCCTCCTGCTCGCCCAGGATCGCGGCTTCTCTGGCTGTATAGGTTGTATCAACGCTGAACCCCGCCTTTTCAAGCTGTCCACTTAGTCCGTCAGCCAGCAAACGGTCATCTTCAACGAGCAGTAATCGCATCACGACGTTCCTTCTTTGAACCAGGCTGTGAGCCAAATGTGAAACGAGTGTCGCCGATCAACCTGAATTCAGCCTGAACGACCAATTAGTTCGATATTTTCAGCAAGAATTCAGGTTAATGCGCGATGGTGTGTTTCGTATTTTGGCATCCCTCTTTGTTCAGAGCTAACCGACGCCGGAATTTCCGGCCACTTTACTAATGGAGAAAACAATATGAACGCATCCAAGTTGATTGTTGCAGCCGCTGCCATGTCGATGTCGGCAGTGACCCTCGCCGCCGGTGCTCATGGCGGCGGCCATGGCGCCAGCAGCGGCGAACCGGGTAAAGCCTCGGAGGCCTCTCGCACTATCACAGTGGAAATGTACGACAACTACTACGAGCCGGAAGAAATCAGTGTTGAGACCGGTGAAACCGTGCGTTTTGTGGTCAAGAACGAGGGTAGCCTGGTCCACGAGTTCAACATTGGTACCCCTTCCATGCATGAAGGCCATCAGAAAGAAATGATGATGATGGTAGAACACGGCGTGATCCAGGGCGGCAAGCTCAATCAGGATATGATGAATATGGACATGGGCAACGGTAAAACCATGAAGCATGACGACCCGAACAGCGTGTTGCTGGAACCAGGGCAGAGCAAGGAGGTTGTCTGGAAGTTTACCGAAGAAAGCGACATTGAGTTTGCCTGCAACGTGCCAGGCCACTACCAGGCCGGCATGTACGGTGACGTTAACTTTGAGTAAACATGCGTACTGACAACCCCGCGAATGCACGGGTTGGGACTGTTTTCCAGCCCTGCTTCAACGAAGTGCAGTTTGGAGTAAGAAAAAGATGAAAACACGCCTACTGACAGGACTTTTAAGTCTGCTGATGCCTGCCATGGTTATGGCCGGTGAGTACGACCTGACGGTCGACCGGGTAAAAATTGATACTGGCGATTTCGTGAAAGAAGGCATTGGATACAATGGCGCATCTCCGGGGCCGGTGATGCGCTTCAAAGAAGGCGAAAACGTAAAGATCAACGTGACCAACAACCTGGATGAGATGACGTCCATTCATTGGCACGGCCTGATTCTTCCTTTTGATCAGGACGGTGTGCCTGGTATCAGCTTTCCAGGCATCAAGCCGGGTGTAACCTTCACCTACGAATTTCCTATTCAGCAGGCAGGCACCTACTGGTTTCACAGCCACTCCGGTTTTCAGGAGCCGGATGGCGCCTACGGTTCCATCGTTATCGAACCCGAGGGACGTGAACCGTTCCGCTACGATCGTGAATACGTGGTGCAGTTGACTGACAAGCACCCCCATTCCGGTGATCGCATCATGCGTAACCTGAAAATGATGCCGGACTACTATAACCGCGAGCAGCAAACCGTCGGCGAGTTTTTCTCGGACGTGTCAGAAAATGGCCTGATGAACACCGTCAGTGACCGTATGGCCTGGGGCGGCATGCGGATGATGAAAGCGGACGTTGAGGACATACATGGTTTTACAGGCCTGATTAACGGCAAGGGACCGGATCAGAACTGGACCGGACTCTTTGAGCCGGGCGAACGCATCCGGCTGCGGTTCATTAACTCCTCGGCCATGACCTACTTCGACATCCGGATTCCGGGTCTGGATATGACGGTTGTGCAGGCTGATGGCAACAACGTTCAGCCGGTTAGTGTGGACGAGTTCCGGATCGGTGTGGCGGAAACCTACGATGTGATCGTCCGTCCGAAAGATGAGCAGGCCTACACCATATTCGCCGAATCCATGGGGCGTTCGGGCTATGCCAGAGCGACACTGGCCCCAGAAGAGGGTATGGAAGCGGCCGTGCCGCAACTGCGCGAACCGGCGCGCCTGACCATGGCTGACATGAGCGGTATGCCCGGTATGGACCATGGCAGCATGGCTGGCATGGATCATGGAAACATGGATATGGGCAGCTCGGAAGACATGTCGGCGATGGATCACTCCAACATGACCGATATGGACCATTCCAACATGAAAGGAATGGATCACTCCAGCATGGCCGGCATGGATCATGGTTCCATGGCGATGGGGAAGGAAAGCCCAAGCGACCCTTTCTATGCCAAGGGCAGTGGCCTCGTGCCCACGGCGGCCAATGGCGGAAAGTTCCTCTCCTACGCTGACTTGAAAGCCCAGAACCCACTGTACGAAGACCGCGAACCGACCCGGGAAATCGAACTTCGCCTGACCGGCAATATGGAGCGCTACACCTGGAGTATTAACGGCGTTAAGTACGAAGACGCCGATCCGATCCGCCTGAAATACGGCGAGCGGGTTCGCTTCAAGTTTGTCAACGAAACCATGATGACTCACCCCATGCACCTGCACGGCATGTGGTCCATCCTTGATGTTGGCGCAGGCCAGTGGAACCCGATCAAGCACACGATTAGCGTGAACCCAGGCACTACGGTGTACATGGAAACCGAAGTCGACGAGCCAGGCCAATGGGCGTTCCACTGCCACCTCTCTTACCACGCGGCCGCTGGTATGTTCCGTAAGGTGATTGTTGAAGGTGGGCCAGAGTCGACGCAGGCCAAAACAGACGCGGCTGCTGAAGAAGGAGGTGAGGCATGAGTTGTATTCGATCACTTGTTGCGGTCAGTTTCTTTGCCTCTATCGGATTCTCAACGGCGGTGACAGCTCAGGAAATGATCTCCGACACCACCGCTCGTAAACAGCCGCTCACAACCTGGGGTGTTCAATTCGAGGAGTTTGAATACCGCTACAGCGACGATAACGAGGAACTTGGAGTCTGGAACGCGGACGCCTTCTATGGCACCGACGAGTTCAAAGTCCGGCTGCTCACAACCGGGGAATACGAGATAGAGGAGCAGGCCTACGAAACACTGGAAAACCAGCTGGTCGGCCAGATCCCCATTTCCAAGTTCTTCGACGCCAAAGCGGGTGTGCGTTTCGACACCCCGGAGGGACCGGACCGCACGTACGCCGTCCTCGGCATCGCGGGGCTGGCGCCCCAGTGGTTTGAGATCGACGCAAACCTTTATGTCAGCAAGGATGGCGATACGTCAGCCGAACTGGATGCAGAGTACGAGCTGCTTCTCACCAACTACTGGATTCTGGCGGCAACGCTGGATGCCACGGTTGCGTTTAGCGAGGACCGGGAAATTGGCGTTGGTAAAGGACTGGTTTCTACCGAAACCGGACTCAGGTTGAGCTATGACCTGATCGACCGTGCGTTCTCGCCTTATGTGGGCGTGGTGCATGAGCGCAAATACGGCGATAGTGCCGACTTTGCCGAAGCGGACGGCGGCAGTACAGCAGATTGGTTTGCTGTGATTGGCGCGCGCATCGCATTCTGATCAGGTACTTAGGGGCTAAAGATATTTCTTTGGCCCGTTTTTCTCGACATTGATGCAAGTGGGGGCTACCCAAGCCAGCATTGGCTATTTATTGAGTATCAAACGCCGTTCAAAACAACAGGAGGTTGTATGAGCAGCACGCACGACAGAACCACGCGCTATCAGGAAGGCAGTCTTACACTTCCGGGAACCGTTATGCTGGGCACCGGTGTCATGATTGGCGCCGGTATCTTTGCCCTTACCGGGCAGATGGCGCAGATGACCGGCGTTCTTTTCCCGTTGGCTTTTCTGGCCGCGGCGGTAATCGTAAGCTTCAGTGCCTATTCCTACATCAAAATTTCCAATGCCTACCCGTCAGCCGGGGGCATCGGCATGTACCTGCACAAAGCCTATGGCAACCGGCTACCGACAGCGTTTAACGCTTTGCTGATGTATTTTTCGATGGTGATTGCCCAGAGCTTTCTTGCGCGAACCTTCGGTTCTTACACCATGCAACTGTTGGGTGGCGATGAAAGTGGCCGCATGGTGCCCATTCTTGGCGTCTCACTAATTCTGGCCGCGTTTCTGATCAATCTGTTGGGCAACCGAATGATTCAGGGCGTGGCTTCCTTTATAGGTATCCTGAAGATCGGAGGCATTCTGGTTTTCGGGCTGGTGGGTATCTGGATTGCCGACAGTGTTTCTGTTGATTTCTCTAGCCCCGGTGAGGCTGGAACCTTTGGCAATTTCCTGGGGGCAACGGCCCTTGGCATTCTGGCCTTCAAAGGTTTTACCACCATCACCAACAGCGGCTCGGAAGTCATAGACCCCAAGAGAAACGTGGGGCGAGCGATTATTATTTCCATCGCAGCCTGCGTGGTGATCTACACCCTGGTCGGTTTCGCCGTTGCCAGTAACCTGTCCCTGGCGGAAATCATCAAGACGCAGGACTACTCTCTGGCGGCCGCTGCGCGTCCCGCATTGGGCGATTACGGCGTCTGGTTTACCGTCGCCATTGCCATGATGGCCACCGCCGGTGGCATTCTGGCCAGTATTTTCGCCGTCTCACGCATGTTGGCCATGCTGACTGAAATGAAGCTGGTCCCCCACAGCCATTTCGGAATGCCCGGTAGCATCCAGAAGCACACGTTGGTTTATACCGTGGTGCTTGGGCTTATCCTCACGGCCTTCTTCGACCTGTCCCGAATTGCAGCGCTGGGCATCATTTTTTACCTAATCATGGACATTGCTATCCATTGGGGCGTTCTGCGCTATTTACGGGAGGATGTAAAGGCCAATGTGTGGGTGCCCACGGTGGCAATTGTTCTGGATTTGCTCGCTCTTGGTGGCTTCGTTTGGGTCAAACTGAATACTGACCCGTTTGTTATTGGCGTGGCGGTTGTCACCATGATTGTTATCGCAGTGGCCGAGCAACTGTTTCTGAAAAAGGCCACAGAAGCCGAAGAAGCGGGACACAAAGAATCTCATGCTCATCATCACTAATCACCAGAACTCGATAGGGAGGGATCGGCCATGACGGCTGAGCACACGGTCAAAGATCCTGTTTGCGGCATGTCGGTGAATCCACACTCGGCGGAGCATCGCAGCGAGCATGGCGGGAAAACCTGGTATTTCTGTTCTTCGGGGTGCAAATCGAAGTTTGACGGCGACCCGGGACACTACCTCAGTGGAGAACAGAAACAGGACGAACCGGTGGCTCCGGGCACCATGTACACCTGCCCGATGCATCCGGAAATTCGCCAGCAGGGCCCCGGAGATTGCCCTATCTGCGGTATGGCCCTGGAGCCCGAGCAGGTAAGTCTGGATGACGGGCCCTCGGCAGAGCTCAAAGACATGACCCGTCGATTCTGGATTGGCCTGGTGCTGGCCCTGCCGGTATTGGTGCTGGAAATGGGCGGACATCTCACCGGCCTTGACCAGATCGTTGCCCCGCAAATGTCCAACTGGATTCAACTGGTGTTGGCGACGCCCGTAGTGGCCTGGTGTGGCTGGCCTTTCTTTGTCAGAGGCTGGAAGTCCGTCGTCAGCCGCAATCTGAACATGTTCACGCTCATTGCCATTGGTACTGGCGTGGCGCTGATCTACAGCCTGGTGGCGACACTGGCGCCCCAGATTTTCCCCGACGCCTTTCGGCAGGAAGACGGTTCTGTCGCCGTCTACTTCGAGGCGGCTGCGGTCATCGTGGTGCTGGTTCTGTTAGGCCAGTTGCTTGAACTGCGGGCCCGGGAGAAAACCTCGGGCGCGATCAAGGCGCTGCTGGATCTGGCACCGGCGACGGCCCGAAAGCTGGATGACCAGGGCGACGAGTCCGATGTGTCGCTGGATCAGGTCAAGGTGGGTGATCGCCTGCGAGTGCGCCCGGGGGACAAGGTGCCGCTGGACGGTGAGTTACTTGAAGGCAGCTCCAACGTGGATGAGTCCATGGTGACCGGTGAGCCTCTTGCAGTCAGCAAAAAGTCTGGCGACCAAGTGATTGGCGGCAGTATTAACCAACAGGGCAGCTTTATCATGCGGGCCGACAAGGTTGGCCGGGACACCATGCTTTCCCAAATCGTGCAGATGGTGGCCAGCGCCCAACGCAGCCGCGCACCGATCCAGGGGCTTGCCGATAAGGTGGCGAGCTGGTTTGTGCCCGCCGTGATCCTAATTGCCATTGTTGCCTTTATCGCCTGGTCATTCCTTGGGCCGACACCGCCCATGGCGTTCGGGCTGATTGCGGCGGTCAGTGTTCTGATTATTGCCTGCCCCTGCGCGTTAGGTCTCGCAACGCCCATGTCGATCATGGTAGGTGTTGGCCGCGGCGCCCAAAGTGGTGTGCTGATCCGCGATGCGGAAGCCCTTGAACGCATGGAAAAGGTAGATACGGTGGTAGTGGATAAGACCGGCACGTTGACGGAGGGGCAGCCACAAATCACCCGAATTGTCACAGCGAATGGGTACGATGACGATGCTTTGATGCGTTTTGCGGGCGGACTTGAGAAAGGCAGTGAGCATCCACTGGCCCACGCCATTCTGGACAAAGCCAAGGGCATGGAGCTGAAGCTGCCGGATGCGGAAGACTTCGATTCTCCCAACGGTAAAGGGGTAACCGGAAAAATCGACGGCAAGCGGGTGCTGCTTGGCAATCGCCTTTTGATGGAATCGGACAATGTCGACACCACGAGATTTGACGGCGAAGCCGATCAGCTCCGCAAAGATGGTGCCACCGTGGTATTTGCCGCCGTCGATGGAAAAATTGCTGGGTTGTTGGCCATTGCCGATCCGGTTAAGGAAACCACCGAGGCCGCCATTTTGGCCCTGCAAGAAGATGGCATTCGAGTGGTCATGCTGACTGGCGATAACCGCACCTCAGCCGAGGCGGTTGCCCGCAAATTGCATATTGATGAAGTGGAAGCGGAAGTGCTGCCGGAAGACAAGGGCAAGATTGTCCAGCGCCTGAAAGACGAAGGCCGCGTTGTGGTGATGGCGGGAGACGGTGTAAACGACGCGCCCGCATTGGCAACTGCGGATGTCGGGGTGGCTATGGGTACGGGCACCGATGTGGCCATCGAAAGCGCGGGAATTACCCTGCTGCGTGGCGACCTTATGGGTATCGTCGAAGCGCGCCGGTTGTCCCTGGCGACCATGCGCAATATACGGCAGAATCTCTTTTTTGCTTTCGTGTACAACTCCGCTGGCGTTCCGATAGCAGCGGGTGTTCTTTATCCGTTTTTTGGCGTGCTGCTTTCTCCAATTTTCGCGGCGGCTGCCATGTCGCTGTCGTCGGTTAGCGTGATCGTGAACGCATTGCGGTTGAGGGTAGTACGGTTGGCGCCAAAACGGTGACACTTCAATGTTCGGGTAACGAGCGATAACCGACCACCGCCATTTGAACGGGGGTCGGTTATTTATTGCAACTAAATTATCCGCTTCAGTTTATGAGTATTTATGGCTCATGTCGCTTGCATGCTTTTCAGTGCTCTGCGATCTAACCTGGCTTATTTTTTCGTTTTTCTTAATATGCTCCATGCAAGTTTCAACCTTTTTATCCTCAACCATTTTATTAGGATAAGTGCGAGCCTCGTTAATACGGTCCGCTAAACCTGAATTGGCTGAGGTCATAGTTGAAAACAAAGCTGCGATTGCTGCGATCACCATTAGTTTTTTCATGACATTCCCCTTTTGACCATAAAACCAGTTTAGTATTTCAGCCTGATTTCAGGTTCGTATGGTTAAATTTCTCATGTCTCCATGAGTTAACTTGGCCGCAGGGTTCACCCTGCGGTATTTTTCTCTGCTTCTTCAAGTGCTCTATGGTACGCCCGGCCTTTGTCAGTGGTAGTCATCTCCAGGCGTGCCTCGAATCCAGGTTCGGACATGCCATAGCGAGTCATCTGTTTGTGTAAGCGTTTCATTTCGTCATTGTTGAGAATGTTTTCGAAGGAGCGCTTATCTTTAGACTGATCGTGTGTGGCTTTCATATCTTCATCTGATGACATGTTGCCAGCAAATGTATATGTTGAGAGAGCGATTGTTGCGGTAAATAAAAGTATGTTCTTCATAATCGACACCTCCTATTTGGTTGTCGATTATATTTAATCACTAGTTTCTGAAATGGTCCTGAAAACGATAAAATTAAAGTTGATTTAAATATATGAGGAGGATTTATAACGTTCGTGAATTATGCTGCGCTACCTCAGACTCGGCGAGCCAACCACCAACCGACGACCATCGACAGCAATAACGCCACGAGAGGCCAGGTTATACCGCTTATTGACGCAAAGGCTGGGCCCGGACAATAACCTGATAGACCCCAGCCTATCCCAAACACAGCGGCACCAATCAATAAACGGGTATCAATATCACGACGTGTGGGCACGATAAACGTTTCTGCGAAAAGAGGGCCCTGACGACGGAACACCAATCGGTAGCCGATAAACGTTGTTATCACCGCTCCGCCCATAACAAATATGAGCGTTGGGTCCCAGTTACCAAAGACGTCGAGAAACCCCTGAACACGATGGGGGTCAGTCATACCGCCGATAGCCAGACCCAGGCCAAACAACAAACCAGCCAGGTAACCAAAAATCAGTTTCATAAAGAGTGTCCTGTCATGAGTCTGACGACGTAGACGGTTACAACACCCGTCAGGAGGAAAACCAGCGTTGCCAGCATGGATCTGGGGGATAGCCTGGCGATACCACAAACACCATGCCCACTGGTGCAACCGTTGCCGATACCAGACCCCAAGCCCACCAGCAAACCAGCCACGACCATCAGCGGCACGCCACCGATGGGCGCGCCGACCACGGCTTCCGGATTGCCCGCCACATTTCCAAGCGAGCCGTTCAGGACAACCAACAACAGAGGCCCGCTGATAAGGCCCAGCAAAAATGCCAGTCGCCAGGCAGACTCCGCAGTAAACCGATCAAAGATCAGACCAGATACCATCCCACTGATGCCTGCAATACGTCCCAATGTGACCATAAGCATCACTGCGGACAAGCCTATTAAAAGACCTCCGAAGGCACCTTGAATAAAAGAGCTCCAGTCCATTTCTATACCTCTTCAAATGCCACAATTTGCCCAGCGGACAGTGTGTCGTCTCCACGTAACGGAGGCATACCACGAGATTGTTGCAACCTATAATCTCAATTATTTAATATAACCGTTAGGTCTATCGTTATAACATAAAACCTGATACGTTGAAATCCTATCTATTCTCTATGCGACGAGGGTGACGCCATGCAACATCCGCTGGTCACGCATTTCTTTGACGAGCCTACAAACACATTCAGCTACATCGTTCAGGATCCTGATAGCTTCGCCTGCGCGATCATCGATTCTGTGCTGGATTTCGACTATGCCGCGGGCCGGACCGATGTCCGCTCCGCTGACAAAATTATTGAGTACGTTCAAAGCAATGACCTGAGTGTGGAATGGGTTTTAGAAACCCACGTGCACGCTGACCACCTGTCTGCTGCACCCTACCTCCATGAACGTCTCGGCGGAAAAACAGGCATTGGTGAAAAGATCGCTGTCGTTCAGGAGGTGTTTGGCAAAGCTTTCAATGCCGAAACAGATTTTGCGCGGGATGGTAGCCAATTCGATCGACTGTTCAGGGAAGGCGATGTGTTTCAGGTTGGGAACCTTAAAGTACGTGTACTTCACACGCCGGGACATACTCCGGCTTGCCTGACGTACGTCATCGGAGATGCTGCCTTCGTCGGCGACACACTCTTTGCGCCGGATGCCGGGACCGCCCGTTGCGATTTTCCAGGGGGCGACGCCCATACCCTTTACCACTCCATTCAGAAAGTTCTGGCGCTTCCCGGAGAAACCCGCATTTTCCTTTGCCATGACTACAAAGCTGCGGAGCGCGATGAGTTTATTCATGAGACGACCGTCGCCGAACAACGTTCCAGCAATATCCATGTGGGTAAAGGTATGAGTGAAGACGATTTCGTCGCTTTTCGCTCAGAGCGTGACGCCAAGCTCGGAATGCCCCGACTGATACTACCGGCCGTTCAGGTCAACATGAGGGCGGGGAAAATGCCCCCCTCCGAGGATAACGGACAGGTGTACCTGAAAATTCCGATCAACCGGTTTTAAACAAAGGTCTGGATGGGCGCAAATGGTTGGCGAGACCACTAAAGCGAAGACTCTGACGGCCGTGGAAGGTTGCCGGTGAAGCGAATCGCGGCGTATTTGCCAATTGTTGATTGGCTGAAAGGTTATCGTGGAGATACATTGCTAAGCGATGGCCTTGCGGCGGTTATCGTCACACTCATGCTTGTTCCTCAGGCCCTGGCCTATGCTCTGTTGGCAGGGCTTCCGCCTGAAGTTGGGTTGTACGCAAGTATGATCCCGCTGGTGGTCTACGCTTTATTCGGCACCAGTGCGACGCTGGCAGTTGGTCCTGTCGCAGTGGCGTCACTGATGACAGCCTCTGCGTTAGGAGGCGTTGCTGTTACAGGATCGCCTGAATACGTTGGTGCCGCTCTTGTACTGGCTACGCTGTCGGGGCTGATTCTGTTTGCCATGGGCGTCTTGCGACTTGGTTTTATCGCAAATTTTCTGAGCCACCCCGTGATCTCAGGGTTTGTCACCGCTTCCGGAATTCTTATTGCGGGCAGTCAGCTTGGCCATGTTCTCGGTATACAGAGTGGTGGTCACAATCTGATCGAAATGGGCGCAAGCCTGATCAGCCAGTTTGGCTCCTTCAACCTGATCACGTTTGCTATTGGAGCCGGCACTCTCCTATACCTGTTTCTGTGTCGCCAATATCTGAAAAATGCACTGGTCGGGCTCGGTCTGGCGCCCCGGGGGGCAGATATCGTTGCGAAAGCCGCCCCCGTGTCAGCGGTTTTTGTGACAACAGCAGCGGCCTGGCACTTTGACTTGGGGAGTGCCGGAGTCAATCTGGTGGGGCAAGTTCCAAGCGGACTTCCGGAGATCCGTTTACCTTCCATGGACCCCAGCATATGGGCGGCTCTGGTCCCCGCAGCCGTTCTGATCAGCTTGGTTGGATTTGTAGAATCAGTGTCCGTTGCCCAGACCCTTGCAGCCAAAAGGCGCCAGAGGATCGATCCCAATTCTGAGCTGATTGCTATGGGGTTGGCGAACATAGGTTCCGGCGTAAGCGGGGGCTCTCCAGTCTCAGGTGGTTTTTCACGCTCGGTTGTGAATTTTGAAGCCGGAGCCCGGACGCCACTTGCGGGTATGTTTACCGCAGTCGGGATTGCACTTGCCACACTAACACTCACCGGCATACTCGCTTTCCTTCCAAAGGCGACACTGGCCGCCACAATCATGATTGCAGTGAGCACCCTGATTGACGTAAAAGCCATTGGACGCACCTTTCATTACTCAAAAGCGGACTTCGCCGCGATGCTGGCAACCATTGTGCTTACGCTGATTCAGGGCGTTGAAGCTGGAATCCTGGTCGGTGTGGGTCTATCGATAGGGATTTATCTGTATCGCACCAGTCGTCCGCACAGTGCAATTGTTGGCCGGGTGCCGGGTACCGAGCATTTCAGAAACGTAGAGCGCCACACGGTTGAAACGGACGAGAAATCCGTCGTCCTGCGAGTTGATGAAAGTCTTTATTTCGCCAACGCACGCTATCTGGAAGAGACCGTCATGGCGCTGACGTCTCAACAACCGAAGATGAAGAATCTGGTTCTGGCTTGTCAGGCGGTAAATACCATTGACGCTTCAGCACTTGAGAGCCTGGAGGCAATAAATGGCCGGCTCAAGGCTATGGATATACGCTTGCACATGTGTGAGGTGAAAGGCCCTGTGATGGACGGTCTACGCCGCACTCATTTCTGTGAGGAACTCACGGGGCAGGTTTTCCTGAGCACGTATGACGCCTGGAAATCACTCTGTCTATCCTGAAGCAAATTCAAAATGGTGCAGAACGAAGGAGCCTCTTATTAGCTCATGGAGGCCAGTTTTCTTGCTATTGGCTCTCCTCAGTAATCCTTGTGTTCGCGCAAAACGCGCTGCTGATCATTGGCGCTGAAAGCGATGACCTGATAATCCTCTTTCCGGCCGGTTTCCATGCCGGGGCTGCCCTGGACCATGCCGGGCACAGAGAGACCAAGGGTGTTGAACTGCGGGTTTTCGAGGTAAGCGACGATATCATCTGCCGGCACATGGCCCTCAATCACCAGATCACCAATCAATGCGGTGTGGCAGGATGCCATTTCGCGGGGCACGCCATGGGTCTGCTTGATTTGATTGAGGTTGTCGGTTTCAACAATGTCGGTCTCAAAGCCATTGGCCGCAAGATGCTCAGCCCAGGACTGACAGCAACTGCAATTGGGGCTCTTGTAGATAGTGATGGCTGTGCCAGTCTCTGCAGTAGATGCGACTGCGGCTGATGGCTCGGCAGACTCACCAGCCTGAATTGCCAGTGTGGTAGCGCCTGCAACGACAGCGGCTACACCTGTAAACAGGGCAAGTTTCTTGGTGTTCATGGTAAACCTCGATTTGATTCGGTCATCGGCAATGCAAGGCCCGGGGCAGGCACATTGGCTTCCCCGGGCAATGGGTTTAGGCGTCCTGGTCCTTCTCGCCGCCTTGGCTCTGCATCATTTTCATGCAGGCTTCCGTCATCGCTTTGCGATCTTCCGAAGACATGTCGGACATCCTGCCCATCATGCCACCCATTCCGTGCATGCCTTTGGAGGACATCATTCCATTCTCCTCGGAGTCAGGGTCCATCATGCCGTTGCCTTCGGCATGGGCGAAGACAGAGAAGAAAGCAACACTACCCGCGAAAATGGCAGCGGTGATTGAAAGCTTGATATTTGAATTGCGCATTTGGTTTGCTCCAGTTAAAGACTCGTGACGAATAGGTGTGAACACGAGGCTTTCTTGTAAGAATTAACGTTAATGACATTGCCGCAATGGGCAAAAGTCCGGGTTAAGACTCAGGAGCGAAATTGTGGAGGGGGTGTGATAGAAACCAGGAAAGGATCTTGGTAGTCGTTCTCAAGGGCGCTTAAAACCGGCTGGGAACCGGCATCAATCAAGCCGCTGGGGCCTGTTGGCAAAAGACCGATACTGACACCACAGCTGTTCAGCCCGCTGGCGGCCTGACAGGCCATGTCTGAACCTGTGAAACAACTGACTCTGCCATCAGAGGCAGAGTCGCTGGTTCCGGTTGCATCGGACATCATGGAACTGCAATCCATCATCATGGGCGCATCCGCCTGATCGCCGGCCATTTCGGAAATCGCCAACGCCGGCCCGCTTATCACCATAATCAGTGATAGCAACAGAGACATAATTCGGCGGTTTGTTGCGGTCATCCTGATTTCTAGCACCACACTGTGAACATTAGTGGCTGTGACACCCAGTAAATCGTTTAGTTCGCCGGATGCTAGCAGTTTTTATTTCAATGACACCGCTACATTCTGTGATCGTATCGTCTGGACCCTTTTCTAGTTCCGCCTTGTAACGCCATAGCTCAGTGGAGTCGCCGGGAAGTATGCCAACAGAATCGGGAGTGGCGCGCAGGCTCAGTTCCACATCGTAGTTTTCCAGGTCCAGGCCAAACATGTCCGGCAGCCAGAAGCGCTAGGCCTTCAGAAAAGCTCTTGACCTTAAAGTGTACTTCAAGGTTATTGTTAGCCCTGTGCTTCCAAGATTACGCCTGAGGTGCGTGGATGAAAACGTTCAATATCGGTGAGCTCTCCGAAAAAAGTGGTGTTGCCAGCCATGCAATCCGCTTCTACGAGCGGGAGAATCTCATGCCCGAGCCTGCGCGCACTTCGTCCAACTATCGCCGTTACCCGGAGGATGCGATTGCCCGGTTGCAATTCATTATTCACGCCAAGCAATGGGGCTTCACCCTGGATGAGATTCGCGAACTGCTGATGCTTCAGGATGCCAATGGTGATCGAGCCGATGCCAAACGCATCGCCAGAAAGCAACTGGAGAAGATTCGACATCAGATCCAGAGTCTATCCCGCATTGAGGCGGTCCTGTCGGATTCTCTGGAGGCATGTTCCGGCGAGGGGCCGATGGACGACTGTCCGATTGTCGAAGCTATTGCCCAGAGAGGGTAATGTCATGGCCCACTCCACTAAAATCCAGGCAACAAAAGACTTGACCTTAAAGCCAACTCTAAGGATACCGTCTTGGCGAATGGAAGTAACACAGCGTAAGCCGCCGCGAACCCATGTAATGGTGATCAACCGTCGGGGCGGGTTAGTGATACGCACCAAGTCTTGATATGCGCACATTTTTGTCAAAGCATTTTTAGAATCATCAATATAGGTCACTCCACTTGCCACGCTCAATAACGCCTAAAGCCATTGTTAACCTGCTGTTGCTGATCATGGCAATACAGCCGGTGCTGGCATTTGGGCAATTTACGGCAGACGCAACGGAACCTCCTGCCCGTTTCAGCCAAATGGCCATGATGGATTGTTGCAACGCTGATTTAGCCAGTACTAACGGGCATTTGGAACAGAATATGGCCTGTGGCGATATGGCATCGGCGGATTGTGCTGTCGCCGCCACTCAGGGCAACTGCGGTACGGTGCTATGTGCACTGGTTTCTGAAAAAGCAGTCGCGCCGGTGCAATCTCTGTCAGACCCCGCCCATCGTCGTCCCCATGAAGGCTATCTCAGCATCATCCTCGATACCCTCACACCACCCCCCAATTCCTCAAAAGCCTGAACTGAGTCTTTAATTTGCACGTTCAGTCGGCCCTGTGGGCGGCGAACGTGCGCTCATAAGCTTTAAACGAGGAAACATCAATGCGCATTGCCTTGGTGGCGATAGTAATCGCTATCGGCTTTGGTCTTGGCTGGCTGACCAGTCAACAAACCATGCCGATGTCTGAGTCAGCCGGTTCTGGTAACCCTGCTGAGGAATCATCTGATAGTAAGCCCTTGTACTGGGTGGCACCCATGGACGCCAACTACCGCCGTGACAAGCCCGGCCAGTCTCCCATGGGTATGGACCTGGTGCCGGTATACGCCGAGGAAAACAGCGGACGGGACGACGGCGGGGTGACGATAAGCGCAGCCGTCCGGGCCAATCTGGGCGTTAAAACCCAGGCGGTGTCCCGGGGTGCGGTTTCTGTTCCGGTTCGAACCGTGGGCTACGTCACCGATGATGAAGACCAACTGATCCACGTTCACAGCCGCATTGCCGGCTGGGTTGAGGTACTGCACGTACGCTCACTGGGGGAAACGGTCAACCGTGGTGAGCCGCTGTACGAGATCTATTCACCGGAGCTGGTGAACGCCCAGCAGGAATTCCTGATGTCTGAGCGCCTTAGGCGGGGGTCAGAGGTGACGGCCACCGGCGGAAAACTGCGCGCCCTGGGCATGACGGATAGCCAGATTGCCAACCTGAAAAAAACCGGGAAAGTGCGTGAACGCATCACCGTGTTTGCCCCCGGTTCTGGCTATGTGGCGGCCTTGCCCGCCCGTGCGGGTATGTACGTGCGCCCGGATACCGAAATCATGGCCATTGGCAGCCGCGATACGGTGTGGGTGATCGCCGAGTTTTTCGAACGTCAGTCCGGGCTGGTCATGGCCGGCCAGGCCGTTGAATTCGCCACGCCATCCATGCCGGGCACCCGTTGGGAAGCCACCATTGATTACGTCTATCCGGAGCTGGATGCGAAGACGCGGACTCTGCGGGCTCGGGTGCGCGTCCCCAATCCTGAAGGCCGGCTGCGCCCCAATATGTTCGTGAATCTCACCATGGACGCGCCCATCGGTGAGGACTTGCTCACCATCCCACGCCCGGCACTCATCCAGCGAAGCGGCAGTCAGCACGTGCTGCTGGCAGAGGAGGACGGCTATTTTCGTCCGGTGCCCGTCAAGACCGGCCAGGAAGCAGGCGACAGGGTGGTCATTCGCGAGGGGCTGAAAGAAGGGCAGCAGGTAGTGGTGTCCGCCCAGTTCCTGATTGATTCAGAAACCAGCCTTGAGGCCGCCATGCTGCGACTGGAGCTCGAGGAGCAGAACACTGCCGGGATGACAGATAACAGTATGGGTTCGATGTCCGGTATGGACACCAACGAGTCCGCGGACCCGATCCAGAGCCGGGGTGTGATCACCGAGATCAACACTGAAAAACGCAAGGTAACGCTGAATCACGAGCCCATCCCGGCGCTGAACTGGCCGAGCATGACCATGGGGTTTTCAGTCGCGCCCGAAGTAACGCTGGATGGCCTGAGCAAGGATGACACGGTGGTCTTCACCCTGACGCCCGCTGGCAAGGGCCAGCAGGTGACTTCGATCACCAGACCGGACTCAGCTCATGATTAACCGTATTATCCAGTGGTCACTCCATAACCGTTTTCTTGTGCTGCTCGCCACCCTCATCCTGACGGGGTGGGGATTGTATTCCGTCAAGGAAACACCCATTGACGCCATCCCGGACCTGTCGGATGTGCAGGTGATCGTCAAAACCCCCTATCCGGGCCAGGCACCCCAGGTGGTGGAAGACCAGGTGACCTATCCCCTGACCACCGCCATGCTGTCGGTACCGGGCGCCAAGACGGTTCGGGGTTATTCCTTCTTCGGCGATTCCTTCGTTTACGTGATTTTTGATGACGACACCGACCTGTACTGGGCCCGCTCCCGGGTACTGGAGTACCTGAGCCAGGTGGCCGGAGAATTGCCCGATGCCGCCAAACCAGAGCTGGGGCCGGATGCGACCGGCGTTGGCTGGGTTTACTCCTACGCCCTGGTAGACCGCACGGGCCAGCATGACTTGTCGGAACTGCGGGCTATTCAGGACTGGTTCCTGAAATTTGAACTGCAAACCGTGCCCGGTGTGTCCGAGGTTGCCAGCGTTGGCGGCATGGTCAAGCAATACCAGGTGGTGGTGAACCCGGACCGACTGCGAGCCCACAACATCACGCTGCAGCGTATTCATGCCGCCATCAACCGCGCCAACCAGGAAACCGGCGCCTCCGTGGTGGAGATGGCCGAGGCGGAATACATGGTCAGGGTTACCGGCTATCTGCAGAACGAGGATGATCTGCGCCAGGTACCGCTGGGTGTTAATGACAATGGCAAGCCCCTGTTACTGAAGGATGTGGCAGATATCCAGTTAGGACCCCAGATACGTCGGGGTATCGCCGAACTGAATGGAGAAGGCGAGGTGGCCGGTGGCATCGTGGTGATGCGCTTCGGCGAAAACGCACTGGAAACCATTCAGGGGGTCAAACAACGTCTTGAGGAGATTAAGGCCAGCCTCCCGGATGGGGTAGAAGTCGTGCCCACCTACGATCGCTCGACCCTGATCAACAACGCCGTGGACAATCTGTATGGAAAGCTGCTGCAGGAATTCCTGGTGGTCATCCTGATCTGCGCGGTGTTTCTGTTTCACCTTCGCTCCTCGCTGGTGGTCATCGTCAGCCTGCCCGTAGGTATCCTTGCGGCATTCGTGGTGATGCATGCCCAGGGCATCAACGCCAATATCATGTCCCTCGGGGGTATTGCCATTGCCATCGGTGCCATGGTGGACGGGGCCATCGTGATGGTGGAGAACGTCCATAAACACATGGAGCGAACCCCGCTGACACCGCAAAACCGATGGGCCGTGATGTCGCGGGCCGCGGGTGAGGTGGGGCCGGCGCTGTTTTTCTCACTGATGATCATCACCGTGAGCTTTCTGCCGGTCTTCACCCTGGAGGCTCAGGAGGGCAAACTCTTCGCGCCCCTGGCGTTCACCAAAACATACGCCATGGCGGCAGCAGCGGGGCTGGCCATCACTCTCGTTCCAGTGCTGATGGGCTATTTCATCCGTGGCAGGGTATTGCCAGAGCATCGAAATCCCATCAACCGGATGCTGATCGCCCTGTACCGGCCGATTATCGGCTGGGCTTTGCGACGGCCGGCATTGATGCTTGCCGGAGGCCTGGTGGTGTTGATCATCGGCTTTTGGCCGGCCAACAAGCTGGGCAGTGAATTCATGCCCCCCCTAGACGAGGGGGATTTGATGTATATGCCCACCACCTATCCCGGTATCTCCATTGGCAAGGCCCGGCAGATCCTGCAACAGACCGACAAGCTGATCGCCAGTATTCCGGAAGTGGAAACGGTATTCGGCAAAATCGGCCGCGCCGAGACGGCCACCGATCCGGCCCCGCTGACCATGATTGAGACCTTTATCCAGTTCAAACCACGGGACCAGTGGCGACCCGGCGTGACCCCCGAGTCCCTGCGCCGGGAACTGGACAAAACCGTCAGACTTCCGGGCCTTACTAACGCCTGGGTCATGCCCATTAAAACTCGTATCGACATGCTATCCACGGGCATCAAGACCCCAGTCGGCATCAAGGTGGCCGGCCCTGACCTGGCGGTGATCCAGGGCATAGGGGAGGAGCTAGAGCGGGTGCTGACTGACATACCCGGCACAGCCTCTGTGTTTTCCGAGCGGGTGGCCGGCGGACGCTACATCAAGGTGGATATACAGCGCGAGGCTGCTGCCCGTTTCGGACTGAATATCGCAGACATTCAATCGGTTGTACGCACCGCGATTGGCGGCATGAACGTGGCCAGCACGGTGGAGGGTCTGGAGCGCTATCCCATCAATCTGCGCTATCCCCAGGGTTACCGGGATTCGGTGGAGCAAATGCGCCTGCTGCCGATGGTGACACCCAACGGCCAGCGTATCGCGCTGGCGGATGTCGCGGATATCCGGATCGACAAGGGGCCGCCCATGATCAAGTCGGAAAACGCCCGTATCAATGGCTGGACTCTGGTGGATATCGAGGGCCGGGATCTGGGCAGTTGGGTAAGAGAAGCGCAGTCCGTGGTGCAGAAACAGATCGATCTGCCCGCCGGCTATTCCCTGGCCTGGTCCGGCCAATATGAGTACATGCAGCGTGCCAAGGAACGCCTGACGCTGGTGGTCCCGCTGACCCTGGCGATCATCATCATCCTGTTGTACCTGAACTTCCGCAACCTGACAGAGGTGGGCATTATCCTCGGCACCCTGCCATTCGGCATGATCGGCGGCATCTGGCTGATGTATCTGCTGGGTTACAACCTCTCCGTGGCCGTGGCCGTCGGTTTTATTGCCCTGGCCGGGGTGGCGGTGGAGATCGGTGTACTGATGCTGGTGTACCTGAACCAGTCCCTGCAAAACGCTTTGGAAGCCGTCGATCATCAGCCAGGGAAATTATCGGCTGATGCCCTGCGCCAGGCCATCAGCCACGGGGCCGCGCAACGTGTGCGCCCGATCATGATGACCTTCGCTGCCATTGTGGCTGGCCTGGTGCCGATCATGCTGGGCAGTGGCACCGGCTCGGAAGTGATGCAACGGATTGCCGGCCCGATGATCGGTGGCATGGTGACCACGTTGATCCTGACCCTGCTGCTGATTCCGGTGATTTTCTATCTCTGGCAGCGCGCCCGTTTGAAAAAGCTTGCCCAAAAAGGAGCGATCCAATGATTCGACGCCTTGGAACTCAGGCAACTCTGGCGGCATTCATCGCACTTTCGATGCCGGCTGTGGCAGAACCCCGTGAAACGTTGGAGCAATGGATTGCGGAGGCGCTGGCCAACAACGCCTCCCTGAGTGCGCAGCAAGCCGCAATCGAGGCAGCGGAGGCGAACGTGGAAGGTTCGGATACCTGGGCTGACCCTGTCGTCAAGTACGGCATCGCACCCGAAACGCTTGCAGGTCCCAATGTGGTCGGGCACCGGTTTGAGGTCAGTCAGAAGCTGCCCTGGCCGGATCAGCTATCGGCGTCCCGTGGAGCCTCGGAGGCGGGCGTGCGTGCGGCAAGACAGGACACCCTGTGGCAGACACGGAAACTGACTGCTTCCGTTAAGGAGGCCTATGCCCGCTTGTGGTATTCGGACCGGGCCATTGAGTTGCATCACGAGACCCGCGCCCTGGTGGAACAATTAGCGGATATAACCCGGCAAAGATTGGAATACGGCGAAGGCACCCAGAGCGAGTTGCTCAGGATAGAAACGGAACTGGATAGTCTGGATGCGCAACTGGTTGAGCTTCGGGCTGATCAGGGGCGCCTCTCCGCCAGCCTGATTCCTTTGTTGGGGCGTCGCCCGAAACCATTCGACTTGGTGCTGCCCGTGCCTTCCCGCTTGCCAATGGTGGCGGAAATCCCTTTAGCAACTGATCATCCGCTGGTCCGGGCCGCGGAGGCACGAACCGCAAAAGCACGGGCCCGGCTGGATGCAGCGGAAGCCGACCGCAGACCCACATTTTCAGCCAGTGCAGGCTACAACAGCCTGTGGGCTGACGAAAGCAAGCGCTGGATGGTGGGCGTGGGCGTTCAGATTCCGTTTAGCGGACAACGACAGAGCAGTGCCGTTCGCAGGGCGGCGGCTGAAGTCTCTCAGCGACAGTGGCAAACCACTCAAGCCCACCGCGATTTGCTGGCGTCAATTGGTGATGTAAAGGCGTCCGTTCAGGCTGGCTACGGCCGCCTTGAAATTCTTGACCAGCGACATCTTCCCAACCAGCGTGCCCATTGGGAAGCCAGCCTGAACGAGCTGGCCAGCGGCACTGGCAGACTGGAAAGCGCCATCAACAGCGCAAGACAGCTCACTGGCGTAAAGCTCACTCGGGAAGCGGTCATTCGCGACCTATTTAATGCCAGGGCAAGATACGAAGCCTTGCAACCAACGCAAGCCATCAGCGTGTCAAACTAGAAGGGGACTCACCATGAAGCGATTACTGGCAATGCTATTCACACTGATCCTGTTACCCGGAGTGGCGCTCGCAGCCCCTGATGCCGGGTTCTGGGAGGCCTGTAATTCCATGATGCCTGGCATGGGCTGGATGATGTTGCCCATGATGATCATGCCGCTACTGCTGATCACGCTACTGGTGTTGGGCATCCTGGCACTGATCAAATACTTGCGAAACCGGTAGCGACGAAACGATTCACTTTGAAGAAGGAGATCAGGTAAGCGGCCATGTCCCCGACATGGCCACTCCGCCTACGGACGGCGAAACGCAGTGCCTACGCCTGGAATATTTCCCATCAGGCGTTTCTGATGCATCCCCACCCAAACGAATATTTCATCGAATAGTCCGGGAAGCGGGACTTCAGGCAGGAACAATCTGTTTTAATTGTAATGCGAATTATTATCAGTAAAATGCGCAATCAAATTTAATAACATGTGCTGGAGAATCCAATGTCAAAGTCCGAAGTTTCAACGCCGCTGCGCCGCCATCGACTGTCTGTTGCCATAGCTATGCTCCCGGTGTCGTTTCTGGCTGTTGGCTCGGCGTCCGCTTTGGCACAGGAGCAGGCTGATGCGCCCACCCAGCTACCCGGCCTCAATGTTACCGCTGACTGGCTTGGTCCACCGACCGAAGAGTCCGAGAAGACCTATACAGGGGCCCGCACGGTGGTGGAGGAAGATCAGCTCCAGGCGACCGGAGCGCTGAATCTGAACGACGCCCTGCGCCCGGTTCCGGGGCTCACGGTGCTTGATGAAACTGGCACGGGCATCCTTCCCAACATCGGTGTGCGTGGTCTGAACCCGCTGCGCAGTGAACGGCTTCAGATTCTGCTGGACGGTTACCCGATTGCCATCGGCCCCTACAGCAACGTCGGCGTGTCGCTTTTCCCGGTTACACTTCCGAGCCTGGAAGTCGTGGATATTGTCCGGGGCGGCGCCTCCGTTCATTACGGCCCCAACAACGTGGGCGGCGTGGTGAATTTCGTCACCAAACCGATTCCGGCGGAAACATCTCAGACCCTTCGTGAGCGGGTGACCATTGCGGAAGAGACCGGCAATGTCTTTACCGATACCTATTACCGTGTTGGCGGCCGGGCGACCGACAAACTCGACCTGCAGTTCCAGGCCAACGTCCAGCGCGGCGACGGATTTCGCGATCACTCCGATACCGAAGTGGATAACCTGATCCTGGACGCCCGCTATTACCTGAACGACCAGCATGAACTGGCCACCCAGCTGCAATACTATCGCGTCGAGGCCGAACTGCCCGGTGCCCTGACACCGCAAGCCTATGAAGAGGATCGCACCCAGAGCCAGCGCCCACATGACGGATACGAAGCGGACATGAGCCGCGCGACCTTCACCTGGACATACACGCCGGCCGATAACGTGGAATTCCAGTGGCGCAACTTTGTGCACGATGCCGACCGCACCTTCTACTTCGGCCAAAACCTCAGCGGCACCGGCCACTGGGCGGACCCGGGGCTGGATTCCACCCATGTCGCGGATTCACCACGATTGTTCACCGTATTGGGCACGGAACCACGGCTTGCTATTCGCCACGGCCGCCACGACATTACCGTGGGTGCACGATTTGTCAGCGAGGACGTGGAGTTCGACGTTAATCGCCTGGAATTTTCCTCCGGTAACCGTTCCGTGGCGCGCGATTGGCACCTGGACACCCGGGCCATGGCATTTTACATCAGTGATACTGTGTCGTTCCTGGATGACCGCCTGACGGTGACACCGGGCCTGCGCTATGAAGATGTCGACATGGACTTCCGTGACAACCTGACTGGCAACACCGAGGAAAACAACGCTGATGAGCTGTTGCCGGGCCTGACCGTAGGCTATCAGGCGTCTGATGACCTGTTTGTCTTTGCCAACAGCCAGCGCTCTCTGGTGCCGGTACAGATTGCCCAGACCACCCGTGACGGTGCAGTTGCCAATGAAACAGCGTGGAACCACGAGCTGGGCGCACGCCTGCAGGTCACCCCCGAGCTGCTGTCTTCAGCGACCTTGTTCCGCATCGATTATGAGGATCAGATCCAATTTAACAGCTCGACCAGTCGTTTCGAGAACCTGGGAGAAACCCGCCACCAGGGGGTCGAATTGTCGAACCGCTGGGCCCTCAACAGTCAGTGGGAACTGGGCCTTGGCTATACCTTCCTCGACACCGAGCAGTTGACCGGTGACAACGAGGGCAACGAACTTCCCAACGCACCGACCCATAAAGTCAGTGCGGAGGCGCTGTACAGTTACCAGGCCTGGGACGCCAGCCTGAACTGGGTTTACGTCAGCGAAAGCTACAGCGATGCGGACAACACCGAAGAAGAAACCAGCAATGGCAGTGCCGGTGAGTTGCCGGACTACCATCTGGTCACAACCAGAGTCGGTCGCGATTTTGCGGTTGGCGGTGATCGTGTGCTGAACCTGGGCCTGGCCGTCAACAACCTGCTGGATGAGGATTACTACTTCCGGGGCGTGGACGTCAGCCCGGTCGGCCGTGTGCCCCAGCCGGGCCGAAGCTTTATTCTTGAGGCACAGCTCGACTTCTGATGGCCTGCTTACGGAACCGGATCGCAAAGATCCTGCTCGTTGTGTTGCTATCGCCTGCGTCAGGATGGGCGCAAGACGAGAATATCCGGTTGACGGATGACCGCGGGGAAACCCTGCGGTTGTCCGCACCGGCGGTCCGGCCCGCTGCGATTTCGACCTTTGGGGCGGATGTCGCACTGGCGCTGGATACACCGCCGGTTGCGGTCACCGACTACGGACTTCAGGGCGTGCCCGACTACCTGGCGTCACGGTTAGATGGGGTGACGGGGCTCGGCCCCCGACATCAGCCAAACCTGGAGGTACTGTCGTCGGTCCGGCCGGATCTTGTCATCGCCATTCGCCGTTATACCGAGAAAGACGGTGACCAGATTGAAGCCATCGCCCCGATGCTGGCCCTGGACCTGATCACGGTCCAGGACAGCTTGCGGGGCTTAGAGTTGGCGGGGCAGGCACTGGGTGCACCGGCGAAAGCCAGCGCACTCAACACCCGCTTTCGTGATCGCGTTCAATTACTCGCGGACCGCAACAAACCAGAGCCTGCCGAGACGGTGGCGCTGCTGACCAGCGGTAGTGAAACCCCCTTCGTTTATTACGACCATTTTCTGCCAACGGCGTTGCTGGAACGTCTGGGCTTCGACAATGTCGGTGGCCAGACGCCGAATCCGGACAGTGGCATCCCACTAGGCTACCGGATCAGTCTCGAAGCCTTGCTGGAGCTGAATCCGGAAACCATTCTGCTGTTGCCCACCAGCCGACAGCGCGCGTTCACGATGAACCCCATCTGGCCCTATCTCAAAGCCGTGCGTACTGACCAGGTTTACGAAGTGCCGCATTACTGGAAAGAAGGTGCCGGTCCGATTGCCCGGGAGCGTATCCTGGACGACATACAGCGACTGCTGCTGACGTCGGAACCCGACAAATGACGGGTGACGATTCAGCCATACGCCCGATGGGCCTCTATGGAGCAACGGTATTTCTCCTCGTGCTGTTGTTCTTCGTTGGCCTGATGGCGGGCTCCCGATGGGTGTCACCGACCTCGTTGCTGTCAGCCATCGACGGCAGCAGCGACTTGCTGACGCGCATCACCGTGCTGGAACTGCGGCTGCCGCGCAACCTGCTCGGTATCCTTGGTGGGGCGGCCCTAGGGGTTGCGGGTGCTGTCATGCAGGGCGTTACCCGGAATTCGCTGGCATCCCCCGGCCTCACCGGCGTGATTGCTTCTGCTGCCCTGGCGGTGGTGTCGCTTCGAACCCTGAGTTCGCCGGGCGCACTGTGGCTGCCGCTGATGGCTCTTGCCGGGGGGCTGCTCGGTGGTGCTCTGACGTTTGCTATCGCTGGCCGCCGTCAGCTTCAGCCCGAGCGTGTGGTACTCGCCGGCATCGCCGTCACGTCACTGGCTACTGCTCTCACCACGGGCCTTCTACTGGTGTCCGGGGCGGAGGCGGCGGAATTGTATTACTGGCTGGCGGGTAGCCTGATGGGGCGGGGCTGGCTTCAGCTTCAAATGGTGCTGCCTTGGCTGCTGCTTCCGCTCGGTGCCCTGATTGTGATGCAGAGACCCTTCCGCTTACTGCAACTTGATGATGATCTGGCGCTGGCCATGGGGTTGTCGGTCGGCCGCTGGCGACTGATATTTTTGCTGCTGGCCTTATTGCTGGCCGCCGCACTGGTCGCCTTCACCGGCCCGATCGTGTTTATTGGACTGGTGGCGCCGCACATTGCCAGGCGGCTGGCCGGCAACCAGATCCAGCACTGGCTGCCCCTGAGCGCTCTGTTTGGAGGGTTGTTGTTGCTGGCAGCGGATATCCTGGCTCGGCAACTGGCCTTTCCCCAGGAACTACCCGTCGGTATGCTGACGGCCCTTATTGGGGCCCCCTGGCTGATCTATCTGCTTAACTCGCGAACCTCACCCCGGAGCGCATAACGTGACCCATCCGGCTACGACAACGCCTCGGGCAGACCGCCGTGGAATGCAGATTCCAGGCGCCGGCCCCGTTGCCCGACTGCTTCTGGCGGGCGGTCTCAGTCTGGTTGTTGTCATCGTCGCAGGCGTCCAGCTGGGGGCGGTGGACCTGACGTGGTCCCAGGTGTGGGCCGGGCTGACCGGTGACAGCACTCAACACGTGCAGCGAGTGGTCTTCGAATTACGGTTGCCCCGCACCCTGACTGGCGCCCTGATTGGTATTCACTTTGCCCTGTCAGGGTGGCTGTTACAGTTGCTTAGCCGCAATCCGTTGGCAGAAGCCGGCATTCTCGGCATCTCCGCCGGCGCTAGCCTGGTGGCGGTCGTCGCTTTTATTATCGGAGACTGGTTGGTGTCCAGTGCCGATCCTTACAACAATACGTCGTTTGCCCTTCAATATTTGCCCCTGTTTGCCATGGCAGGCGGGCTGGTAACGGCGCTTGCCGTGTACTTCCTGGGCATGCGGCATGGCCAGCTGTCGCCGGTCAAAATGACGCTGACCGGTGCGGTCATTGCCGGTATGTTGCATGCACTGACCACCGGTGCACTGGCGTTCTGGGGCCACGCCCATACTGAACTGGTGGCCCAGTGGCTGGCCGGCTCACTGTACGGCGCCGAATGGCAGCACCTCCGCATGTTGCTGCCATGGACGCTTATTGGTCTGGTCGGTGTCGGCGTGCTAGTGCGTCCCCTGGAAGTCATGCAGCTTGACGATCAACACGTTCGCACTCTGGGCCTGGGCCTGAACCGCTGGCGCGCCTTTGCGCTGCTGATTGCCACCTTGCTGGCGGCCAGTGCCGTGGGAGTGGTGGGGCCGGTTGGCTTCATTGGTTTGCTGATTCCGCACATCAGCCGACGACTGGCGGGGGCCAATCTTCCAGCCCAGTTGGTGTTGTGTGTACTATTGGGAGCGGTGCTGGCGGTGTTGGCGGATTTACTCGGTCGAACGCTGTTTACGCCCTACGAAGTGCCCGTGGGGGTGGTTTCCGCCGTCCTTGGTGTACCGTTCTTTCTTTATCTGTTATCGCGTCAACCCTGAGGCCGGGATTCTCCATGTTACGAACCGAGCAGCTCTCTCTTGCCTATGGCTCCAAGCCGGTCGTGGACAACGTCTCGCTGGCCATTCCCGAGGGTGGGATTACCTGCCTGCTGGGTCCCAACGGTTCTGGTAAAAGTACCTTGCTGAAAAGCTTCGCGGGCCTGCTGCCGGCCCGGACCGGTCAGGTCTACCTGGACGACCAGCCGGTTGACCAATGGCACCGGGGCAAACTGGCCCTCAGGCTCGCCATGCTGCCCCAGAAACCGATCGTTCCCGATAGCATTCGGGTTCAGGATCTGGTGGCGTTGGGGCGTTTCCCACACCGCAAATGGTGGCAGCGCAACCTCACCACCGACGACAACGCCACCCTCGATGCCATGGCAATGACGGGGGTTTCGGATTTGGCGGAGCGGCCGGTGGAAGCGCTGTCCGGAGGGCAACAGCAGCGGGTATGGATCGCCATGGCCCTGGCCCAGGAAACCGACATTCTGCTGCTGGACGAACCCACCACGTTTCTGGACTGGGGCTACCAGCTGGAAGTACTGGAATTGTTGTCCAAGCTGAATCGTGAGCACGGACTGACGGTGGTGATGTCATTGCACGACCTGAATCAGGCCGCACAGTTTGCCGACCGGATTGCGGTTCTGGCGGACGGCCGGCTCGACACCATCGGCAGCCCCGGAGAGGTTATTACCGAGCCCCTGATCAACCGGGTCTTTCGGGTGCATACACACGTCTCAACGGGGCGGGACGGCCGACCATTCTGTTCCGGATTTGCCGAGTCTTTCCGGGACAGCCCGACACCGAACCATCACGGTCTGATCCCCGGAACGGCTGAGCATCAGACCACTTAATCCCGCTGCCACCTCGAGACCAGATTGTCGGCAAAATTTACGCTCCACACCGCTCCATCATGGCCAGCGGCAACCGCCATCGCCATGTGGCCGGGGTTTTTGGATGGCGTTCCGAATGCGATGAGATAGTCGTCCTGAGCCGTGAATTTCTGGATCCGAACTCGACAATCTGGGTAGAGCAAAGGACTGGTTCTCTGCCAGTCCTCTGACGCTTTTTTATGACAGGCGGCTTCCAGTTTGCCTCCCTCGTCAGCATGCCCATACCTCCGTCATCGATAGCTTGCGTCCGAAGGAGCGAGACTAGGTTTCTGGTCCATCTTCTCTGAGACCTTCTCGATGTTTCCAACCTGTCGATCTCTACCGCACCTGCTGCAACTTGTATTTCGTCAGATCAATCGCTTTCTGGCAGTGAGTGAAATCCTTGTATCCGACATTGTCTTGACTCTGTAGTTAAGTACGGAAGTAAGCTTATCTAGTCGAACGAAAGCAGTGAAGGTATAAGCGTTATGTCGAAATCAGGAGTCGCCATGAAAAACCCTAAGACCCTTTTGCGAATGAGTGTTATTGGAACTGTCATAGTGGCGCTGTGCTGTTTCACGCCGGTTCTGGTGATTTTATTTGGGGCCGTCGGTCTGGCTGCGCTCACCGGATACCTGGATTACGTGCTGTTGCCCACGCTCGCCGTTTTTATTGGCATGACTTGTTATGCCCTTTGGCTCAAAAAGAAATACGACGCCTGCTGCAACAGTTCATCCGTTAAGGAGTGATGTTAATGAGTAATGACGATCTGCACATTGCCGTGATTGGCAGTGGCGGCAGCGCCATGGCCGCCGCTTTGAAATCGGCGGAACGCGGAGCCCGGGTGACGCTGATCGAACGCGGCACCCTTGGTGGCACCTGCGTCAATATCGGCTGTGTGCCCTCGAAGATCATGATCCGCGCCGCCCGTATTGCCCATTTGCGCCGCCGCAGTCCGTTCGACGAGGGCATTGCGGCGGTCGAGCCTTCTATTGACCGGCCCCGGTTGCTCGCCCAGCAACAGGCCCGGGTCGATGAGCTTCGTCACGCGAAGTATGAGGGGATTCTCGAAGACAATCCGGCGATCACTGTCCTGCAGGGTGAGGCCCGTTTTACCGATGCCAATACGCTGACGGTGACTGGAACCGACGGCACGGAACGCGAGGTACGCTTTGACAGAGCATTCATTGGTACCGGGGCGCGGCCTACCATCCCCCCGGTTCGAGGCCTGTTCGATACGCCGTACTGGACGTCCACCACGGCACTGGCCAGCGACACCATTCCGGACCGACTGGTTGTCATCGGGGCGTCCGTCGTGGCGGTAGAATTGGCGCAGGCGTTTTCCCGGCTGGGCAGCGAAGTGACCATTCTGGCGCGCAGCCGGCTGTTTTCCCGGGAGGACCCGGCTGTTGGCGAGGCCATTGAAACGGCTTTCCAGGCCGAGGGTATCAAGGTTCTGAATAACACGCAGGCGAGCCAAATCAGCTATACCAATGGGGAGTTCGTTCTCGCTACGAACGCGGGGGAACTGCTGGCCGATCAGCTGCTGGTGGCCGTGGGACGTACACCGAACACAGACAGGCTGAACCTGGAGGCTATCGGCGTCGAGACTGCCCGCAGGGCGATTTTAGTCGATGACTGTCTACGTACCACAGTGCCCGACATCTATGCTGCTGGGGACTGCACCGACCAGCCGCAGTTTGTCTATGTGGCGGCCGCGGGCGGAAGTCGGGCAGCGGTCAATATGACCGGTGGTGATGCGCGGCTCGATCTCAGCGCCATGCCCGAAGTGGTCTTTACCGATCCGCAGATTGCAACCGTCGGTTTGTCTGAAGCCGACGCTGAGGCAAGTGGCTACGTCACCGACAGCCGTACCCTGACCCTCGACAACGTGCCACGGGCCCTGGTCAACTTTGATACCGGCGGCTTCATCAAACTGGTCGCGGAACGTGAAAGCGGGCGGTTACTGGGTGTGCAATCCGTGGCGGGTGAGGGCGGCGAACTGATCCAGACTGCGGTGATGGCGCTACGTGCGCGCATGACCGTCAACGAGATTGCCGATGAGCTGTTCCCGTACCTGACGATGGTAGAAGGTTTGAAGCTGTGCGCTCAAACCTTTACCAAGGATGTTAAACAATTATCCTGCTGTGCGGGCTAAGGCAAGGCAACCCTTGGATAGCATGGGCAAATGCTCTATTAGTGACCTTGTTTGATGACGTAAACTGATGCCGTAGTCAACTACGGAGTAAGCCCGCATGGTGAATAAAGTAAATCCACTGACCATCGGTGGGCTGGCCAAGGCCACCGGTGTCCATGTCGAGACCATTCGCTATTACCAGCGGCGGGGCCTGTTATCGGAACCCCAGCGTCCTCCCGGTGGCATCAGACGCTATGGTTCTGCTGATATCGATCGATTGACGTTCGTGAAATCGGCGCAGAACCTGGGCTTCAGTCTCGATGAGATTATCGACCTGCTTCGGCTGGAAGATGGTGCCCACTGCCAGGAAGCCAGTGTCCTAGCCGAGCACAAACTGCAGTCTGTGCGTGGAAAGATCAAAAAGCTGGTGAGGATTGAGAGTGTTCTGAGCGATATGGTCGCTCGATGTCATGAGCAAAAAGGGGACATCGCGTGCCCTCTCATTGCGTCATTGCACACCGGAATCAGTAAAGTCCCAGAGACAGATCTCTAACCATATGATTTTATTGCTGGTATGGTACCCCCGGCAGGACTCGAACCTGCTACCTTCCCCTTAGGAGGGGGACGCTCTATCCAGATGAGCTACGGGGGCTGATCGTCAGAAGGCGGGTATGATAGCGGGCTGAGTGATGTGTCTCAAGGGCTTGCGGGAATACTTCCGGAATAGAAGGAGATCGCTATGACAGAAATTCGGTTGAAGCGTGCCTATGATGAACCGGCCCGTTCTGATGGTCCGAGGCTGTTGGTTGACCGGGTGTGGCCGAGAGGCGTTGCCAAGGAAAAGGCCAGTCTGGCCGAGTGGTTGAAGGATTTGGCCCCATCCACTGAATTGCGTAAGTGGTTTGGCCATGACCCGGCCCGATGGGACGGGTTTCGTGAAAAGTACCTGCAGGAACTGGTATCGTCCGATCGTGCGGACCTTTGCACTCTGGCATCCTACGTTGATAAGCACGAACGAATCACGCTGGTATTTGCAGCCAAGGATACAGATCATAATAATGCGGTAGCGTTGAAACAGTTTATTGAGGCGAGGCAGCTACCGGTTTGATCGGGCACAGGGGATACCAGGCGCATTGAAGACAGCAGCACAGCACACTTCCAAGACACCGCCCCAGCCGTTGCGTTTAAGCGTTATTGTGCCTGTTTGGCAGGAAGCCGCCACCATTCGCGACACCCTGGATCATCTGCAGCCGCTCAGAGCGGCGGGCCATGAAGTCATTGTGGTGGACGGTGGCAGTGATGATGGAACAGCCAGGCTGGCGCAGGGTCATTGTGACCGTGTCATCCAGTGTGGCCGTGGAAGGGCGCCGCAAATGAACGCCGGCGCACAAGCAGCCCGTGGCGATGTCCTTCTGTTCCTGCACGCTGATACCCGTTTACCGGATTCTACGCTGGCGGCACTGGAGCAATTTAATGCCAGCCGTAAGGCATGGGGGCGGTTTGATGTGCGTCTCAGCGGCAAGAGAGTGCTATACCGGGTGATCGCCTGGTTCATGAATCAACGCTCCTGGCTGACGGGTATCGCCACTGGCGACCAGGCTCTGTTCGTGCGTCGGCCGGTGTTCGAGGCCTTGCGTGGCTTTGAAGATATGCCGCTGATGGAGGATGTGGAACTATCGTCTCGTCTGAGACTGGTGTCACGACCTTTCCGTATTACCGATCCCGTGGTCACGGATAGCCGGCGCTGGGAACAGCAAGGTGCCTGGCGTACCATCCTGCTGATGTGGCGATTGCGCTGGCGCTATTGGCGCGGCGACTCGCCGGAAACCCTTGTTACCCTCTACCGATCGGATGTTCGTAATGCCCGTCAATCCTGATGCTTCAGCGCTGGTTATGCAGTTTTCCAAGTGGCCAGAGGCGGGCAGGGTGAAAACCCGTCTGATGCCGGCACTGGGCGCCGAGGGGGCAATGGCGGCACACGTCAGGCTCAGTCTGGCCGTGCTCGATAATCTGGTGGCCAGTGGTTATACCGTCCAGTTCCTGTGGGACCGGGCGCTGGAGAATGTGCCCACGGGTGCTGCTCCTGTACTGGAACGGCTTGACGTTCACGGCGTTGCTCAGGCTGTACAGGAGGGCGACATCCTTGGGGAACGCATGTCACAGGCACTGGACGCAGGGTTGCGTGGCTTTGGCAAGGCGATGATTGTGGGCAGTGATTGCCCCTCCGTGGATGCGGACTACGTGCGAACAGCCGTGGCTGCGCTGGACGAGGTGGACGTGGTACTGGGGCCGTCGGAGGACGGCGGCTATGTTCTCATCGGTGCTCGCCGGGTCATCCCGGGCATGCTGGCCGACGTGGCCTGGGGAACGGAAAAGGCGTTGTCGCAAACCTGTGACCGCCTTACGCAAGCGGGTATGTCGTTCAGGTTACTTCCGCAACGATGGGACGTGGATGAACCCGAAGACTGGCACCGGTTCACGGGCCAGTCTTCGGGTTGAGAGCTGATCAGGCGTCGGGAACAGCACTGCGTTGCAGCAACAGCTCAACCACGCTGGCGTTGTTTTTTGCCTCGGCTGTAGTGAACACCTGCAGTGCCTGTTTACGGTCAATGACTTGCTTTTGCAAAGTATTAACCAGGGCTTCCCGGCTCACGCTTTGTATCGCCTTAGCCAGTTTCTCCCTTGATTTGAAGTCGGTCGCGCCGCGGTCGATTTCACGCCAGTAACGCTCCGAAATCTCGCCAAGTTGCCGATCCTGTTCCATCAACTGGCTGATGACAGCCTGTTTCTCTCGCGCCAGATCCTGCTCCGAGAGGTTGGATAACGTGTCCTTGAAAACCTTGGAAAATTCCCGCACCGCTTGGTCGATCTGGTCGCCATTGGCTTCCGGGGATTGCACCACGAAGCCCAGCGCCGGGGTCTCCAGCATTTCGAACGGGGTAGCGTAAACGATATAGCCAAGCTGGCGATTGGTACGGAGCTCTTCATAGAACGGGCTGCTGATAATCTGCCCCAGCAGGCGGAACACGGCGCGTTCTTCAAAGCTGGTGTTATCGCCCTGCACATAAAGGCTGTAGCCGGTGTCCGGATGGTCTACCTCCAGCGGTAACACGGTTTCACCTTCCGGTAAGGCGCGAACTCGGCTGCGCTCGACCGTTGTCAGCTCACTGTCGTCCAGTACCATGGCATGGATACGATTGGTGAGGTTAAGGGCGGACGCTTGCGTCATGTTGCCGTGTGCCAGCATCACAGGATCAACCTGGGCCAGGAACGCCTCGGAGAAGGATTTGAGTTCATCCAGCGTGACTTCCCGGGCGGCCTTGAGCTTCTCCTCTGTACTCCAGGCACCCTCGATAAGCAGGCTTTGAATGCGTTCAGAGGTCTGCTGCACAGGCCGTTCTTTGGCCTTGTTTAGCAGTCCATCGATCATGTTTTGCCGGGCAATGCGGAAGCGTTGCTCGGTGAGTGTGGGGTCCGCCACCTGGGTCAGGATGCGGGCCATCAGGGTGTGGAGCTTGTCACTGTAACCGCCGACGCGGACGGTTATGCCCCGAAGGTGGGGGTAGATGCTGTAGTCGAGTCCCGCCAGCTGGGCGGGATAGGCCCATGCGTTCACGTTGGTGTTGATGGCATCCACCAACAGCGACGACAGCACATTGCTGCGAGCGGATGCCCGTGTCGCCGGGGTTCGCAGGCTTAGGTACACATTGGCCTTGGGCGTCTCAAACCGGGTGTCCCGGGCGTACCAAACCTCCATGCCACTGACGGTCCCCATGGAAACGGGCTGCTCCATGGTTGCGCCGTCGATCATGTCGAGTTCTTCGGGAATAAAAGGGTTGTCGAGCGGCAGGGCCAGCCTGGACACCATGGGGTTGTCGTCCCGTTGCCGAATGTCCCGGATGGCGAGGGGCTTCAGTTTCCAGGCGGCGTCGTACCACTGGGTCAGGTTGGGGTCTTCAAGGTTCGGTTCTGTTTCCAGGACGGACACCAGCACGTTATCCGGAGTAAGCCGGTTCAGAATGTTCCGGTATTTATCGGGTGCATAGCTTTCCATCATCCATGGCGCCTGGAGTACGTCCTCTGGCGCCACATGCCGCATCTGTCGCGACAGATGCATCACTTCCTGCACTGGCTGGCTCTTCTCGCGGAAACGGAAATCGATCTGTGCCAGTTGTTTCATTTCTTCGAAACGAGTGCGGGAAATGCCTTCCTCGCGCACCTTGTCGATGTAGGCAAAGGTCAGTTCCAGAATGGTTTCCTGATTTTCAAGGCCCTCCGGGGTCAGTGCCATGTTCAGTTCCAGGGTGGCTTCCTGGCCGGTATCCATGCCGCTACCTGCGGACAGGCTTTCCACCAGGCCAGCCTTCTTAAGAACGTCAAACAGGCTGCCCGGGCCTTCGTGGCCAAGCAGGCTGGCAACGTAGTTGGCCGGCTTGTCGCGGTAGTGGTCTTCCTGAGACGGGATGGGGAAGGTGAGCGTCAGGTTGCGGATATCCTTCAGCGCATCCGCATGCACGCGGGCGGGCAGGGTGCCTGGGCTGAACAGTGGCTCGTCGTGGACCTTCGCGTTCAGGTTGCGGTTTTCGATGCGGTCGAAGCGGCCTCGTACCATGGCCTCGAGCTGATCCAGCGATTGTGGGCCGTAGACGGCAAGCGTCATCAGGTTGGACGAGTAATGGGCTTTCCAGAAGTCGATCAGGTCCGGGCGCAAGGGGCGCTCTTCGGTGTTTTCCAGGGTGGTCAGGTTACCGACGGCAAACTGGTGGAACGCGTGGTCGGGATTGCTGACGGCCTTTTTTACGGAGTAGAAGCGACGGCTGTCGTCTTTCTGTTTCGAGCTGTACTCCGAGTGCACGGCGCGGCGTTCGCGATCCACCAGTTCTGGCGTGAACAGCGGTGCTGAAAATTGCTCGGCGAAGCGATCCAGGGCTTCCTTCAGATGCTCGGCCTGTACGTCGAAGAAGTAGTTGGTGTCCTGGAATGCGGTGAATGCGTTGTGACTGCCACCATGGCTTTTGATGAACTGCTGGTACTCGCCAGGGTCAGGGTATTTTTCCGTGCCCAGGAACAGCATGTGTTCAAGGAAGTGAGAGAGGCCTTCGCGGTTGGCGGGGTCATCGCCACTGCCGACGGCAACGTTCATGGATGCTGCGGCTTTGTCGGAGCCCGGCGCGGAAATCAGAAGCACCCGAAGTTGGTTGTCCAACTGCACATAACGGTACAGGTTGGCGTCATTCGGGCTTTTTGTGGGCGACTGGCTCGCCAGGGCAACCGAACTGAAGGCCAATACCAGCGCCAGGAGAAATCCTTGCTTCAGGCCAAGGAAACCTTGGGCAAATCCATGGATGCCAGGGTGCATACAGTCTCTCTTTGCTTTGAAACGTTAATGAATCAGGGCGTTACGGGTACTTTCCGGTTGTTGATCCAGGGTTTTCTTCGCCAGGCTGGCGGCTGCATCGGCATCGAGTTGGCCAGAGGCGATGCGCTCAAGAACTGTCCCCATCACCGCAACGGACTGGCGATAATCCGCGAATTCGGCCTGGAAGGCGTGGTCAATGGCCTGATACACCGCCTGGATTTTCTGTTCCCGGGTGCCGGCGTCGGCGGCTGTGTCGTTGATGGCCTTCAGGCAGGCACGTGCAATGGCAATGTAGCGTTCAGCGTTGGGATCGTCTTTGTGCATGTTCCGGGTTCCGAAGTGCGGGAAATGTAGAGAGTGTGTAGAGAGTATAGAGACAGAAACTGCCGTTGAAGGTTCCGATTATGTCACCGCAACCGTCAGGTTTCATTTCCTTCCGGTAATGGTAAGGATTTGCGGGCAGCCTGCCCACCTTGTGCTAGTCTCAATTTCAGCGTACCGGTAAACCGAAAAGGTTCCGGCGTGTATTGCATGCATGAACTAGAGTAAACGCTCTAATTAAAACAAGAACTTACAGAGTAAATACTCTAAAAAAGTTCGATACATGAGTGTTGCAATTAAGTACAATGCCGGCGTGCTTCGGCGGTATAAGACTTTGGTCTAATACTGTCGATGACAACAAAGGAAAAAGACAACAACTGAGCAACAAGCAGGGTGGACTATCAATGAATTACTTTCTGACGGGTGGCACCGGATTTATCGGCCGTTTTCTCGTTGAAAAACTGCTGGCTCGCGGTGGCACAGTGCATGTACTGGTGCGCGAGCAATCACAGGAAAAACTGGACACGTTGAGGGAGCGCTGGGGCGCGGATGAGTCCAGGGTGAAAGCAGTGATCGGCGACCTTACCAGCCCGAACCTGGGCATCGATGCCAAGACGATGAAATCGCTCAAGGGTAACATTGATCATTTCTTCCACCTTGCTGCAGTGTATGACATGGGGGCGGACGAAAAGTCCCAGCAGGCCACGAACATCGAGGGCACCCACAGTGCCGTCAATGCGGCAGCCGCTATGGAAGCCGGTTGCTTCCACCATGTTTCCTCCATCGCGGCGGCTGGCCTGTTCAAGGGCACCTTCCGCGAGGACATGTTCGAGGAGGCGGAAAAGCTCGACCATCCCTACCTGCTGACCAAGCACGAATCTGAAAAGGTGGTTCGCGAGAGTTGCACCGTTCCGTTCCGGATTTACCGCCCTGGTATGGTGGTTGGCCACTCAAAGACCGGTGAGATGGACAAGGTCGACGGGCCCTATTACTTCTTCAAGATGATCCAGAAGATCCGCCACGCACTGCCCCAGTGGGTGCCGACGATCGGCATCGAGGGCGGGCGCCTGAACATCGTGCCGGTGGATTTCGTGGTGAACGCCATGGACCACATCGCGCACCTGAAAGGCGAGGACGGTAACTGCTTCCACCTGGTGGATTCTGATCCGTACAAAGTGGGCGAGATTCTCAATATTTTCTCCGAAGCTGGTCATGCTCCCCGTATGGCGATGCGGATTGACTCGCGCATGTTCGGGTTTGTGCCGCCGTTTATCCGCCAGAGCCTGAAGAATCTGCCGCCCGTTAAGCGTCTGACTACCGCATTGCTGGACGACATGGGCATTCCGCCTTCGGTGTTGTCGTTTATCAATTATCCCACACGGTTTGACGCCCGTGAGACAGAGAGAGTCCTCAAGGATACCGGCATCGTCGTGCCGCGCCTGGAAAGCTATGCAGCGGTTCTGTGGGATTTCTGGGAGCGTAACCTGGACCCTGATCTGTTCAAGGACCGCACCCTGCGTGGCACCGTGGAAGGAAAGGTCTGTGTGATCACCGGTGGTACCTCCGGTATCGGTCTGGCGACAGCCGAAAAGCTGGCGGATGCCGGCGCTATCCTGGTGATTGGCGCGCGCAAGAAAGAGCGCCTGATGGAAGTGGCTGCTGAACTGGAAGCCCGTGGCGGCAACGTTCATGCCTACCAATGTGACTTTGCCGACATGGATGACTGCGACCGGTTCGTGAAAACGGTGCTGGACAATCACGGCCATGTGGACGTATTGGTCAATAACGCAGGCCGTTCCATCCGTCGCTCACTGGCGCTCTCGTTCGACCGTTTCCACGATTTCGAGCGTACCATGCAGCTGAACTACTTCGGCTCCGTTCGCCTGATCATGGGTTTTGCTCCGGCTATGTTGGAGCGTCGTCGCGGCCACGTGGTCAATATTTCGTCCATCGGTGTATTGACCAACGCGCCCCGTTTCTCAGCCTACGTCGCGTCCAAGTCAGCGCTGGATACCTTCAGCCGTTGTGCGGCGGCGGAGTGGTCGGATCGCAACGTGACCTTCACCACCATCAACATGCCGTTGGTGAAAACGCCGATGATCGCGCCCACCAAAATCTACGACTCGGTGCCCACGCTGACACCGGACGAAGCGGCGGAAATGGTGGCAGACGCCATCGTGTACCGTCCCAAGCGCATCGCCACGCGTCTGGGTATTTTTGCCCAGGTCATGCAGGCGCTGGCGCCGAAGATGGGCGAGATCGTGATGAACACGGGTTACCGCATGTTCCCGGACTCTCCGGCCGCTGCCGGCAGCCGTTCCGGCGAGAAGCCCAAGGTGTCCTCCGAGCAGGTGGCCTTTGCGGCGATCATGCGGGGTATTTACTGGTAGTATTGCCCTTGGAGATCAAAAAAACCCCGCTTCGCGCGGGGTTTTTTGTGGCTGTCTATCAAGGCGCCTCTTCTGTGTCGTCCGGTATGGGCGGCGGTGGGAAGCCACCGATTTCGCGCCAGCGGTTGACGATGCCACAGAACAGATCTGCGGTTTTCTCTGCGTCATAGGCGGCCGAGTGCGCTTCCTTGTTGCTGAACGGAATGCCCGCCAGCTTGCAGGCTTGCGCCAGTACGGTATGGCCGTAGGCCAAGCCAGCTAGCGTTGCCGTGTCGAAGGTGGAAAACGGATGAAACGGGTTGCGGCGGATGTCTGAACGCAGGGCAGCGGCGAACACAAAGTTGTGGTCGAAGGTTGCGTTGTGGCCAACGAGCACGGCTCGTTTGCAATCGTGGGCTTTGACCGCCTTGCGGATGGGCCCGAAAATTTCGCTCATGCCTTCTCGTTCCGGAACGGCTTCCCGCTCCGGGTTCCACGGGTCGATACCGGTGAAGTCCAGCGCAGACTGCTCCAGGTTGGCGCCCTCGAATGGGTCGATCTGCTGAACGTGGGTTTCAGCCCGCTTCAACCAGCCGTCCTCATCCATTGTCAGTATGACCGCAGCGATCTCCAGCAGGGCGTCCTTCTCAGGATTGAAGCCGCCGGTTTCCACATCCACCACAACCGGCAGGAAACCACGGAAGCGGCGGGACATGGGATGCGGTTCTTTATGTTCTTCAGTCACTTAAACTCCTGGAGTCTCTGGCCAGGGTTGCCGGCCTGGTAAACAAATGATTGATAAGGAACGATTAACAGGGAACGGTTGGTCGGCTGATGTTCAGACAAGCCGCCATCTCAGGCTTTCGCCGGCCTTCAAAGGCACGATGGTACCGTCAGCCAGGGGCAGTTCGTCGGGCATCTCCCAGGATTCTTTCACCAGCGTGATGGTATCGCTGTTTCTGGGTAGGCCATAGAAATCGGCGCCATTAAAGCTGGCAAAGGCTTCCAATTTGTCCAGCACGCCCAGGTCTTCGAAAATCTCCGCATACAGGGGCATGGCGCTGAACGCTGAATAGCAGCCGGCGCAGCCACAGGCGGTTTCTTTCTTGTCTTTCGAGTGCGGCGCAGAATCCGTTCCCAGGAAGAAGCGGCGGTCTCCGCTGACCACTGCATCCCTTAACGCCTGTTGGTGCCGGTTGCGTTTGAGGATGGGCAGACAATACAGGTGAGGGCGAATGCCGCCGACCAGCATGTGGTTGCGGTTGTACATCAGATGTTGCGGCGTGATGGTGGCGCCCAGATTGTCACCGTCATGGTCACGTACGAATTCAGCCGAATCGGCGGTGGTAATGTGCTCCAGAACCACCCGTAAATCCGGAAACGCCTCCATGGTCGGCGCCAGTACGCGCTTGAGGAAGATCTTCTCCCGGTCGAAGATGTCGATCTCTGCATCGGTGACTTCGCCGTGGACCAGCAACAGCATGCCGCAGTCACTCATGGCCTCCAGTACCGGATAGATGTTGCGGATGTCGGTCACACCGGATGCGGAGTTGGTGGTGGCGCCAGCCGGATACAGTTTGGCGGCAACCACGCCCGCAGCCTTGGCATCCCTGATTTGTGCAGGCGTAGTGGTTTCTGTGAGGTACAGCGTCATCAGCGGGTCGAACCCGGTGTCGCCGGCTGCGGCCAGTATCCTGCTACGGTAAGCCATGGCCTGTTCTGCCTCCGTCACCGGTGGCGCCAGGTTTGGCATGATGATGGCGCGGCCAAAGCAACGGGCGGTGGCGGGTACGACGTCTTTGAGAATGTCGCCGTCCCTCACGTGGAGGTGCCAGTCGTCAGGACGGGTGATGATCAGTCGTTCGGTCATTTACGGTTCCGGGATCTGCTGGGGCCCGTCAAACGTGAACCCCTGAAAGAAAAAATCTGGCGAAATTATATCAGAAGCCGACAGCGATTGTTTTGGCGGGCGTCCTAAAGAAAGACTGACTTCGGCCGTTACGAGGATAGTGAATCTTTTCTGACGGATGGATGGTATGGCACGAATTTCCGCCTTCCTGCGTGGTGCAGTGGTTTCCAGTGCGATTGGTGCACTGACGGCAGGCTCTGTTGCGGTGCAGGCCGCCACCTTTGGCGCGGGTATCGAGAACAGCCAGTGGTACCTGTCGGAGTCCGTATTCGAGTGTACTTTAGTGCATCAGGTTCCGGGCTACGGCCGTGCCGTATTCCGCCACAAGGCGGGTGAGTCGCTGTCCTTCTTTCTGGAGTCGGAAACGCCGCTTATGCGTCCTGGTCAGGCTCAGTTGGTGATGGAAGCGCCGTCCTGGCGCCCGGGAACCGCCCCCCGTCCCCTTGGTCGGGTTAACGTAGACGACAGTCGTCGGCCGCTGATGCTTGAGTCACGTCTGGCCATGGTGCTTGTCCAGAGCCTGCTGGAGGGGATGGACCCAACGGTTACGCGTGAGTCCTGGTACGACGGCAGCCCGGTTCGGGTGAAAGTGTCCAACATTAACTTTGCGGGCCAGTTCTCCGGTTATCGAAGCTGCACCGCTGGCCTGTTGCCGGTCAACTACGATCAGATCAAGCGGTCCCGCATTTCCTTTGCGTCAGGCAGCACCAGCCTGTCTGAAGCTGACCGTCGGTTTCTCGACAACATTGTGATTTACATCCAGGCAGATTCCACGGTGGAAAGGGTGTTCGTGGATGGGCATACCGACAGCAGCGGTAGCCGTATCGACAATCGCGCGTTGTCCGAAGAGCGGGCCAATGCGGTGGCGGATTACCTGATCGGGCAGGGCATTGATGCTGATCTCGTGACCACCAGGGCCCATGCGGACCAGTACCCGGTATCACGCCGCGCGGCAGACAACCGGCGCACCACAATTCGCCTTCAGCGGGAAGGCGAACGGCCGGACCTGCAGCAAGCCAATGGCTACGAGGCTGCAACGCCAAATACCTGACATTGCGTGCGGCAATCTCAGTGGATGGCGTTGAGTACCTCAAGGTGAGCGTTGACACTCTCGGCCAGCGCCCTCAAATGATAGCCACCCTCCAGGGTCGAGATAATACGGTCGTTGGCATGGTCGCTGGCCACGCTGGTGATCATTTCCGTCAACCAGCGGTAATCCTCTACTTCCAGGTTCAGCTCCGCCATTGGGTCCAGTCGGTGGCCGTCAAAGCCGGCGGAGACTAGCACCAGTTGCGGGCGGAAGTCCTGCAGCCGTTTCAGCCACGCTGCTTCCACGATCTTCCGGTACTCGTCTGCCGGAGTGCCTGCCTGGATGGGCGTATTGATGATGTTTTCTGCCTGGCGATGCACGTGGGAATGCGGGTAGAACGGATGCTGGAAACTGGAACACATCAGGATGCGTTCATCACCGCCCACGATATCCACCGTGCCGTTGCCCTGGTGTACGTCGAAATCGATAATCGCTACCCGCTCTAACTGGTGAAAGTTCAACGCCCGCATGGCGGCCAGCGCGATGTTGTTGTAGAAACAGAAACCCATTGATTTACTGCGTTCGGCATGGTGCCCGGGTGGCCTGGCGCACACAAACGCGTTGGTAAGCTGGCTGCTGAGCACCATATCGACAGCTTCAATGCTGGCGCCAGCGGCAAGTCGGGCGGCTCTCAGGGTGTCAGGCATCATGGCGGTATCGGGGTCGGTATACACCCGTCCCCTGGTGGGCTGCATCAGATCAAGTTGGTTCAGATAGCGTTCGGGGTGCACGGTCTGCAACTGGTCCCGGGTGGCTTCGTCAGGTCGCACCCAGTCGAGATCTTGCCCCAGGCCGGTGTCGGCCAGGTAACTGGTGATGGCTGCCAGTCGCTCGGGGCACTCAGGGTGCTCCGCCCCCATATTGTGTTTCATGCAGTCGTCGTGAGAGAAGAATCCCGTTGTCATACTGGTCCCGAACACTCTGGTTGTGCTTGTATTTTGTCCAATATTATCAGGGATAGACCGGGCTTTCTGCGTTTCTTTGGTCTTATGGCGGAGATAGCCGTTTTACATCGTCAGGCAAGCGCCTAAGATAAGGTGTACACACGCCCGGTCGACTCGAATCAAGGAGTGAAACTTGAGCACCCGTTATCTGGAAAGCCTTTTCAACCCGTCTTCTATTGTGGTGATCGGCGCCTCGGAACGGGCAGACAACCTCGGTGGCATGGTTCTGCGGAACCTACTCGGTGGTGGTTATCCCGGCCAGTTGATGGTGGTCAACCAGAACCATTACGACAACGTCCACGGCGTACCCTGCGTCAAGAAAGTATCCCGCATGGGGTTTAGCCCCGATCTGGCGATTATCTGTACCCCTCCGGATACCGTGCCGAAGATGATCAAGCGACTGGGCGAGGCAGGCGTCCGCACGGCTATTGTGATGACAGGTGGCATGTCCAGGAGCCACAGTAAAACCGGTCAGCCATTGATGTATTCGGTTCGCGATGCTGCGCGGGAGACCGGCATACGCGTGCTTGGCCCCAATACTATTGGGCTGATGGTGCCAGCCCGCAGCCTGAACGCCACCTACGCCCACATGGGCGCCATTCCCGGTAAGGTGGCGTTCGTGGGCCAGTCCGGCACCATCGCCAGTTCGGTAATCGACTGGGCGTTCGCCCGGGGTGTGGGTTTCTCTTACTTCCTGACACTGGGCGATGGGATGGATATCGATCACGACGACCTGATTGATTATCTGGCCCAGGACAGCCAGACCCGAGCAATATTGCTGCACATTGAGAATATTCCCAATCCACGCCGCTTCATGTCCGCCGTACGTGTGGCTTCCCGCACCAAGCCGGTGATTGCCGTGAAAAGCGGCCGTGTGCCGGAATCGGAATGGTTCCCCCACGAGCTGCCCGCAGGGCTGACCCAGAGTGACCCCATATACGATGCCATGTTGCAGCGTGCTGGTGTGCTGCGAGTGGATGGGTTGGGGCAGATGTTTGATGCGCTGGAAACGCTGACACGAATGCGTCCCCTGCGGCGGGAAACACTGGCCATTATGGCCAACGGCGTTGGCCCTGGGGTACTGGCGGTAGACCGGTTGGCGTATCTGGGTGGTGAACTGGCAAAGTTGTCGGGCAAGTCGATCGATTCACTGGCGGAACTGCTGCCACCGTACTGGACCCGAAAGAATCCTATCGACCTCGGTTACGCCGCCTCACCGGAGCTCTACGCCAAAGCAATCAAGATTCTTGCCAAAGACCCGGAAGTGGCCAACGTTCTCGTGATGTACGCGCCCAGCCTGACCGAGGACAGCCTGCGGATTGCCGATGCGGTGGTTCAGGCTACCAAGGGCACGCGCTTGAACGTCTTCACCTGCTGGTTGGGGCAAAGTACGGTGCTGGATGCCCGCGATGAGTTTTATCGGGCGGGCTTACCGTCGTTCTTCAACCCTGAGAAGGCCGTTATGGCGTTCATGCAGCACGTGCGACACCAACGCGTGCAACGGTTGCTGACCGAAACGCCGGAGTCCTTTACCGACCACCTGGCCGACCATACCCAAACACGGCGTATCGTCGTGAATGCCATTCGCTCCGGTCGGGCGCATCTGTCCAACCAGGAAGCCCGCGACGTGATCCGGAATTACGGCATTAATGCCGTCGAGACCATGTATTGCGACGATATGGAGGAAGTGCTGGAGGTCTTCGCCGTGGAGCGTCGTCCGGTGGACATCACGCTGATCCATGAACAGGCCTGTCATCCGCTTGTGGAGCTCAGCCCCGGACAGCGCCGTTACAAGGGCACGGTTCAGAAACTGAACAGTGAGGGGGCGATTATGGATTCCTGTCGCTTCCTGATGGACGAATACCAGAAACATTACCCTGACAGCGGTTTTCTGGGTTTTGCGGTGCAACGTTCCTACCAGCACGTCGGTGGCATCGAGTTCAGTGTGGGGATCACCCGGGACAAGTTGTTTGGGCCGCTGGTAGTCTGCGGCGCCTCGGGGGCGCATATCAACGTAATGACGGATCGACAGATTGCGTTGCCGCCGTTGAATATGGTGCTGGCCAGGGAGCTATTGCGGCGTACCTACATGTACAAGTTGCTGAAAGAACACAGCCTGAAGCCCGAGGAGGACATTCGCGCGGTCTCGGAAACCCTGGTGACTTTGTCCCAGATTGTGATCGATATTCCGGAGATTCGCGGGCTGGAGATCTCACCGCTGTTGTTCAACGACCAGGGCACGGTTGCGGTGAACGTGGCGATCGACCTGGCGGACAAGCCGGGGCGGCCGATTATCCAGCCGTACCCCAGGGAGCTAGAGGAGTGGATCGTGCTGCCGAAGTCCGGGCGCCGTGTGATCATTCGCCCGGTGCTGGCGGAAGACGAACCGGCACACCGTGCGTTTCATGAACTCCAGTCCCCGGAGTCCATCCGTTACCGTTTTTTCCAGTACCGCAAGCACTTCTCCCGTGAAGACGTGGCCCAGATGGTGCAAATCGACTATGACCGCGAAATGGTCTTTATTGCCAACGCGCCAAGGGAGGACGGCGAGGGGGAGGAGACCCTGGGAACGGTGCGAACCTGGACCGATGCCGACAACCTGCGCTGTGAGTTCGCGGTGATGGTGCACGACAGGATGAAAGGCGAGGGACTGGGTGTGGCCCTGATGCAGAAGATGATCGACTATTGCCGTGCCAAGGGCACGGTGGAGATGGTGGGTGATGTGTTGCCGGACAATCGTCCGATGCTGCAACTGGCTGAGCATCTGGGCTTCGAGATCCACTACAACACGGAAGAGGAAGTAATGGACCTGACGCTGGTACTGAACGAGCCGGAGAAGGACTGGCAGCGGGAACGCCTGGAACAGACGTCCCACTGAATATCCAGGTTCAGCTTTCTTCCACAATCGCGGAACGGTCTTCGCCGCCCAGGGCTTCCAGCAGGCCAGGAATCAGCCTGGCCAACTCCAGGGTCATCAGTGAAAATGCGGCGTCGAAGCGTGCTGCGGCGTCATCCGCATCCACATCGTCCAGCTTTTCCTGCAGGGTGTCGCCGAATTTCAGGCGACGGATGCCCAGTTCCTCGTCCAGCACGAATGACAGGTTGTCGTCCCAGGTGACAGACAGCTTGGTCACCTGCATGCCGGCGTCCAGATGACTGCGGATTTCATCACCCTGAAGATCCAGGCCTTTGCAGCGCACCACGCCACCGTCTTCGGATGTGTCTTTCAGTTCGCACTCGGTGCCCAGCTCGATGCTCACGGGTAGATCAATGGACTCGTTCAACCAGCCGGTGAAGGTGAAGGCGGGTGCCTGCTCCACGGCTGGCGGGCGAACGGGCAGGGAACCCAGGCTTTTGCGAAGTGTTGAGGCGAGATCTTCCGCCTGTTTGGAGGAGCCCGCGTCAACAACCAGTACACCGTCTGCCGGTGCCAGATAGGCGTAGCAGCGACGGTTCTTGGAAAATGCACGGGGCAGCATTTCCAGCGTCACTTCTTCTTTCAGTTCGTCCTTTTCCTTGCGTCGCACCTTTCGGTGTTGTTCCGCTTCAATCATTTCAGCCTTCTCGTCCACCAGTTCCTTGATGACGGAGGCGGGCAGCAGCTTCTCTTCCTTGCGCAGGGCAATCAGGTGATAGCCGCCGGCGCTATGAACCAGCAGATCGCTGTGCTTACCCATGGGCGATACCCAGCCCTGGCGTGAGGTTTCCTGGGGACCACAGGGTTTGAAGGCGTCTTCCTGGAGTTTTTCTTCCAGGGCTTCGGCGGTTATTTCGAATGGCTTGGTAAAACGGAATACGCGGGCATTACGAAACCACATGGTCCGGATCCTTGTTGGTTATTCGATGATGGTGAGAGTCTGAAAAGGGTGGGGATGATACGGCCACGGGTCCGTGGCCGTAAAGTGACAATGCTGAAAACCTCATCTTGGGCAGTTAGAGATTCATAATCTCCACCATCACGGTCTTGATGATGAACCCCACCACGCCAGCACCGAGTATGGTGAACAAAATGATGGTGCCAAACCGCCCGGCCTGGGACTTTTTGGCCAGATCCCACACGATGAATCCCATCCAGACGATCAGGCCTGTGAGAAAGACCAGCATGGCGAGCTGGGAAAAAACGGCTTCACTCATTAATGTCTCCGGATTCAGTGAACGGTTTACGGCTTATCCCGTAGGAATACCCAGCTGTCCGCATCGGACTGCTCTTCGCTGAACCGGTAACCTTCCAGGTCAAAGCCTTTCAGGTCACTGGCCTGGGTGATGTTGTTCTGGATGGCGTAGCGACACATCAGGCCCCGGGCCTTTTTGGCGTAAAAACTGATCATCTTGTACTGGCCGTTTTTCCAGTCCTTGAACTGCGGTGTAACCAGGCGACCTTCAAGGTCCTTTTTGCGAACGCTCTTGAAGTATTCGTTAGAGGCCAGGTTTACCAGCACGCCATCATCAGCCTTCAACAAGCGGTTAAGCTCATCGGTGACCTTGCTGCCCCAGAAAGCGTACAGATCTTTGCCCCGGCGGTTCTCGAACTTGGTACCCATCTCCAGACGATAGGGTTGCATCAGGTCCAGCGGCTTGAGCACACCGTAGAGGCCGGACAGAATTCTCAGCCGCTTCTGGGCAATCTCGAATTCTTTCTCACTGAAGCTTTCCGCATCCAGGCCGGTGTAAACATCGCCCTTGAAGGCAAGCACCGCCTGGCGGGCGTTATCCGGTGTGAAGGGGGTGTGCCAGGTGCGAAAGCGTTCAGCATTGAGCTGACCGAGCTTGTCGCTGATCCCCATCAGGTTACTGATGTCATGGGGTTCCAGGTCTTTAAGCTGGTCTATCAGTTCACAGGCATCGTCGAGAAAGTCCGGCTGGGTTGTCTTTTGGGTCGCCAGCGGGCTCTCGTAGTCCAGTGTCTTGGCGGGGGATATCACCATCAACATGTCGGGCTGTCCTCATCGAAGAAAATTCATTAACTGGTCACTGGTGAACGGCCAGTCCAGTTCTTCACCGGTATCGTTACGGCGCAACACCGGAATCCGGGTGCCATAGCGCTCAACCAGTTTTTCGGACTGGGCAATGTCCACGGCGTCCACGGGCACCGGCTCCGGCATGGGCGTTCTGACCAATAGGGCTTCCGCCAGTTCGCACAAGTGGCATTGGGACGTGGTGTAGAAAATCAGTTCCATTATTTCGGCTGTGCGTCTATTTGTTGGCCATTCACGTCGTGGCTGTCCTTACCCATCAGGTACAGATACACCGGCATCAATTCCTCCGGTGCTGGATTCTGGTCCGGGTTCTCAGCCGGGTACGCGGTGGCTCTCATATTGGTACGGGTGGCGCCGGGGTTAAGACTGTTCACGCGGACGTTGTGGCGGTCGTCATCCAGCTCCTCTGCCAGCATCTGGCTCAGGCCTTCGATGGCGAATTTGGAAACGGCGTAGGCGCCCCAGTAGGGTTTGGCCCGGCGTCCGACGCCGGAGGCGGTGAAAATCACCGACGCATCGTCGGATTTGCGCAGTAACGGAATCATCGCCCGGCTCAGCAGGAAAGGCGCGGTGGCATTGACATGCATGACCTTGTTCCAGATTTCCGGATCGTACAGTTCGATCGGGCTGCGAGTGCCCAGAATGGCTGCGTTGTGGAGAAGCCCGTCGATCCGGTCGAAGTTGTCTTCAATGGTCATGGCCAGCTCTTCATACTCCTTCACCGCGGCGCCTTCAAAATTCAGCGGTACGATGGCTGGTTTGGGATGACCGGCCGCTTCGATCTCATCGTAGACGGATTCCAGTTTGGAGACGGTGCGGCCGACGAGAATGACGGTAGCGCCGTGAGCCGCATAGGCCTTTGCTGCAGCCCTTCCTATCCCGCTGCCGGCACCGGTCACCATGATGATGCGTTCTTTCAGTAGGTCGGCCGGTGCTTGATAGTCCTGCATTCTGAGTCTCCATTTGGGAAATGCTGAAATAGTGCTGCCATCGGCGCTATTGTAACAGTTTTGCCAGGTCGCTGACGGTGTCCGCAATAAGGTCGGCTTGCCACAGGTCAACGGTTTCCGGCTGCTCGATATAACCGTACCGAACCGCAATGGTTGTCATCCCGGCGTTGCGCCCGGCCTCGATATCGCGCTCATGGTCGCCCACGTATACGCCCGTTGTCGGTTCGACGCCCACTTCCTTGCAGGCAAGAAACAGAGCTTCTGGATGCGGCTTGCGGTGGGTGACATGGTCGGGGCAGACCACTGCTGCACAGCGGTTTGCAAGTCCCAGGGCTTCCACCAGCGGAACGGCGAAGCGAACCGGCTTGTTGGTGACAATGCCCCAGGGGATACCCCGTGCTTCGAGGCTTTTCAGCACGTTGTCCATGCCCTCGAACAGAGTGGTTTCCACGGCGACGCCGGCCTCGTAAAGGTCGAGAAACGCGGTGTGTTTTTCCAGGTAGTCGGGATGGTCCGGGTCGAGGCCGAAGCCAATCTTGATCATGGCCCGGGCCCCGTTGGAGACAGAGCGCCGTATATGCGGTGCGGGCAGGCCTGGTAAACCGTGAGAGAGTCGCAGCTCATTCAGGCAACGAATAAAGTCCGGTGCGGTATCGATCAACGTACCGTCCAGGTCAAACAGGACGGTCGACGGGATTGCTGGCATGGCTGACTCTGGGGGTGTGGCGTTCACGACGGCGTACTGTCCTCTCGTGTGTCCATGGCGTGCATCATGTAGTTCACGTCCACATCCCGCCCCAAGCGGTAGGCTTTGGTAATCGGATTATAGGTCATGCCGGTCAGGTCGCGGATGTCCAGGCCAGCGTGGCGGAGATGGTCGGACATCTCGGACGGCCGGATAAACTTGCGCCACTCATGGGTGCCCTTGGGCAGCAGGCGGAGCATATATTCCGCGCCGACGATGGCGAACAGGAAGGATTTTGGATTGCGGTTGATGGTAGACACGAACAGATGCCCGCCCGGTTTGAGCATGGTGGCGCAGGCGCTGATCACCGACGCCGGGTCGGGCACATGCTCAAGCATCTCCAGGCAAGTCACCAGGTCGTATTGGCCCGCATGTTCCGGGTCTTGCGCCAGCTCTTCCACAGTGATCTGACGGTAGTCCACCTCAATGCCGCTTTCCATACCATGGAGTCTGGCGACGGATAGCGGTGCTTCTCCCATATCAATGCCGGTGACATGGGCACCGCGCAGTGCCATGCCCTCGGAGAGCAGGCCACCGCCGCAACCGACATCCAGCGCCCGCTTACCGGCCAGGGGCGCGCGTTCATCGATGTAGTTGAGTCGCAAGGGATTGATGTCGTGCAGAGGCCGGAATTCGCTAGTGGGGTCCCACCAGCGGCTGGCCAGTGCCTCGAACTTGGCGATTTCGTTCTGGTCTACGTTGTGGTTACTCATGTGCCGTTCTGCCTGGTCGCTGAGAGAGTGAGCGTCAACTGGTTTGCTGTTCGCGAATACGGTCGGCCCAGCCCTGGACGCGTAGCATCAGGTCCGGGACGTCAATGCGGGTGAGTTTGCCTTCCTGTACCTGGGGTACGCCGTTGATCCAGCTATGGCTTACCTGGCGGCCATGGTTGCTGTAAACCAGATGGGAGGCAGGATCATACACTGGCTGCAGGAACGGGTCGCCGAGATCCACGGCGATAATGTCCGCCAGTTTGCCAGCGGCCAACGATCCCAACTCATGATCGCGCCCAAGAGCTCTGGCGCCCTGGATGGTCGCCATAGCCAGTGCCTCGTGGGCGGACAGTGCCGAGGCGTCGTCTGCGACCACCTTGGCCAGCATGGCGGCGGTGTTAAGCTCGCCGAACAGGTCCAGGTCATTGTTACTGGCCGCGCCATCCGTGCCAATGGCGACATTGACGCCGGCCTTGCGGAATGTTTGCACCGGGCTCAGGCCGCTGGCCAGTTTCAGGTTGGATTCCGGGCAGTGGATAACGTGGGCACCGGTCGCCTGGAGCAGCGCTATGTCTGACTCATCAATCTGCGTCATGTGCACGCACTGGGTGTTGGTCCCGAGTACTTTCAGCTCCGCCAGGCGGGCAGTAGGGCGCTTGCCGGACTTTTCCATGGCGTCCGCAACTTCGAAGGCGGTTTCATGCAGGTGAATCTGGATCGGGGCACCCGTCGCCTCCGATAGCGCTACGGCTTTTCTCAGTGGCTCGTCGGATACGGTGTAGGGTGCATGGGGGCCAATGGCCGGCATGATGAAGGCGTTGTCCTGCCACTGTTTTATGAACGCTTCGCCTTTGGACAGGTATTCATCCGGCCCGCTCCCCCAGGGTGTGGGGAAGTCCAGCAGCGGAAAGCAGATCTGTGCGCGCATGCCGGCGTCGTGCGCAAGCTGGGCAACGATTTCCGGGAAGAAGTACATATCGGAAAACGTGGTGGTACCGGTGCGCAGCATTTCCGCCATGGCAAGCTGGGTGCCATCGGCAATGAATGCTTCGCTGACAAACGTGCCTTCGGCGGGCCAGATATGGTCGTTAAGCCAGGTCATCAGGGGCAGGTCATCGGCCAAGCCACGGAACAGTGACATGGCGGCGTGGCCGTGCATATTGATGAGGCCGGGCAGCACCACATGGCTGGGAAGGTCGATCACTTCCTTGGCACGGAAGCGGGCATCCGCCTCGTCCTGCGATACGATGGCGGCAATCCTGTCACCCTGGACGAGAACCGCCTGATGTTCCAGAACCACATCGGCGGGCTCGATGGGAATCAGCCAGCGTGCGTTGATGCGAATGTCCGCTGCGGTAATGGTGTCTGCCGTCATTAACCCTACCTTTGTACGTGCAGCCTGGAACGGAGCCACGCTGTCTTGAAATGTAGCCCGAAAGTATAGCGACCGGCCCGGTTGAGAACTACCCTGGGGGCTGAGTTTACCGTATTAACACAGGTATACTGCCGTTTTGTAACCCTCAGGAGTTAATGAATGAGTCGCGCCCCTGTTTCATCTGGTGACCGTGCTATCGGCACCGTAGCCATTCGCTGGCATGGCGGAAGTCTTGAATTGTTGGATCAGCGGCTGCTGCCGGACCAGGAACACTGGATCACGCTGGAGGGCTCAGCCGGGGTGGCTCAGAGTATCCGCAATATGGTGGTGCGTGGGGCGCCAGCGATCGGAATCAGCGCCGCGTACGGTGTTGCCCTTGCAGCCCGGCACGCTGGTGGCGGTGACTGGAAAGCGGAGATCAAGCAGGCCATTCGCGAACTGGCGGCCTCCCGGCCAACGGCGGTGAACCTGTTCTGGGCGCTGCAGAAAATGGAGCAGGTGTTCTCAGAATGTCACTCCTTGGAGGAGGCGGTAAAGCGCCTCTCCGAAACGGCGGTTCAAATCCATAAGGACGACCTGTCCGCCAATCTGGCAATGGCGGACTATGCACTGGCCCACATGGATGCCAGCAAACCGTTTTCGGTTCTGACCCACTGCAATACCGGGGCGCTTGCCACCGGCGGCTACGGCACAGCGCTGGGAGTGATCCGGCGGCTGCATGAGAAAAAGCTTTTGAAGGATGTGTTTGCCGATGAGACCCGGCCGTGGCTTCAGGGTAGCCGATTGACCGCCTGGGAACTGGCAAGGGATGGGATTCCGGTGACGCTCAACGCAGATGGGGCGGCGGCGTCGATACTTGCGGCGGGTCATGTGCGTTGGGTGATTGTCGGCGCGGACCGAATTACGGCCAACGGTGATGTGGCCAACAAGATTGGCACCTATAGCCTGGCGGTCCTGGCCCGGCATCATAAAGTCGGTTTTATGGTGGTGGCACCGTCCAGTACGGTGGATATGGCCCTCGCATCGGGGAAGGACATCCCGATTGAAGAACGCGAGGGGGAGGAGCTCAGGCAGGTTCGGGGCGTTCAGATCGCCCCCGCCGGCGTGAAGGCGTTTAACCCGGTGTTCGATGTGACGCCGGCCAGTCTGATCGACGTCATCGTCACTGAGAAGGGTGTGGTCAGCACCCCGAACCTGACCGGTATGGCGGGATTGTTTAGCTGAAACCCTTTACTGGCCTGACTTGCCGCTCAGCGTATCCGCCTGGGCGGTGATCTGCTTGGGGGCCAGGATGGACGCCATGCGCTGATCCAGCTCAAGCATATCCGCCATGATGTTACCGCCTTCGCGGATAATGAAATCCAGTTCGTCGTCTGCGCTGTCTGGTTCCGCCGCCTGCTCGTCCTGCCAGTCGTCCAGCGCATCCAGGCTTTCGAAGGCTTCTTCACCGTGTATGGCGCGGCGTGCGTTGGCGATGGTCAACCGGGTGCTCTCAATCTGTGACTGATATTCCTTGCGCTTTTCAAGGTTCAGGCTGACGTATTCCTGTTCGCGTTGTTGCTTGAGGAATTCGATTTCCTTCTGCAGCAAGCTGAACTCCGGGTTTTCCTCAAATCGGGTATCGTGGCGCTTCCGGAGTTCATCGATAACACCGCTGAAGTCGAAGTAGCGCGCATGTGGCACGGCTTCAATCTGGTCCCAGGGCAGGGCGTGGTCCAGCGCATCCTCGCCGATACGGGTCTTGTCCACGCGCGACGGAATTTCTATGTCCGGAATCACGCCTTTGTGCTGGGTCGAGCCGCCGGACACCCGGTAGAACTTGCTCTGGGTGATCTTCAGCTGGCCGTGATTCAGCGGCCGAACAGCCTGTACCGTGCCTTTTCCGAAGGTTTGGGAGCCGACCACAAGGCCCCGGCCATAATCCTGGATGGCACCGGCAAAAATCTCCGAGGCGGAGGCACTCATTCGGTTGACCAGCACCACCAGCGGCCCGTCATAGGCAACGGATGGGTCCTCGTCGTTGAGTACCTGTACGTCGTTGTTGGAGTTGCGAATCTGTACCGTGGGGCCTTCCTCGATGAACAGGCCGACCAGGTCGTTGGCTTCATGAAGTGCGCCGCCGCCGTTATTGCGGAGGTCCATCACCACGCCATCGACGCCATCTGCCTTCAACTCGTCGATCAGTTTGCGAACATCCCGGGTGGTGCTCTTGTAGTTGGGATCGCCATCCTGCATTGCCTTGAAGTCGGCGTAGAAGGTGGGAATGTTAATGACGCCGATGCTGTAAGTGGTATTGCCGCGTTCGAACTCGATGACTTCCTTGCTGGCGCTTTGTTCCTCCAGCTTCACTTTGTCCCGCTCAATGGCGATGGTTTCAGTGACGGTTTCATCCGGGGCATCGGCGGGAATGACTTCCAGGGTCACCGTGGATTCGCGGGGGCCGCGAATCAGATCCACAACCTCGTCGAGGCGCCAGCCGATGACGTTGACGGGCTTTTCCTCGTCGTCCTGTTTGACTGACACGATACGGTCTGCCGGCTCAAGCTGGCCTTGCTTTGAGGCAGGCCCACCCGGCACCAGGCGAACCACCTTGGTGTATTCGTTGTCTGATTGCAGCACTGCGCCGATGCCCTCGAGGGACAGGCTCATGTTGATATTGAAATTCTCGGACGTGCGCGGTGAAAAGTAGGAGGTATGCGGGTCCCACATGCCCGCGAAGGCGTTCATGTAAGCCTGAAACGCGTCCTCGCTACGTGCCTGGTAGGCGCGCTTCAACTGGCCTTCATAGCGCCGCTGCAGAGCCTCCTTGATGGATTCGTCATCGGAATCGTTGAGACGTTGTGCCAGGACGGCGTTCTTGATTCTTTTTACCCACAGGTCGTCCAGTGCTTCCCTGTCGGCGGCCCAATCGGCATCGGAGCGGTCCAGCAGGATGCGTTCGTCGGCACTGAAGTCGAGCTTGTCGATGCCGTTGTCGATCAGGTCAAGAGCGAACTCGAGGCGTTCAATGATGCGTTGCTGAACCAGGTTGTAGATATCAAAACCCGGTTGCAGTTGACCGGTTTTGAGCGCCGATCCGAGCCCAAGCCGAATCGCACTGAGCTTGTCGATGTCTTTCTGTGTCAGGTAGACGCGCTGGCCATCCAGGTAGTCAAGATAAGCGTCAAACACATCCCCAGACAGCGAGTCGTTGATGCTCAAATCGCGGAAGTGGGTGAACTGCAATTGGCGGGCAATCAATATGTTGGCGCGGGCCTGCTCCACCGTTGGAGACACCGGCTGGTAGACCTTGTCGGTATCCAGCTTGGCCGATACAGGCACAGCGAGTGCGAGCGTGAGAGCCAGGGCAAAGGTTTTTTTGCCGGGCATGACTCCACCCATGGTCGTGCTGTAACGGGTGACAAATCGTTCCGCGATGCTCATAAGCTTTGTTACCTGACGGTGTGGACGATACCGTGCGCTGCGGAGAGGGACCCATGATGAGCGGCCGCTGGCAGTTGATTAAGCGCTTTTTGGATATCGCTGGATTGGCTCATGGTTTTATTGTAGGCAAGCACAGAACCGGTTGCCATAGTGGGGAAGTTTCGATACGTGACAATCTGTCCATGAAGTCGTCAGATTTGTGAACGCGGGGGCCGGCGGAAAGCCAGCGAGAAACCTTTGGTGACCCCCTTGCCGGAGCGCGCAGGTGCAGCTCCGGCAAGGGATGGGGTTGATTACTCGAAGACCGCGTTGCGTTCTGCCTTGTCCAGCAACAGACGGGGTGGGTTGAATCGCTCACCAAAGCGCTCGGCCAGGACTTTTGCCCGTTCTACAAAGGCTCTGACACCGTATTGGTTGATGAACTGGATGGCACCGCCGGTCCAGGGGGCAAAGCCAATACCGAATATACTGCCGATGTTGGCGTCTTCAACGGTCCGGAGTACGCCTTCTTCCAGGCAGCGTACGGTTTCGATGGCCTGGATGAACAGGATGCGGTCTTTCAGCTCCTGGAGGTCCGTGTTCCGGGCTTTTTCCCGATCGACAAACAGTGTGTCCAGTTCCGGCCAGAGGTGCTTTTTCCCGGATTGCGGATACTCGTAGAAGCCGGCACCGGCGGCCTTGCCCTTGCGGTCGTGGCTGCCGACCATCCGGTCGATGACGGCTTCCGCCGGGTGCGCGTTCCAGGTTTGACCGGCCGCTTCCGTGTCTTTTTTGCTCTGGTCGCGGATATGTTGCATAAGGGTCATGCTGACTTCATCAGAAATCGCCAGCGGGCCGACCGGCATGCCGGCCAATACGCCTGCGTTTTCGATGCTGGACGGATGGATACCTTCACCCAGCATGGCGATTCCTTCATTGACGAAGGTGCCAAACACCCGTGAGGTGAAGAACCCGCGGCTGTCGTTGACCACAATGGGGATCTTGCCGATCTGCTGGACGTAATCAAAGGCGCGGGCGAGGGTGTCGTCAGATGTTTTCTCACCCACGATGATTTCCACCAGTTGCATCTTGTCCACCGGCGAAAAGAAGTGCAGCCCAATGAATTTTTCGGGCCGAGCCGAGGCCTTGGCCAATTGGGTAATGGGAATGGTGGAGGTGTTGGACGCAAAGAGACCGTTCCCGGCCAGTTTCGCTTCCGCTTCCTGGGTTACTTTTGCTTTCAGGTTGCTGTCTTCAAAAACGGCCTCGATGACCAGGTCGCATCCTTCCAGGTCGTCCGCGGAACCAGTGGCCTTAATGCGGTTCAATATCTCGGCTTTCTGTTCTTCCGTCATGCGCCCACGGCTGACTTTTTTCGCCAGCAGTTTCTCGGAATAGGCCTTGCCTTTTTCAGCGTTTTCCGTGGAAACGTCCTTGAGGACCACATCCAGGCCTCGGGTTGCGGTGGAGTAGGCGATGCCCGCGCCCATCATGCCGGCGCCAAGGACGCCCACTTTGCGGAAGGTCTCCTTCTCAACACCCTGCGGGCGGCTTTCGCCGGCGTTGACCGCGTTAAGCTGAAACCAGAAAGTGCCGGTCATGTTCTTGGCGACCTGACCAATAACCAGTTCCGCGAAATAGCGGGTTTCGATCAGGCTGCCATTGTCGAAGTCCACTTGGGCACCTTCCACGGCGGCGGACAGGATACGCTCCGGGGCGGGGTAGCAGCCTTTGGTTTTCTGCTTGAGCATTGCCGGCGCAATAGCCAGTTTCTGGGCCATGGCGGGGTGGTGAGGCGCGCCGCTAGGAAACTTGAAGCCTTTCTGGTCCCAAGGCTGCTGGCTCTTTGGATTGGCGTCGATAAAGGCCCGTGCCTTGGCCATCATGTCGTCGGTGGACGAGGCCAGTTCATTAACAATGCCGGCCTTAAGCGCCGCTTTTGGGTTTACCTTTTTGCCTTCCATCAGGAAGGGGAAGGCCGCTTCCAAACCGATCATACGGGGCAGGCGTTGAGTGCCGCCGCCACCGGGCAACAGTCCAAGGGTGACTTCCGGAAGGCCCAGTTGAATCTTGTCTTCGTCCAGAACAACCCGGTGATGGCACGCCAGGCAGATTTCCAGACCGCCACCAAGGGCAGAGCCATTGATGGCTGCCACGATGGGTTTGCCGCTGGTTTCGAGGACGCGCATCTCGGCTTTCATGCCGTTGACCATGTCTTCAAAGGCACCGGCGTCCTCCCGGGTTACTTTGTACAGCTCTTTCAGGTCACCGCCGGCAAAGAAGGTTTTCTTGGCGGAGGTGACAATAATGCCGCGGATATTGTCGAGATCGCTTTTAACCTTGCCCACTGTCTCCGTCAGTGCCGCTCGAAAATCGGCGTTCATGGTGTTGGCGGACTGGCCGGGCATGTCGATGGTCAGGGTCAGGATCTGGTCTGAACCCAGGTCGTAGTGAATGGCGCTCATAGTTGGTTCTCCTCTCAGAATCAGTCGTCGGCTCAGACGCGCTCAATGATGGTGGCAATACCCATTCCGCCACCCACACACAGGGTGGCCAGGCCGTAGCGCAGTTCTCTCCGCTCCAGTTCGTCGAGCAGGGTGCCCAGGATCATAGCGCCAGTGGCCCCCAGTGGGTGGCCCATGGCGATAGCACCGCCGTTCACGTTCACTTTTTCGTCCGGAACCGACAACTCCTTCTGGAAGCGCATCACCACGGAGGCAAACGCTTCGTTTACTTCGAACAAATCGATCTGGTCGACTGTCATGCCGGCTTTTTCCAGCGCCTTGCGAGCCGCCGGGGCAGGGCCGGTCAGCATGATAGTGGGGTCGGTGCTGGTGACCGCTGTGGCCAGGATACGTGCTCGGGGTTTGAGCCCCATGGCCTTGCCCTTGGCTTCGCTGCCAATAAGGAGCGCCGTGGCGCCATCCACAATACCGGAGGAGTTGCCGGCATGATGTACGTGATTGATTTTCTCCACGTAGTGGTATTTTTCCCGGGCGACGCCGTCGAAGCCCATTTCACCCATCATCTGGAACGAGGGCTTGAGGCTGGACAGGGATTCCACCGTGGTGTTGCCGCGTACATGCTCGTCACGATCCAGGATCATCACGCCATTCTGGTCGGTAACCGGAACGATGGACTTTGAAAAATAGCCTTTTTCCCAGGCGTTGGCGGCCTTTTGTTGTGACTTCACCGCAAACCCGTCTACATCCTCCCGGCTAAAGCCTTCCAGTGTCGCAATCAGGTCCGCGCCGATGCCCTGTGGCATAAAGCCAGTGTGCAGGTTGGTGGCCGGGTCCGTGGCCCAGGCACCGCCATCGGAACCCATGGGGACACGGGACATGCCTTCAACACCGCCGGCAACCACCAGGTCTTCCCACCCGGAACGAACCTTCATCGCCGCCAGGTTGACGGCCTCAAGGCCGGATGCACAGAAGCGGTTCAGGGTGACACCGGCTACAACTTCGTCCCAGTCCGCGGCCAGGGCGGCGGTTTTGGCAATATCCGCACCCTGGTCGCCAACCGCGGTCACGCAGCCCATAACGATGTCGTCCACCTGGGCGGTGTCCAGGCTGTTTCTCTCCTGTAGCGCCTTGAGAACGGTGGTCAGCAGGGTAATGGGTTTAACGCTGTGCAGGGCACCGTCTTTCTTGCCGCGCCCCCGGGGCGTACGAACCGCATCGAAGATATAGGCTTCGGTGGTCATTTCCTGTCCTCTGTTGGTCGTTGACTCAGTAATAGCATCGCGAAGGATAACCATAGCGGGTCCTGACGGGTAAGCGTAATGACGAGCACTGCCAATCGAATTGGCGAAACTGCTCAATCCGGTCATGACAATTTCAGGGTAGGGTTCTATGGTGTAGACAGGTACCCATCACAAGCAGGAGCAAGGCGATGTCCCTGAGAGATGCCATCGATAACTTTTACGAGCCGCTGGTTGCGGAAGCCATTGATGAAACGAGAGGGGATGGTGACAGCCAGGACTACCTGACCGACGTGATGTGTGTGGCGCTGAATCGGCTACCAGCCAAATACTACCGCCACAGCATCGATATGATGTTCTACCTCGCCGACGGCGAACTCGAGACCATGAAAAAACAGGCCCTGACCGCCGTTCGGGAGGCCAGGGAGTTTGTGAGGAGCCATCAGCGTGAATAGAGAGCCATCAGCGCGAATAAAGAGCCATCAGCGGGACGATTAACTCTCGCGCAGTACAGCCTCCAACGCCTTGCCAAGCCGTTCAGCCAGGGGCTCACTGACAACATCCACTGGTTGAACCACACACCAGTTGGCAACCAGCATTTCCAGTTGCCTTGATTTGTCGCTGTCCGAAGAAGCGTTGCCCATGCCTTCGGCAAGTCGCTGTACCTGAATTTCCATGCGACGGCCCTGGTCTTCCGCCGGTGACGGCACTTCCGCCAGTATCTCCGCCCGAATCACCAGTTCTACCGGGTCTGGCTGGCCCACATCGGCAGCCAGACCGGCCCAATGCTGTGGCAGTGCCTCGCTGTCCAGGGTGCTTGAACTCCGGGCGTTGATCCAAGTTTTCCAGGTATCTATCTGATCCTGCAGCTGGCGGGTCGAAACCAGCCCTGAAAGGCGACTGCGTTCCTGGCTGACTCGCTCTTTGCTGCCCGCAGACAATGGCTCGTTTCTGAGCGAGTCAAGTTCAGCCAGTGTCGCTTTGAGCACATCAAGGCTGCTATCGGAGCCCGCCGATTGGCAGGCTTCAAGCACCGGCCCCGCTTTTTCATCCGCCTCACGGGAAAGCTGTTCCTGCTCATTCTTGCGGGCATCCCTTCGCGCGAAGATCTGGTCGCAGGCTTTGCGGAACGCTTGCCACAGTTTTCGGTCTTCGCGGTGTCGGGTAATGCCAATGCTCGTCCACTCTGTTTGCAGGGCTTTCGCCTGGCTCATGGCATCGCCCAGGGGCTCGTGTTCAATCAGGGCTTCCGCTCGCTCAACAATGCCCTGTTTAAGAGCTTCGTTCTTCTTACGCTCGGTATCCAGCGGCGCCTCGAGCTGTTTCAGCAGGTCGTCGAACCGTTTCTGAACCGGGCGATTGTCGCGAAATTCCACGGGCCAGGCCGCTTTCCACTCTTCACGTGCGGTCTGATGTATGCGTTCGGCCGCTTTCCAGTCAATGTTATTCCAGTCGGCGTTGTCGAGGAATGTGCCCAGCTGATCGCAAATCGTCTTGCGGGTTTCCAGGTTTGCCTGTTTCAGCCCGGACTTGGCAGAGAAATAGGCCTTGCAGGGCTCATACGCCTGATCCGAGGCCTGCTTGAACCGTGACCACAAGTCGCGATCGGAAGAACCTCCCAAACCCCGCCACTCATTCTGCAGTTCCTTGATTCGCTCAGCCTTGGCTTCCGGTTCCATGGGCTGGTTTGCCAGGTATTCCATCTGTTCGCAGAGCGACTCCTGTTTCGGGCGCGTTGCAAAGCCCTGCCAGTCTGTCAGTTCGCGAAGCTGGCCTCCGAGCAGGTGCATTCGTGGTTGCAGTGATTTGCCGTGGCGATGATCAAGGCCTTTTGCGAGTTGTTGTGCGGCCTTGAAGTGCTGGCGGGACTCCTTCAACTGCTTGGATTCGAGAGCTTCCTCCAGCTTATCCAACACCTGCCGAAGCGAATCAGCCAAGGCCTTCTGTTCTTCCGAGTCTGGCTTGTTGGTTTTTGCAGGGCGGGGTTTTCCCGCAAGGCGATTCAGAGCGTCCAGCAAGGTGGGGCGCCTGAAATCGCGGGGCCAGTCGACGGTTTCCAGTATCGCACTGGCTTGGTCGGTCTGCTTGCTATCATCGGTGTCACTGCTATCGGTGGCCTGCAGTGCCATGATCTCGTCGCGGTGCTGGCCGAGGCGCTTGACTGCGGATATATAACTTCGCAGCGACTGCATCAGGTTTTCGTAGACTTTCTGTTCCTGTTTCTCCACCTGGGTGTCCCGGGTGGCTTCCAGCCAGCGGTTCTCCTGGGTTTTCTGCAAGGCATCCAGGGAGGCCAGGGAGGGTTCCAGGTCCGGATCCTGATGTTTCAGTTCGTCAAGGGTGTCTTCCAGTAAGGACAACGTTTCCGCCCGTTGGCTCTTTTGCTCTTGCTGATGCCTCAGCTGATCCTTTTCGGCCTGCATCTCGCGCAGCCGTTCGCGGCATTGGTGAACAGCCTGCAGGAATTCCGTGGTTTGTTCCTGTGAGGCCTGAGTTTCCACATCAGCCCACTTTTGGAGGAGTGCGTCCAGACGCGCCTCAAACAACTTCGTGTCGTCGCTGCGGGCCTGCTCAACCGCATGACGCACGATGGTTTGAATGGTTTCGGCCAGTTTTCGTTGTCGATCTTCTTCGTCGCGAATACGTTGCAGCTTCTGGCGAACGATTTGATAGACCCCTTTGTCCTTGCCTTTGGCAAGCTTCTGGACGCGCTGCAGGGTGGCTTTTTCTGTCAGTGCTTCCGCCGCCTCGCTGCGTATACCTGCTGTCAGGCCGCCAATGGCCAGTTCCTCGAGTTCGCCTTCGGACGGGTTGGCTTTCAGTGCTTCTGCCTGCAGCTCTCGTTGGTCATCCTGCCTGCTTGTCTTGTCGGCCTCTTCCTTCGTAGCTTCCTTGCGAGGGGTAACGGCAGTCGCGGTTGCTTTGCGATTTCCAAACAGTTTCTGGATGAATGCGGCCATGGGGTTATCCTTTGATATTGAAACCAGTTCCCGGTGCCGGCAAAGTAAGCAGGCACCAGCCATCGGCGTTGTCCGGAGTTCCGGGTGCCGGGTACGTCAGCTGATCGATCCATGGAATTGAACGGTCAGCTGTATTAGGTGGGGGCTAGTCTAGCGTTTTGTCGGCATTTGCGGGAAGAGTCTGAATGGGAAAAGCATCAAATCCGGAAGATCAGGACCACAAGGCGCGTTCCGCCGCGTTGCGACTGCTCGCCAGACGGGAGCACAGCCGTTTGGAACTCGCGCTTAAGCTCAAGCAGAGGAAGATCGAATCGGATGTTATTGAGCAGGTTCTGGACGACTATGAAACCGAAGGTTGGTTGAGTGATGAGCGATTCGCGGAGGTCTATGCCCGGCAGCGGATGGATCTGGGCTACGGGCCGCTGAGAATCCAGGCTGAACTCCAGCAAAGGGGGATCCAGGAGACGCCGTCCTGCGTCCGGGAAATGAACGACACGGACTGGTCCGACCGGGCGACGCTGCTTCGGGAGAAGCGGTTCGGGCTCAGCGATATCCGCGATGACTGGGATGAAAAAGCTCGCCAGGCCCGCTTTCTTGCCCGTCGGGGGTTTTCCTCCGAGCACGTGGAAAACGCGCTTGAGCAACGGCTATAGCGTTGGTGGGACGAAACCGAATTCCTCTGGCAGCGACGCCCTGATGTCGCTGTTGTTTTCCTTGCCATCGACGGGGCCGACAATCTTTTCCATACCCTCCAGCTCTTTGAACCAGGGCTTTTCCTCAGTTTCCGCTACCTTTGTTGGCTCCGTCAGCCAGGCCAGGAAATCGTAGTAGCGGCGTATGTTCTGAACGTAAATCACCGGTTCATGCCCCCTGGCGTAGCCAAACCGCGTTTTGGAATACCATTCCTTCTGGGCAAGCAGAGGCAGGAATTCCTTGACGTCCATCCAGCGGTCAGGGTTTCTGCCGGCCCCCTCGGTCAGCCTGCGGGCATCCTCCACGTGCCCCCAGCCAACGTTATAGGAGGCGAGGGCAAACCAGGTACGGTCCGGTTCGGGAATGCGATCGGGGACCCGGCTATGCACGATGGTGAAATACTTTGCGCCACCCTGGATGCTTTCCTCGGCATCGAGACGATTATTGATGCCGATATGGCTGGCTGTGTTCCGCGTTAACATCATCAGGCCGCGAACACCGGTCGGAGAGACTGCATTAGGGCGCCAGTGGGACTCCTGGTAGCCCATGGCGGCCAGCAGTCGCCAGTCCAGTTCGTAGGTCTTGGCGTAATCGCGAAATAGGCTTTCGTACTTGGGCAGGCGGTTTTCCACATGATGAACAAAGGTCCGCGCGCCAACATAGTCCAGGCGGTCGAGATGACCGTAGAATCGCTCGGAAATATGCGCCAGTGTGCCGTCGTCCCGCAGCTCCTGAATAAACTGTTCGGCGGCATTGGCCAGACTCTGGTCCTGCTCGCTGGGAAAGAGCCACAGTAATGGTTCGGGCTCTCCGAGGCTGAACGCGCTCTTGACCTTCGGGAAGAACACATGGTTCAGCTCGAGTTCGTTGGAGGATACGATGGCCAGCGGGAACTCGCCGGACTCCACGCGTGAGAGGATGCCAGCCGCGTCCAGGCCGGCGTGCATGGTCCACTGCAGGCCGCTGTTGTTGGCGCTGAACTGTTCCAATTGGTGTTCGTGATTGCTGTCCGCCACCAGATGGATAGTCTGCCCCTCAAGATCCTCCAGGGATTCCGGGCGGTCAACTTCGCGGTTGTAGACCACCACGGATTCGGCTTCGATGCCGTTGGCAACCTTCTGGTAGCGCTGCTGAAAATCGGGGCGCGAGGACAGTCCTGCCAGACCGATGTGAGCGTAGTCCTGATCGAGTATCGACAGCACGCTGGTGTTGTCCTTCGCAACGCGAACCTTGAGCTCAACGCCCAGGTCCTCTGCGAACAGGCGCGCCAGTTCGTAGTCATAACCAGTGGGGCCATCACGGCCTTCAAAATAAACCGATGGCGCATTCCGGGTGATAACGTGGAGCACACCCTCGGAACGGATCTCCTGAAGAGTGCTTGGCCTTGAGCATCCTGCAACTGTCAGGATTATTGACAGTAGGCAGGTGAATTTCGCGATGGCCGTGTACGGCTGACGACGGTTCTTAGGCAAATTCCTGAACTCCCTTGATGCAGGACGCTGAGTGTTACGGTGTTTCCCCTGATGTCCGATCACTCCCTGCTACCTCGCTCGCACTTCTTGCGTTACTAAAAAAGCAGCAAGTGGCATGCCAGCACAGCTTTGGGGAGTTTAACCGATGTTCACTCAATACGGAGCCTCCCTGGCTCATCTGTAATGATCCCCGGTCATACTGGGGTGGTCAATGAATCTGCTCGGTTAATGTGCAAAACAATGTAAATTATAGCGGCCGGTTTATAACCTTTTGACGCTGTATCCCGGTGCGTGTTTCAAGTATCATTGCGGCCTTTCAGATGGCCGGCCTTTTCCTGTTTGCCTTGTACTCCGTCGATACGGAACACAGGATGCTGCACCGGCTCCCAGTCTCGCGCGTACAGGTTTTGATCATGCTTGAACTTCGCGGCGCTCCCGCGCTCTCGCCCTTTCGTTCCCGCAAGCTGCATACTCGCCTCCAGGACATCGTGCCTGCGGTGGAACATGTGTATGCCGAGTTCATGCACTTCACGGATCTTGAGTTCCCGCTGTCCGAATCCGATCAGGCGGTACTTGATCGCCTGTTGACATACGGTCCCAGTGTTTCCGCTGAAGAGCCTGATGGCGTGCTTTTCCTGGTGGTTCCGCGCCCGGGCACCCTTTCACCCTGGTCAAGCAAAGCGACGGACATCGCCCGCAACTGTGGCCTGCGGCAGATTCGGCGGATTGAGCGGGGTATCGCCTATTACGTGAAAGCCAACCGCAAGCTGAGCCTCGAGCAGCGGGAGAAGATTGCGGCGTTGCTTCACGACCGCATGACCCAGAAAGTCTTCCACGAGATGGGCGGTGCGGAATTGTTGTTCCATACCGACGAGCCGCGCACCCTTAACCGAGTTCCGGTGCTTTCTGGTGGGCGTCAGGCACTGGTAGATGCCAATCGCTCACTGGGCCTGGCGCTGGCTGAAGATGAGATCGATTACCTGGTGAAGTCCTTCTCGGACCTGGAACGTGATCCCACCGATGTTGAGTTGATGATGTTCGCGCAGGCCAACTCAGAACATTGCCGCCACAAGATTTTCAACGCCTCCTGGGATATCGACGGCGAAGGGCAGGAGAAATCCCTGTTTGCGATGATTCGCAATACCTTTGAGATGAACAGCGAGGGCGTGCTTTCCGCTTATAAGGACAACGCGTCGGTCATCGCCGGCAGCCGTGGGGGGCGTTTCTTCCCGGAGCCCGAAACCGGTGTGTATCGCTATCATGAGGAAGATATCCATATCCTAATGAAAGTGGAAACCCACAACCATCCGACCGCGATAGCGCCGGCGGCTGGTGCTGCAACCGGTTCTGGTGGTGAGATCCGTGATGAAGGGGCAACCGGGCGTGGTTCCAAGCCGAAGGCGGGCCTCAGCGGGTTCACGGTATCCAACCTTAACATCCCGAATGACCCGCAGCCCTGGGAACTTGGTTACGGGAAGCCGGAACGAATTGCCTCGCCTCTGGATATCATGATTGAAGGTCCCATTGGCGGTGCTGCCTTCAACAATGAGTTCGGCCGTCCCAATCTCGCCGGGTATTTCCGGACCTTTGAGGAAGTGGCGCCCGGTGCCGGTGGCGAAGAGGTACGCGGTTATCACAAGCCCATCATGATCGCTGGCGGCCTGGGTAATATCCGGGCGAACCATGTGGAGAAAGGCAATATTCCTGTGGGGGCCAAGTTGATCGTCCTCGGCGGCCCGTCCATGTTGATTGGTCTGGGTGGCGGTGCTGCATCGTCCATGGATTCCGGATCCAGCAACGAGAACCTGGACTTTGCGTCGGTCCAGCGGGATAACCCGGAAATGGAACGTCGCTGCCAGGAAGTGATTGATCGTTGCTGGCAAATGGGCGACGACAATCCCATATGCTTTATTCATGACGTAGGGGCCGGCGGCCTGTCCAACGCCATGCCGGAACTGGTCAAGGACGGTGGTCGCGGTGGCCGTTTCGAACTGCGTGACATTCCCAGCGACGAGCCGGGCATGTCGCCCCTGGAGATCTGGTGTAACGAATCCCAGGAACGTTACGTGATGGCGGTGGCGCCGGAGAACCTTGAACAGTTTGATGCCCTTTGCCGCCGTGAGCGTTGCCCCTATGCGGTGATCGGCGAAGCCACCGAGGCGCACCATCTGGAACTCGGGGATTCCTATTTCGACGATCGCCCTGTTGATTTGCCGATGGACGTGCTGTTCGGAAAGCCGCCCCGCATGCACCGCAGCGTGTCGCGGTCTTCATTCACCAAGCCTATTTTTGATTCCACGAAGATTGATCTGAACGATGCGGTAAGCCGTGTTCTGAGGCTGCCGTCAGTGGGCTCAAAGAGTTTTCTGATCACCATTGGTGACCGGACCATCACGGGGCTTGTCGCGCGTGACCAGATGGCGGGCCCCTGGCAGGTGCCTGTTAGTGATGTGGCGGTTACCTCGTCGTCTTTTGATGTGAAAACAGGCGAAGCCATGGCCATGGGTGAGCGCACACCGGTTGCGGTTATCGATGCGCCTGCATCCGGGCGCATGGCAGTGGGCGAAGTGATTACCAACCTGGCGGCCGCCCCTGTCGCCAAATTGTCGGATATTCGGCTGTCCGCCAACTGGATGGCCGCGGCAGGGCACCCGGGTGAGGATGAAAACCTCTATGAAACCGTTCGTGCGGTTGGTATGGAGCTTTGTCCTGCACTGGGTATCACCATTCCGGTGGGCAAGGATTCCATGTCCATGAAGACGGTCTGGGAAGAGGATGGCGGCGAGCAAAAAAGTGTTACGGCCCCGTTGTCGCTGATCATCAGCGGTTTCGCACCGGTGACGGATGTGGACAGAACATTGACCCCTCAGCTGGCGACAGATGCGGGCGATACGGATCTGATTCTGGTTGATCTTGCGGCGGGACAGAACCGCCTCGGTGGTTCGGCACTGGCACAGGTTTACCGGCAGGTAGGTGCGGTAGCACCGGATCTGGACGACCCGGAAGACATCAAGGCGTTTTTCGCGGTTATCCAGGGCCTGAACGCAGACAGCAAGCTGCTGGCGTATCATGACCGTTCGGATGGTGGCCTGTTCGTCACCCTGGCTGAGATGAGCTTTGCCGGGCACACCGGTGTCGACATCAAACTCGATGGTCTTGCGGAAGATGCGTCCCAGTTCGCTCGTGAGCTCTTCAATGAGGAACTTGGCGCCGTGATCCAGGTTCGTCGGGAGGATACCGGGTTTGTACTACAGCAGTTTTCGGCAGCGGGTCTTGGTGACCACACCTCGGTAATCGGTACCGTCAACCAGGACGACCACATCCGCTATACCTTTGAGGGACAGTCGGTCATATCCCGACCGCGGGCGGACCTGCAGCGTCTTTGGGCGGAAACCAGCTATCGCGTGCAGTCGCTCCGTGACAACGCCGATTGCGCTCAGGAGGAGTTCGACAACCTGCTGGACAGCAGTGACCCGGGGCTTCACGCGGAACTGACGTTTGACCTCAACGACGATGTTTCCGCGCCATACATCAACACAGGGGCCAGTCCTCGGGTGGCGGTGCTGCGGGAGCAGGGTGTTAATGGACAGGTTGAAATGGCCGCCGCCTTTGACCGTGCCGGGTTCGAGTCCGTGGATGTTCACATGAGTGACCTGCTCTCCGGCCGGGTTTCCCTGGAAGGGTTTAACAGCATGGTTGCCTGTGGTGGCTTCTCTTATGGGGATGTTCTGGGTGCAGGTGAGGGCTGGGCCAAGTCCATCCTGTTCAATGATCGGGTTCGTGATCAGTTTGCCGCATTCTTCAACCGTCAGGACACCTTGGCACTTGGCGTTTGTAACGGTTGTCAGATGCTGTCCAACCTGCACGAACTGATTCCCGGCAGCGAAGGCTGGCCGCGTTTCGTACGTAACCAGTCGGAGCAGTTCGAAGCCCGGCTGGTGATGGCGGAGGTGCCCGCTTCTCCGTCGGCGTTCATGGAAGGCATGGCCGGCTCCAGGATGCCGATAGCGGTTGCCCATGGTGAGGGCAGGGTTGAGTTCCCGGCTGGAACGTCTGCAGACCAATTGAGTGATAGCGAGCTGATCGCGCTGCGCTACGTGGATAACCGCGGCGAGGTCACCACACGTTACCCATGGAACCCTAACGGATCTGAGGCGGGCATAACCGGTGTGACCACAAGGGATGGACGGGTCACCATCTTGATGCCCCATCCCGAACGGGTATTCAGAACCTCCCAGCTTTCGTGGCACCCTGCCGATTGGGGTGAAGACGCGCCATGGATCCGAATGTTCCGTAATGCGAGGCGTTGGTTCAGCTAAAGCCATAGCCTGAGCTAAAAAAGCCGGCCCCGGACGCACCATAAAGGTGACTCATCCAGGGCCGGCTTTTTTGTTTCTGGCGACGGGAGTTTTCAAGAATTTTCAAGGGAAATTTTTGTTTATAAGTGCGAAAATCCCCTTGACTCAAACGGTTTATGCACATTCCTGGTGCCATGCTGTGTGCAATGTGCACAAAGCACTGGGTTTAGGTTCATTTTTTGTTCGACAACTATAACTATATGAAATATAAGAACTTAATTAAGTAGGTGAATTTGTCGCCAATTTAACAAAAGTGCAGTAATTCCGGGGGATGGGGGCATGTTCCCCAAAACTTTCCCCAGAGTTATCCACAGATTCTGTGGGTAAGTAGCTAAATGCTTAATCTGTACAAAAATTATCCGTTGGAAGGGTGTCGGAATGGCCCGATTCTGTTCTGACACAACGGTGTTCAAGGGAGGATCTGACGAATGTACAAGATGTGTTATTTCGTGCCTGAGAGTCATCTTGAAACGACCAAAAGCGCCCTTTTTGAAGTGGGTGCCGGGCGTATTGGAGATTACGATTGCTGTGCCTGGCAATGTAAAGGTCAGGGGCAGTTTCGTCCGCTGGATGGCAGCCAGCCTTTTTTGGGCCAGGCAGGGGAAATTGAGCGTGTGGACGAATTCCGCGTTGAGCTGGTGTGCAAGGACGACCTTATTCAGGCGGCACTTCGAGCATTGAAACAGGCGCATCCCTATGAAGAGCCCGCCTATGAGGTGTTTCGTATGGAAGCGCTGTAGCGGCGGCCAGGCGTGGATATTTAGGCACGAGGCCCCATCCGGTACCGAATGTCGTCCACATGCACTGGGAAGTGCTCATTGCGAACGTCTTCCACATAGAGCTCAAGGGTGCGACGGACAGTGGGGAACGACAGCTCATCCCAGGGAATGTCTTCCAGCGCAAACAGCTGGGTTTCCAGCGACTCTTCGCCGGCCCCGAAGTCTTCGCTGGTGAGGGTGGCGCGATAGAACATGTGTACCTGATCAATGTGTGGCACATGAATGATGGTGTAGAGATTGTCCACCGTCACTTCTGCAAGCGCCTCTTCCCGGGTTTCCCTGGTGGCCGCTTCGAGGGTGGTTTCCGAGTTTTCCATAAACCCTGCAGGCAGCGTCCAGTAACCATAGCGGGGCTCGATAGCGCGGCGGCATAGCAGAACCCGCCCTTTCCAGACGGGAACCGTACCGGCGACGATGCGGGGATTCTGGTAATGTATGGTTTCACAACTGATGCACACGTAGCGGTGGCGATTGTCGCCTTGGGGGATGCGCTGTTCGACAGGATGGCCGCATGTGCTGCAGTATTTCATCTGTTTCACCATATACTGGACAAATGTGTGTTGGTAGCAAGTGTAACTATCTGCGCTGCCGGTGTCTCATTCAACAGTCAGAAGTCTTAACGGAGCCGTGTTTTGCGCGATCTTCTCACCAAACGCCTGTCAGGCTATGTACCCCGTTTGTTGACATTGGATTACCCCGAAGCAGCCGTACTCGTCCCGGTCACCAATGACCACGGAAACCCTGAAATCGTGTTTACCCTGAGGTCGGAAAACCTGAGTACCCACCGGGGGCAGGTGTCTTTCCCAGGCGGGCGGCGCGATCCGGAAGACCATTCCCTGGCCGATACCGCGCTGCGCGAGACCCACGAGGAAATCGGGCTGCCACCAGACCAAGTGGAACTGATTGCGCCGCTGAGCCAGGTCATGTCGCTGCATCAGATTCTCGTAACGCCTTACGTAGGGGTGATACCCGGCGATCACCCTCTTCAAGCCAACCCGGCGGAAATCGATAGTATTTTCCGGGTGCCCGTTGAGTTTTTCCTGGACGACAATCGAGAACGCACAGATCCGCTCAACTTCCTCAACAATACCTTCTATGTCCCCTGTTATCGCTGGGAACGCTATCAGATATGGGGCCTGTCTGCGGTCGTTCTGGTGGATTTCCTCAATGCGGTTTACGACGCCGGTATTGATTTGCTGGAGCCGCCGCCGAAACGCTGACCAGCGTCTCCTGCCCCCTCCTTTCGAGTTCTCCTCTTTTTTTCGCGTTTATCAGCGGGCCCATTTCTTGGGCCCGCTGACGTTTTATGTGTCCCTGAATGCTCAAGTGTTAGACAAAGGTCTAATATGCTTGTAAATCGATCAGGTATTACATGGTGAATACTGTATGCAAACGACAAAAAGGAGTTGCGTCGTGGGGTGCGATCAATGAAAAAAATTCAAACCGAAAAAAACCTGCCGGAGTTGATTTACGACTCTGTGGTCAATGCGATCGTTGAAGGTTTGCTTAAGCCGGGTGAGCGGGTCACACAAGAGACGCTGGCCGAGAGACTTGATGTCTCGCGGTTGCCGGTAAGCCAGGCTATGCAGCGTCTGCGTGATGACGGGTTTCTGTCAGCGGTAGGGCGTCGGGGCCTGATGGTGTCGGTGCTTGATGAGAGTTTTGTGGCGCAGCTGTACGAATTCCGGTGTGGGATCGATCTGGTGAGTGCCGGGCTTGCCGCCCAGCGAGTGGATGCCGGGGCGCGAAAGCGAGGTGAGGACATCATTGCCGAAGGTTTCGCGGCAGGGAAAGCACATGATCTCCCCGCTCTGATCGATGCTGACATGCGCTTTCATGGCTTCATCTACGAGCTGGCGGGTAACACCTTCATCCTTGACTCAATGGAGGCGCACTGGAACCACGTAAGGCGCGTCATGAGTGACATTCTCATTGTCGAGAAAAACCAGAAACAGATCTGGGAAGAGCACGAGGCAATACTGAACGCGGTATTGGCCGGTGATGCACGGACTGCTGAAACACTTGCCAGAGAGCATGTGGAAACCGCATCAAAATGGCTTCAGAAAGAGATTCAAGTCTGCCGTGAACCCCTGAAAAGAAGCGGGAGCACGATTAGTTAATCCAAGGAGAACGCGATGCAAAACAATGACAAAAATGCAGCTGTGATTCGGGTAATGTTGGCAAAAATCGGTCTGGATGGTCACGATCGCGGCATTAAAGTGGTCGCTCGTGCTCTGCGTGATGCCGGCATGGATGTGGTCTATACCGGACTGCATCGCACGCCTGAAGAAGTCGTGGACGCTGCCATTCAGGAAGACGTGGACATCCTCGGCATCAGCCTGCTGTCCGGTGCGCACATGCACATTTTCCCCAAGGTACTGGAGCTTCTGAAAGACAAGGAAGCTGAAGACATGATCGTTGCCGGTGGCGGTGTCATCCCCGACGACGATGTCAAAGAACTCTACCAGATGGGCGTCCACAAGATTCTTCTTCAGGACACTCCTCCGCAAGAAATCATCGATTCGTTCCGGCAAATGGTCGCAGATCGAGGTGCCCGATAGTCAGGGCCGTGGCCGCAGATTTCCTCAGACGACAACCAATAACAATATCAGGAGTCTCCGATGGAAGAGTGGAATTTCCCCCCCAGTTATCGCAACGACTATTTTCCGGATACGAACAGTCCCTACTGGTTCCGGGACCGGGAGACGATGGACCCGGAAAAACGCGATGAGTTGATTGTTGCGCGCATCCGCGAGGTGATGGCCTATGCCTACGACCACTCGCCATTTTACCAGCGCAAATGGGATGAGGCCGGTATAAAGGCCAATGACATCCGTACCCTCGCAGACTTCGAGGAAGTGCCCGTCGTCACCAAGCAGGAACTGCGCGATTCCCAGGCGAAAAATCCACCTTTCGGGGATTACCTCTGCTGTCCCGAAAGCGACATCCATCATATTCACGGCACTTCTGGTACCACCGGCCGACCCACCGCTTTTGGCATTTCCAGGCGTGACTGGGAAACCATTGCCAACAACCATGCCCGGATCATGTGGGGTATGGGGTTGCGCCCCGGTGATACGGTATTTGTGGCGGCGATCCTGAGCCTCTACATGGGGTCATGGGGGGCGTTGATCGGGGCTGAAAGACTGGGTTGCAAAGCCTTCCCCTTCGGCGCTGGTGCGCCCGGGATGACTGCGCGAGCGGTAACCTGGCTCGGAATGATGAAGCCAGCCGGGCTGTATTCAACGCCGTCTTACGCGTTAAGGCTGGCGGAAGTGGCCCGCGAGGAAGGGGTAGACCCGAGAGAATTCGGCATCAAGGTGCTGTTCTTCTCCGGTGAACCGGGCGGCTCTATTCCGTCCATCCGCGACAAGATCCAGGAGATCTACGGTGCCAAGGTAGTTGACTGCGGAACGATGGCAGAGTTGACCCCCTGGATGCATGCCTCCGGCAGCGCAGACACCGAGGGCATGCTGCTTTGGCAGGACATTGTCTACACCGAAGTGGCTGATCCCAACACCCATCGCCGGGTGCCATACGGCGATCAGGGAACGCCGATCTACACCCATCTCGAGAGAACGTCCCAGCCGATGATCCGGATGGTTTCCGGCGATCTGACCCATTGGGTGATGGAAGACAATCCCTGTGGTCGCACCTATCCCAGGCTGCCCAAAGGCATCTACGGCCGGATTGACGACATGTTCCAGATCCGCGGTGAAAACGTGTATCCCAGCGCCATTGCGGAAGTTCTGGAAGGCCTGGCTGGTTATGGTGGCGAGCACCGGATCATCATTTCACGGGGTGGCTCTATGGATGAGCTGGCTGTCAAAGCGGAGTTTGATCAGGAGGTCGCAGGCAGGGGCCCGGATGCGATCAGATCTCTCGGTGAGAAAGCAGAGGCTGAACTTAGCCGGGTACTGGGCGTGCGCGCACGGGTCGTCATGGTTGACCCCGAGACCTTTCCTCGCACGGACTTCAAAGCCCAGCGTGTGGTTGACGACCGCGATCTTTACCAGAGCCTCAACCAGAAGCGAGGAGGTTAAATGATTAACCGCATACCCTCGATGAAGCTCGCTGAACGTGTGCGGGAAGGGCATCTTCGCGCCATCGCCAGACTTATTACCCGCGTTGAAAGCGGCGGTGATGCTGAGGTGCGCGAAGCCCTGGCCGAGCTTTACAAAAGCACCGGCAACGCCCATGTGGTGGGCATTACCGGTGTGCCAGGAGCCGGGAAGTCCACCCTTGTCACGCAACTGGTCCATGAGTACCGGGCCAGCGGCCGCAAGGTCGGCGTTGTTGCTATTGACCCGTCCAGCCCGTACTCCGGCGGTGCGATCCTCGGTGACCGTATCCGCATGGGCGACCTGGTGTCCGACCCCGGCGTTTTCATCCGCAGCATGGCCACCCGGGGAACCCTGGGCGGCCTCGCCAGGCCAGCCCTGGATGCGGTTGATCTTCTGGATGCCGGCGGCTTCGACGTGGTCTTGATCGAGACGGTCGGGGTGGGGCAGGACGAGGTCGATATTGTCCGTGCCGCCCACACGACCGTGGTCGTCAACGCGCCCGGGCTGGGCGACGACATCCAGGCCATCAAGGCCGGCGTTCTGGAGATCGCCGATGTTCACGTGGTGAGCAAGGCGGACCGGCCGGACTCCAACAAAACCATTCAGGAACTCAAGGCCATGCTGATGATGAGCCTGGAGCCGGGCGAGGGAATCTGGCGGGTGCCCGTGGTGCCTACCAGTTCCGAAAAGCATACCGGTTTTGACGACCTGATGGCCGCCATTGATCGTCACGCTGAGCACCTGGAAAAAAGCGGCGAAATCACCCAGCGGCGGCACCAGATTGCATTAACCCGGGTGGTGAAGGTTGCTGAAGAGATTGTCCGGGATAATTTTGCACGTGACAGCAGGTCGCAGACCGAAGAGCTGCTCAAGAAGGTTACCCAGCGCGAACTGGACCCCCATGGAGCCGCAGTAACCTTGTTAAAAGCCATGAAGGAGACCATTCATGAAGCGCACTGACCAGTATGACCCCGCTGCACTCAAGCACATGGAAAAAGAGTTCGACCAGTGGGAACAGAACGAGGTGTCGTCCTTTATCAAGCGGGCGCCGGAGAGCAAGACGGAATACACCACCGCCTCGGGAATGCCGACGAAACGTACCTACACGCCACTGGACCTGAAGAATACGCCCTTTGAGGATATTGGTTTCCCTGGGCAATACCCGTTTACGCGGGGGCCGTACCCCACCATGTATCGGGGCAGGAACTGGACCATGCGCCAGATTGCCGGCTTTGGTACGGCAAGGGAAACCAACGGTCGCTTCAAGTACCTGATCGCCCAGGGCCAGACCGGTCTGTCCATCGACTTCGATATGCCGACGCTTATGGGTTACGACTCCAGCCATGCCATGAGCCAGGGTGAGGTGGGCCGAGAAGGCGTTGCCATCGACACCCTTGCCGACATGGAGGAGTTGTTCGACGATATTGATCTGACCAAGATCTCGGTATCCATGACCATCAATCCGTCCGCCTGGATTCTCTACGCCATGTACATCGCCCTGGCGCAGAAGCGGGGATACGATCTCAATGACCTGTCGGGCACCATCCAGAACGACATTCTCAAGGAATACATTGCCCAGAAAGAGTGGATATTCCCGGTGCGGCCGTCGGTTCGACTGGTGCGGGACTGCATCCAGTACGGCTCCGAAAACATGAAGCGGTACAACCCTATCAATATCTCCGGGTATCACATTTCTGAAGCCGGTTCGACAGCGGTCCAGGAAGTGGCGTACACCATGGCAACCACCATGGAGTATGTCAGGACCGCCATCGATGCGGGTGTGGATGTGAATGAGTTCGGGCCGCGCCTGTCCTTTTTCTTCGTCAGCCAGGCCGACTTCTTCGAGGAAATTGCCAAGTTCCGCGCAGCCCGGCGGGTCTATGCCAAGATCATGCGCGAAAAATTCAACGCCACCAAACCCGAGGCCAGCCGGCTTCGTTTTCACGCCCAGACTGCCGCGGCCACCCTGACCAAGCCGCAATACACCATCAACCCGATCCGTACCGCGCTTCAGGCACTGTCTGCGGTACTGGGTGGCGCCCAATCCCTGCACACCAACGGCATGGATGAAGCGTTCGCTATTCCAACGGAAGAGGCGATGCGTATTGCCCTGCGAACCCAGCAGATCATCGCCTACGAGACCAACATCACCCAGGTGGTGGACCCATTGGGCGGTTCCTACTATGTCGAGAATCTTACCGATGAGATCGAGAAGGAAGTCTGGAAGATTCTCGACGAAGTGGAAGAGCTCGGTGGCACGCTGCAGTGCATCGATGACGGCTACTTCCAGAGGGGCATCTCCGATTCCGCCTACGATTTCGCGCTGCGCAAGGCCAGCGGTGAGCGTCCGGTTATCGGCGTCAACATGTTCGTGCAGGATGAAGAGGATGTTGAAATCGAAACCCATCCCCACGATCCGGAAACCGAACGCCGGCAGATTGAGCGCCTGAATAGGGTCAAGGACAATCGCGACGAGGAGAAAGTCCAGGACATGCTCAGGCAACTGAAAGAGCAGGCCGAAGACGAATCGGCCAATCTCATGCCCATCACCATCGAACTGGTGAAAGAGGGCGCCTCGATGGGCGATATTGTTGAAACCCTGAAAGGGATATGGGGAACCTATCGCGAAAAACCTGTAATCTGACCGGCTTTGAATACTGACAGAACCGGTTCACGGGAGACATGAATGGTCAGGCTCACCAAGATCTATACAAAAACCGGAGACAAGGGCGATACCGGTCTTGGCGACGGCAGCCGCGTCGCCAAGCATGACCTGCGTGTGGAAGCCTACGGCACGGTGGATGAGGCCAACGCAGTGATTGGTCTCGCGCGGCTGCATGTGGACGACGAACTGGACGTGATACTGGCACGCATCCAGAACGACCTGTTTGATGTCGGGGCGGATCTGTGCACCCCGATCGTGGAGAACCCGAAGTATCCGCCACTCAGGCTTGCCGAGGGCAAGACCGTTGAGCTTGAGCAGGAAATCGACCGGTTCAACGCGGATATTCCGTCGCTTCGCTCCTTTATATTGCCCGCGGGCAATGCGGCCGCAACGCATCTACACCATGCGCGCACCGTGACGCGGCGCGCTGAGCGAATCATCGCGCAACTGCAGGAAGAGCAGGACATCAGTCAATTGGTGCTGGAATACATGAACCGGCTGTCTGATTTGCTGTTCGTCCTTGCCAGACACGCCAACAACCAGGGTAAGGACGACGTGCTTTGGGTGCCGGGAAAATAATGCTGGCCCACGAGCAGGGTACTGAAGCGTGAGTTCGTCCACGCCGGAGCATGGTGGCCGGCTACGCGCCGCGGCTAAGAGGTGGGCGATTCCGCTGGATCAATGGCTGGACCTGTCCACCGGTATCAATCCGCATGGGTGGCCTGTTCCGGCGATCCCGGAAGAGGTCTGGCGTCGCCTGCCGGAGCCTGACGATGGTCTGGAGCCACTCATCAGACAATGGGTGGGTGCACCGGATGGCGCCGCATGTATGGCCCTGGCTGGTAGCCAGGCGGCAATCATGCACTTGCCCCGTTTACGAAAGCCGTGCCGGGTAGGTGTGCCCTCTCCGGGTTACCAGGAGCATGGCCACAACTGGGCTGTTGCCGGCCATCGGGTTATCGAGATTGGCAATGATCAGCTAGAGGATGATGACGAAAGCTGGCTGGATGAACTGGACGTGCTGGTGTGGATCAATCCAAATAATCCCACTGGCCAGGTTGTTGATCCGGACCGGTTGCTGAGCTGGCATCAGCGGCTTCAACGTCGCGGTGGGTGGCTGATTGTAGACGAGGCGTTCGTCGATGCCACTCCGGAACTCAGTGTCGGGTATGCGACCGACAGACCCGGTCTTATCGTCATGAGATCCCTGGGTAAGTTTTTCGGCCTGGCGGGCCTGCGGGCCGGAGCTGCGGTGGGAGACCCGGATATTATTCGCCGATTGGGTGCAATGATCGGGCCTTGGTCAATCAGTGGCCCTGCGCGATTTATCATGGGCCAGGCGCTGGCGGACACCCAGTGGCAAGCTGCGACGATGGAGCGACTGCACAGTGAAAGTCAGCGGTTGGCGGACTGCCTGTCGCGGCATGGCCTTGAAGGAGCCGCAGGAACGGCGCTCTTTCGATACGTTCGGCATGGCCGGGCGGCGGACATTGCAGGCGAACTCGCACGGCGGGGAATCCTCGTTCGGGAGTTCGAGAATCCTGCTGCGCTGCGGTTTGGATTGCCCGGCTCAGAACCGGAATGGACGCGGTTAGAGCAGGCACTGTATTTAAGCCATCTGTATTGATTTAGCACATAAGGGCTGCTAGTTTGGCGCCCGATTCGATGAACACCGTGTTCAGGTAACGCTTTTTTGCGGTATCCCCGCCGGAAAGCGTAAAACGGGAAGTCGGTTAAAGTCCGACGCTGCCCCCGCAACGGTAAGCGAGCTAAAGGCAATCGAAAAAGCCACTGTGCATCATGCATGGGAAGGTGATTGCCCCGGACCAGTCCAACAGGCTGATCCACTCGCAAGCCCGGAGACCGGCCTGAATGCACACCGGAAGTTGCGGAGGGCGACGGCGGTGGGAGAGTTGCGTCGGTCTCACACCCGTACTCTGACTCGTATCCTGCCTCCCCAATCTCATACTCAAACTCCGCAACACAATAACCATCACGCGGGTGCGCGTGGTTTGCCAGCGAGTGTTGATTATGAGTTGTTCGAAGTCTTTGCCGGTTCTATTTTCCGGCCTCCCCCTTGTGTTCCTGCCAGTTTCCAGTGCGCTAGCCGACGAAGAGGTAATGGTCTCGGCACTTGACCCCATTGTTGTGACGGCCACGCTTGGGCCGAAGACCCGGGGCGAAAGTGACTCATCGGTCACTGTGATTGATGAAGAGGCGATCGAACGTTTGCAGCCTCAAACGTTCGACGAGCTGCTGATGGGGCAACCCGGCATTGATATCACCAGCAACGGCTCGTTCGGTAAGAACACCAGTGTCTACACCCGGGGCACTGGCAGCGAATCCACGGTTTTCCTGGTGGACGGCATTCGTTTGCGCTCGGCCACCAGTGGTAGTGCTGCCTGGCAGTATTTCCCGCCGCAAATGGTGGAAAGGGTAGAAATTGTTCGGGGTTCCCGCAGTAACCTGTACGGGGCCGATGCCGTGGGCGGTGTTATCCAGGCCTTCACCCACAGCGCCGAAAAGGGCCGCGAGGGATGGGTTCAGGCCGGCGGCGGCAACTTTAACACCCAGGAATATGTGGCCGGGACCGCCGGCTCTGAAGGCCGGATGACATACAGTCTGAGCGCAAGCCATCTGGAGACCGACGGCACGGCCATCGTTGAAGGGGGCGAAGACAAGGGCTTTCGTAACACCTCAGCCCTGGCGTCCGTTGCTCACCAGTTCGACTCCGGTGGGGAAGCCGGCGTTGTCCTCATGCGTGCCCAGGGCAATACCGAGTTCGAGGGCGGTGATACAGATTTTGCTATCCAAACCGTTGGTGTTCGTCTGGACGCGCCCATCAGCGACTATTGGCGGAGCCGTATCCTGTTGGCCGAATCCATTGATGAGCAGGATACACGGGACGAATTTGGTGACAGCACCTTCGATACCAAAACCCGCAGTGCCCGTTGGGAGAACCAGATCAGTGTCGGCCGCCATGAGTACATCTTGGGCGGTGAGCTCTTGATGGATGAAGTAGACAGCACCACCGACTTTGACGAAACCAGCCGCACCAACGCCGCTGTTTTTGGCCAGGCCCTGTTGAATTTTGGTCCGACGGACTTTCAGTTGAGTTTGCGCGCCGACGATAACGAAGCTTTTGGTCGTGAGGAAACTGGTGCGATCGCCATGGGTGTCGATATAGATCGCAACCATAGAGTAAGGGTGAGCTACAGCACATCCTTCCGGGCGCCCACGTTCAATGACCTCTACTTCCCGAACTTCGGCAATGCGGATCTTCAACCGGAAACCGCAGGTAGCGTGGAGCTTGGTATTGGCGGAAATTACGCCCGTTGGTTCTGGGATGCCGCGATCTATCAGACAGACGCTGATGATCTGATTGTATTTGTCTTTAGGGACGGTCGGTTCGCACCATTCAATGTTAACGAAGCACGCATCAGGGGGGTTGAGCTGAGTGCTGGCCTGGAATTGGACGAATGGACCGTGCAGGCTGGGGCGTCGGTAACCGACCCCCGCGACCGTGAGACCGACAATAGAATTCGTCGCCGTAGCGCGAAACAGTTCCGGGTGGACCTGGATCGGGACTTCGGCCGAGTGTCGTTGGGAACCACCGTTAAGGGCCAGGGGTATCGTTACGACGATGCCGAAAACGAAGAGCGCCTCGCCGGCTTTGTCACTTGGGACCTGCGAGCAAAGTGGGAAATCGACAGCCATTGGACCACCAATCTGACGGTCGACAACGTGCTGGACAGAGAATACGCCACGGCGCAGCGCTTTGATGGAAGTGCTTACATAGCCGCTGGCCGCACCGCAATGCTGACGATTCGCTACGACCTATGATCAACCATGGAGAGGTAAGGGCATGATTGAGCGCCTGTATAGGACTCTGAGACGCCCGTTGTTCGGCTGCCTTTTCGGGCTTCTGTTAATGCTTTCCCAACCAGTGTCCGGCGCCACGGTATTTGGGGTAGTGTCTGAGCGTTCCGCTGCGGAGATGGCTGCTGGTGCGGAACGCTTTCTGGCAGCCCAGCCAGATCACCGCATTATTCTGCGAACACCGGAGCAATTGGCAAACCTGGACAACAGCGCTCTCGACGATCTGGTGAGCCAGGCCGATGCCTTATTGATGGCGGCGGTTTTCGGAGAGCAGGTGGGCCGGATTGAGCGTGCTGTGGGCGAGCAGGCCGCCGTTCGCGAGTTTCCGGTTCTGGGGGTGAATGGCGACAGGGCGCTGACTGTGCTGTCACGATTACAGGGGCGCAAGCCCCTGCTGGAAGGGCTGGATGCCACAACCCTGAACAACCTGATGAAAGCGCCGGACCCCGGCACGGACTTGAAAGCTCATCAGGCAGAGCTTAAGGCCCGCTTCCCCGAACAGGAACCCTGGCTTGAAGGCCGGGCCCTTTACCAGGGACGCACCCCGCAACACCTGGATGCCTTATTGCGTTGGTTGCTTGTTCAGGCGGGCGAAGAGCTTGACGTGCCGGATCTGCCGCCCCGGTCGCTGATCCGCTATTACCGTTATGGGGAAGCTACGGATAGCGCGGCGAACCTTAACCTGCAATCCGGCCCTGTGGTCGCACTTCTGGATCTGGATAGCGGTGATCGCCCGGGCGATCGGGCACTGCTGGATGCAACCTGTGCAGCGATGGAATCCAGAGGGATGCAATGCTTTGCAATTCTGTCCCGTTGGGGTGGTGCCAGCCTGGAGGCTGTTCGTGCCCTGAATGAAACGGTAGGCCCGGCGACACTATCCGGTATTGTCAGTCTTCAGGACTTTATTATTGGAGGCGGCGAGGGTCGGCGTCAGGTCACGGAAGCGTTGGTCCGGTTGAATGTGCCGGTGATCAAGGGCTTGCGCCTGGCCTCCCGCACCACCAACCAATGGCAATTGTCGATCGATGGTATTCCGTCTGACAAGGTGCACTACAAATTGGCGATGCCCGAGCTCCAGGGGGTCAGTCAGCCTATGGTGCTGGCTACGGCGGAGCCGGAAGTGATTGACGAAAACACCGGTGTGGCTCTGACGCTTACCCAGCCGGTGCCGGAGCGGGTGGACGCCGTTGCGGACCGCCTGAAACGCTGGCAGACGCTGCAAGCCAAGGGCAACGCCGACAAGCGCGTGGCCATCATCTACTACAATCATCCACCGGGCCGGCAGAATATTGGGGCGGACAATCTCGATGTGCCAGCTTCCCTATATGAAATGCTGCACTGGCTTAAAGCCGAGGGCTACGAAACCGGCCCACTGCCGGAGAGTCCGGAAGCCCTCACCGACCTCCTCCAGCAACGAGGCGTGAGCCTGCCGGATGATCCTCGCGCGCTGAGGGAAATGGCCGGTGACGTTGCCTCAATGGCGGGCAGAACCTATCGTCAGTATCTCGAAACCTTGCCCAGGGTTGTCCAGCAGGAAATGGTCCATGGCCCCCTGGGTTATCTGCATGAGCGACTTGAGCAGGCACATAGGTTGGGCGAGAAAGAATTGGCAACCGGTCTGTTGAGTCGGGGAATTCGTGACTTGCGGCACCTGATTGAACACCTCCAGCACCCGAACCGAAAGGCGGCCCTGAGCCGACTGGACGAGTACGAAGCGCTCTGGCAAGCACGTCTCGATGAAGGTGGTCACAGTGCGGAACTGGATGACAGCCGGGTTGCGCTGGCCGATACGGGCATTCCCGGACTCAAGGGGTGGGGAGAAGCGCCGGGCCAGTCCATGGTGGTTGATGACAGGCTGATTTTCCCTGGGCTTCGATTCGGTAATATTTACATCGGTCCGCAACCGCCCCGGGGCTGGGAAGTGGATGAAGAATTGTTGCACGCCAATACCACCTTCCCCCCGACCCACCAGTACGTGGGTTTCTACCACTGGTTACGGGATCACTACCAGGCTGATGCGCTGGTCTACGTTGGGCGCCATTCAACCAGGGAATTCCTGCCACGCCGCCGTGCTGGTTTAACAGGGGATGACTACCCGGACCTGCTGGGGGGCGACCTGCCATTGATCTACCCTTACATCGTCGACGGTGTGGGCGAGGGCATCCAGGCCAAGCGCCGGGCGCTGGGAGTCATGATCAGTCACCTGACGCCGCCACTGGCCGCGACGGAGCTTTATGACGAACTGCTGGAGCTTCGACAGCTCGTGGAAACCTGGGAGTCCGCCAATGAGCCCGACAGTCCTACAAGAGAGCGGGCGCTGAAGATGCTGCGGGAGAAAATCCAGGTGCTGGATATCTCCGACGATCTCGAACAGGAAATCGCTGGCGAGATGGGATTGTCGGTGGAGGAGGTGTCCCTCGATGAACTTTCACCCGACCTGCTGGTTCACGAAGCCGGCCACTACGTCACTGATATGCAGGAACACTTTATGCCTCTGGGGCTGCATGTGTTTGGCCGGGACTGGAGCACAGACATGGTGGACACCATGCTCGACTCCATGGCGGGTAAGGCCGGCAAGCCAGAGCCAGCCTGGCGCACCGATCTTGAAGCGTCTCCTGCTTCTGAGCGCACCAGCTTTCTCAACGCGTTGAATGGCCGGTTTGTTGCTCCGGGGCAGGGCAACGATCCATTGCGAACGCCGGCGGTATTGCCAACGGGGCGCAATTTTCACGCCTTGTCGGATGACCTGATTCCAACCCGCGTGGCCTGGTCGCTGGCTGAAGAACTGGTCGAGGAGGCCAGGGCCACAAAAGACAGCACCTCAGAACAAAGCGATGCACTGGTGCTCTGGGCCTCGGATACGGTGCGAGACGAAGGGGTCATGATCGCGTTTGGCATGAAGCTATTAGGTGTGCGCCCGGTGTGGAACAGTCGGGGCATCGTGAAAGGCCTGGAGCGTTTGCCAGCGGGCCCGGGAACCGATACACCCATTCGCCGCAATGTGGTTTTCACCACGTCCGGCTTGTTCCGGGATCTCTATGAAAGCCAACTGGAATGGCTGGATATGGCATCGCGTTACGCCTTGGCGGGTGCGGCGGGATCCATCAGGGCCGAGCACCCCGAGCTGGAAGAGGCACTGGATCAGGCGCTATCGGTTCTGCCGGTCGACATGCGTAAGCCGGGCGAGGAATCCCTGTCCACCAACGGTGTTGCCGCCCACTGGGTCGCTGATACACGAGTACTGCTGGCCGCAGGTGCGTCGGCTCGGGATGCGGGGGCAAAGGCCGCATACCGGGTCTTCGGTACGGCTCCGGGCGCATACGGTGCGGGGGTCAACCGGCTTGCTACCCGCACGGGCGCCTGGCAGGACCGGGAGCAACTGGGTGACGCTTATCGCCGGCGCATGGGGCACGTCTATGGCAAGGGCAGCCAGGGTGAACCGGCTCACGATGCTTTCGACCGACAATTGCGGTCGGTGAACCATACCTATCTTGGGCGGGCCAGCCACCTCTATGGCCTGCTGGACAACGATGACGGTTTCGATTTCCAGGGCGGGCTGTCCAACGCCGTGGAGCACTTGCGCGGCAAGCCACCGCAGAACCGGGTGCTCCAGTACGCAGACCCACGAAATCCCCGGGTGGATTCGCTTCAGCGAGCGCTGCAGGTAGAGCTGAGAGCCCGTAATCTGAACCCGCAATGGTTGGCCCCACTGATGGAGCACGGCTATGCCGGTGCCCGCACCATGGGCAGTGATTTTCTCGACAACCTCTGGGGCTGGCAGATCACAAGCCCACAAGTGCTTCGTTCCAGTGTGTGGGACGAGGTCAATGAAGTGTACTTTCAGGATCGCCACGGCCTTGGCCTGGACGACTTCCTGGCAGAGGGCCACAACGTGTATGTCAAAACCCACATGCAGGCGATTGCGCTCCTGGCCGCGAAACGGGGCTTCTGGGAGGCGGACGTCTTCACCCGTCAGGCCCTGGCACGTGACTTCGCGGGAAACATCATCGACCATGGCCTTCCCGGCAGTGGCCACACCCGTCCGGATCACCCGCTGATGGATTGGGTCGCGGACCAGTTGGACCCCCGGCAGCGGGAAGCCTTCGAATCCGCGCGAAAAGGTGGGTCGGCCGACTTTCCCCCGATAGGCGCTGCCAACGATGATTGTCAGACTCCCGGAAACCAGAGGGCCTCATGTTGAAATCGTTCCGGCATACCGCTGCGCTGATGTCGTTAGCTCTGGCCATGTCACCGGGGGCTGTGGCCGGTACTGAGCGATGTGCAACCGACGACACCGGCCAGGAAGTCTGCCTTGAACAACCGGCCAGCCGGATCGCGGCCTTGTCTCCCGGAGCAACCGAACTTGTCTGGGCTGCAGGCGCCGGTGATCAGGTCATCGCGGTGGTTTCGTACAGTGATTACCCCGAGCAGGCGAAGCAGGTCACCTCTGTGGGTAGCCACACTCGCATGGACCTTGAGCGCGTGATGGCACTGAAACCTGATCTGGTCATTGGTTGGGTGACAGGCAACCCGCCGGAACAGATTGCGGCCCTGAAGGACCTGGGTTTGCCGGTATTCTCCATTGAACCCCGAAGTTTTGAGGGCGTTTCAAGCACCATCGAACGGCTGTCGATTCTGGCGGGTACCGAAGATGAAGGCTTTGCCGAAGCGGATCGTTTCCGCAAGGGAATGGCCGCACTGAAAAAACAATATCAGGGTGCGGAGCCGGTCTCGGTGTTCTATCAGGTGTGGGATGAGCCTCTGATGACCGTGAACGACGAGCACCTGATTGGTAAGGTGATCACGCTATGCGGTGGCGTGAACGTATTCGGTGATCTTGATCGCCTGGTGCCGAGGATCAGTGCCGAGGCGGTTATCGGCGCCAACCCTGAGGCCATTCTGGCCGGTGGCATGGGTGAAGAGAACCGGCACTGGCTGACCCGCTGGGAGGCTTTCCAGAGTATCGATGCCACCACGAAGGAGAACCTGTACTTCGTTCCACCGTCGCTGATCCAGCGCCCGACGCCGCGTATTCTGAAAGGTTCACAACTGTTTTGCGAGAAACTGGATGATGCCCGTGCCAAACGTTAGTGGGAGACAGACCCTTTGAGCAGGCCTCTGACCATGCCACTTGTGTTGTTGGCTCTGGCCAGCCTCGTCGCCATGATGTTGTCGGTGGGTGTTGGCAGTGTCAGCGTGGCACCGGGAGACGTTGTCGCCGTCATTCTGGGTGAGGGCAGCAACCTGCAGCAAACCCTGGTGCTGGAATTGCGCCTGCCACGGACACTGTCTGCTTTCGCAACGGGCGGTTTGCTGGCCGTGGCCGGGGCTCTGATGCAGGTGCTGTTACGCAATCCGTTGGCGGACCCCTACGTTCTGGGGCTGTCTGGCGGTGCTGCCGTCGGGGCCTTGTTTGCGATGCTGGCGGGCCTGGGCGGTTTGATGATTTCGGGATCGGCTTTTGCCGGTGCGTTGTTGGCCACACTGATGGTGTTCGGCCTGGCCCATGGCACCGGAAGCTGGACGCCGTCGCGTTTGTTGCTCACCGGTGTGGTGGTCGCCGCAGGCTGGGGCGCGGTGATTACCCTGATGTTAGCGATCAGCCCGGCCCAGCGCTTACCGGGAATGTTGTACTGGTTGATGGGCGATGTGTCCTACGCTAGAACGCCCTGGCCCGCACTGGCTTTCCTGGTGCTGGTGTGTCTTTTGGTGGTGCCCCTGGGGCGGAGCCTTAACGTACTGGCACGCGGTCCCATGCAGGCGGCAGCCCTTGGAGTGGCGGTGCGACCGCTGGAATGGACGATCTATATCCTTGCCAGCCTGCTCACGGCCACCGCGGTCACCATGGCTGGCAGTATTGGTTTTGTCGGCTTGGTGGTGCCCCACATGCTGCGGCTGGTCCTCGGTAATGACCAGCGCCTGATCCTCCCTGCCTGTGCATTGGGTGGCGGCACGCTGCTGGTGCTGGCGGATACCCTGGCACGGGTGGTGATTGCGCCCGAGCAGTTGCCGGTAGGTGTGATTACGGCCTTGCTGGGTGTACCCACCTTCCTTTACCTGTTGTACCGGAGCCGCTGATGAATCCGTTGCAGGCTAGACAGTTGGTCATCGACATTCCCGGGCGGGGCGATGGGGAAGCGCTGAACTTTGCCGTGGAACCCGGGCAGATCTGGGGCGTTTTGGGGCCAAATGGTGCCGGCAAGACGACGCTCTTGCACACACTGGCGGGGTTGCGAGCACCACGTCACGGATCGGTTTGCCTGGGAGAGCATCCTTTGGCAGACCTGAAGCGCAGGACAATATCGCAACAACTGGGGATGGTTTTCCAGGAACGGCAGGACGGTTTTCCCGCGACGGTACTGGAAACGGCGCTGATCGGACGCCACCCCTGGTTGTCACCCTGGCAGATGGAGTCCGGGGCCGATGAACGTCTTGCGAGAGGCGCTCTGGAACAGCTGGATGTGGGCCATCTCAGTGATCGGCTGGTGAACACACTCTCCGGCGGTGAACGCCAGAGAGTAGCCATTGCCACAGTGCTGACCCAGGCGCCTGATACCTGGCTTCTGGATGAACCCACCAACCATCTTGATCTGCACCATCAAGTGTCGGTACTCCAGTTACTGACCGAGCAGGCGCGTAGTGGGCGTTCGGTATTCATGTGTTTGCACGATCTGAATCTCGCGGCACGATGGTGTGACCATCTGTTGTTGCTGTACCCCAACGGCGAAGCGTGCTGGGGGCCTGCAGAACGAATGCTCGTGCCGGCTGCACTTGAACGGCTTTATGATCAGGAACTTCTGACAGTGGACGTGGATGGTGCGCCGCTATTTGTCCCTGTTAAGTATTGAACGTAGGAGCTATATGAAAGCAACCGTACCAGCCGCAATGATTACCGCACCAGGTTCTGGCCAGGGGAAGTCCATGGTGACCGCAGCACTGGCGAGATTGCATAGGAATGCCGGACGAAAGGTACGGGTGTTCAAGCACGGCCCGGATTACCTGGACCCGATGGTGCTGGAAGTCGCATCCGGACAGCCGGTGTACCAGTTGCATCCGTGGATGACGGGCGAGGACGAGTGTCGCTGGCGTCTGGCGGAAGCCGCGCAGGATGCCGACCTTATTCTGGTGGAAGGATCAATGGGATTGTTTGACGGTGACCCTTCCAGTGCGGACCTCGCCAAGCTGATGGGTATTCCCGCTCTGCCGGTCATTGATGCCCGCGGCATGGCTCAGACCTTTGGAGCGGTGGCTCTGGGATTATCAAAATTCGACTCCGCGCTTCCGGTTTATCAGGTGATTGCCAACCGCATCGGCAGTCCCCGACATGGGGCTATGCTGCGGGAGAGCCTGCCTGAGGGGATCAGTCTGCTAGGGGCCATTCCCCGAAACGAGGCCATGAGTCTCCCAAACCGGCATCTTGGGCTGGTTCAGGCCGGCGAGTTGGGCGATCTGGAGCAGCGTCTGGACGCCGCCGCTGACGTTCTTGCGGAAGCAGGGCTGGATGGCCTGCCGCTTCCCGTGACGCTGGAAGCTGAACCCCCGGAGTCCCCACCACCGTTGCTTGAGGGCGTTCGCATCGCCATTGCCCGGGACGCAGCGCTGAGTTTTATTTACCGCGCCAATCTGGACCTGTTGCAGGCGATGGGGGCAAAACTGTCTTTTTTCTCCCCGCTGATAGATTCTGCATTGCCAGACGCCGACGCCCTCTGGTTACCAGGCGGGTACCCGGAACTTCATGGTGCCACTCTGGCCGGTAACCGTCCGATGTTGGAGGCGATTCGCAACCACTACAGCGCCGGTAAACCCATGCTGGCCGAGTGTGGCGGGTTAATGGCCTGTGTGGAGGAACTGGCGGACCACGACGGAGAGATCCACAACCTGCTCGGAATTATCCCGGGTCGAGCCAGTATGGCCGGCCGCCTGCAGGCGCTGGGTCTGCAGAGCCTGAATACCGAGCAGGGGCAGTTGCGGGGGCATACCTATCATCACTCGCGACTGGAAACTGACTGGCAACCCCTGGCCCGAACCCGCAAGGTTGCGGGCACCGAGGCTGAACCGGTGTATTGCCGGAAGGGGCTGGTGGCCAGCTATTTCCACGGCTATTTCCCCTCCGCCCCAGAACTGGTGGCCGGAATTTTTCGCGGGCAGGCCATTCGCCCGCTTATCGATAAGGAGCCTGACTATGCGTGAACGCGCCAAAGACCCCGAACGCCATGCCCGCCGCATGGACGCAAAGCAGAAGATCATGCAGGAGCGCATCGCCCGTGCCCAGAAAGAACAGGGTGTGCTGCTGGTGCTGACCGGCCCGGGTAAAGGCAAGAGCAGTTCCGGTTTTGGCATGGTGGCCCGGGCGCTCGGCCATGGCATGAAAGTGGGTATTGTCCAGTTCATCAAAGGCGCATTCAGCACCGGTGAAGAAGCGTTCTTCCGCGAATTGCCCAACGTGAGTTATCACGTGATGGGCCAGGGCTATACCTGGGATACCAAGAACCGGGAGCAGGACGTGGAGGCAGCCAATGCCGCCTGGGATGTGGCCGCCAACATGTTGAAAGACGACAGCTACGACCTGGTCCTGCTGGACGAACTCAACATCGCCCTGAAGTACGACTATATTGATCTCGACCGTGTTCTGGACGACCTCCAGGGCCGCCCGGAGATGCAGCATGTGGTAGTGACCGGTCGGTCGGCACCACAGGAACTGGTGGACCTGGCGGACACTGTCACGGAAATGGGCGTGGTGAAGCATGCCTTCAAGGACCAAGGTGTGAAAGCCCAGAAAGGTGTCGAGCTGTAACAGAGGCTGCTACCCATGACCACGTTGATGATACAGGGAACGACTTCCGATGCCGGCAAAACGACGGTCGTCGCCGCCCTGTGTCGGTGGCTGGCGCGGCAGGGTGTTTCCGTAGCGCCTTTCAAACCCCAGAACATGGCCCTGAACAGTGCGGTTACCGTCGACGGCGGTGAAATAGGCCGTTCCACGGCACTTCAGGCACTGGCCTGCGGGCTCGCCCCGCATAGCGATATGAATCCGGTGTTGCTCAAGCCCCAGAGTGACTGCGGTGCCCAGGTAATCCTGCGAGGCAAGGTTCACGGCAATATGAACGCTCTGGATTACCATGCCTACAAGGCCGAGGCGATGGCCTCGGTGATGGAGGCATGGCGTGACCTGAGTGCCCGCTATGACGTAATCATTGCCGAAGGGGCTGGTAGCCCCGCCGAGATCAACTTGCGTGCGAATGATATTGCCAACATGGGCTTCGCCGAAGCGGCCGATTGCCCAGTGCTCCTCGTCGGCGATATTGACAAGGGTGGTGTATTTGCCCAACTGGTGGGCACGCTTGAACTCATCACCGAGAGCGAACGAGCGCGCACGAAAGGCTTCGTTATCAACCGTTTTCGGGGCGATATTGCCTTGTTGAAGCCAGGCCTGGATTGGCTGGCCGAACGCACTGATAAAGCCGTAGCTGGCGTATTGCCGTATCTGCATGGCTTGGTGATTGACGCAGAAGACAGCGTTGGCACCAGTGGCACCAATGAACCCGATGCACTGAATGTGATCGTCCCGGTGTTACCTCGCATCAGCAATCACAATGACTTTGACCCCCTTCGTCTGCACCCGGGCGTCAACCTCCAATTCATCGGCCCCGACCAGCGGATTCCCCCGGCTGACCTGATCCTGTTACCGGGCAGCAAAAGCACCCGGCATGATCTGCGATGGCTGAGATCCCAGGGCTGGCCTGAGGCTATTCAGAAACACCTCCGTTATGGCGGCAAGGTGTTAGGCATTTGCGGCGGTTTTCAGATGATGGGGCGGTCGGTATCCGACCCGGACGGCCTGGAAGGGGATGCCGGTACCACGCCTGGCCTTGAGTTGCTCAACATGACCACACGAATGGTTGCCGGCAAAACGCTGAAGGAGGTTTCCGGAGAGTTAACGCTTGGCAGTGGAAGGCCGGGGTTCACAGGTTATGAGATGCATAACGGTATTTCCTGTGGCCCCGCGCTTGAACGCCCCATGGCGACGCTGAATGGACAGCCTGAAGGCGCAGTGAGTGAGGATGGCCAGATAATTGGAACCTATGTTCACGGCATTTTCGATCAGCCTGAAGCGACCCGTGAGATACTCGAATGGGCGGGCTTGGGAGCTCAGCATCAGGCTGTAGACTACAAGGCACATCGCCTGGAACAGCTGGATCGCCTGGCGGATCTCGTTGAGGAGTGTCTGGACACGGGGTTTCTGAAGCATTTGCTGGGACTCAACCGACGGCATTAGAGGCAAAGAATGACAGACCACAGAACTCACCGGCCAAACCAGAATCGCCCCTTTAGTGATGAAGAAACGAGCGGGCTTTATCGTGCGATCCATGAACGCCGGGATGTGCGCTCGCAGTTTCTTCCTGATCCGATTCCCCCTGATGTCCTTGCCCGACTGCTCGACGCGGCCCACCACGCACCCTCCGTCGGTTTTATGCAGCCGTGGGACTTTCTCGTGATCGATAGCAAGTCAGTGCGCAGCGCAGTGCTTTCCATTTTCGAGGAAGAAAACCGGAAAGCCGCGGAAAATTATGAAGGCGATCGCAATACACAGTATAAGAGTCTGAAGCTCCAGGGCATCCTGGAGAGCCCGATTAATCTATGCATCACCTGTGACCGAAGTCGTGGTGGTAGCCATGTGCTGGGACGTAACTCGATCGTCGAAACGGATCTTTTCAGTACGTGCCTGGCGGTACAGAACTTTTGGCTGGCAGCAAGGGCTGAAGGGATCGGTGTGGGCTGGGTCAGTATTCTGGATCAGGAAAAGCTGGCGAAGACACTGAAGCTCCCCGAACACGTGTACCCGTTGGCCTATCTTTGCCTTGGCTTTGTCAGCGAGTTTCTTGAACAGCCTGAACTACAGAAAAAGGGATGGCGCTCGCGGTTGCCTCTGGCTGATCTTGTGCATGGAAGCACCTGGGGTGAGTCGTTGACGGAACCGGCGTTAGAAGCAGAGATCAGGAAAGGTTAAAGTAGTGGTCAAGACGTTAGGTGAGGTTGCGGAATGAAAGTGGCTGATAAGGTGCGCTCGCCCTGTGTGAGTATTTGCGCCCTTGATGACAACGATATGTGTGTTGGGTGCCATCGCAGTGGTGATGAGATCACGCGATGGTCCCAGATGAGCAATGAAGAACGCCAGGAAGTGCTGCGCAAAGTGGCCGAGCGTGAAAGCAAATTTTTGATCTAGGTCTTTGACCCCCGATATCAGGAAAGGCAGAAACTTTCATGACTGACACAGTTCGTATTGGTACTCCGCTGAAAGGAAATGCTTTCAGGGTTCTCTTCTGTGGCTCGGGAGAGCTGGGCAAGGAAGTTGTGATTGAACTCCAGCGCTTTGGCGTGGAAGTTATCGCAGTTGACCGTTACGCCAACGCCCCGGCCATGCAGGTGGCCCATCGGAGTCACGTTGTCGATATGCTCGATGGCGCTGCCTTACGCAGCATTATTGAGGCGGAAAAGCCAAACCTCATCGTGCCGGAAATTGAGGCGATTGCCACGCCGGAGCTGGTAAAGCTCGAGCAGGAAGGCTATCGGGTGATTCCCACCGCAAGAGCCGTCAATCTCACCATGAACCGGGAAGGTATCCGTCGCCTGGCCGCCGAAGAGCTCGGGCTTGCAACGTCACCCTATCGATTTGCCGAGTCGAAAGAGGAGTATCTTGCGGCCGTCGAAGCCATCGGAATGCCTCTGGTGGTGAAGCCCGTTATGAGTTCTTCAGGAAAAGGGCAGAGCACGGTCAAGTCCGCCGATGATATTGAGACCGCTTGGGATTATGCCCAGACCGGTGGTCGAGCCGGCAAGGGAAGGGTGATTGTCGAAGGGTTTGTGGATTTTGACTACGAAATTACCTTGCTGACCGTGAAGCACCGCGACGGTATTTCATTCTGTGATCCTATTGGGCACCATCAGGAAGACGGCGATTACCGTGAATCCTGGCAGCCGCAACCAATGAGTGACAAGGCGCTGGCCCGTTCCCGGGAAATCGCGGAAGCGGTTGCCAGCAATCTGGGTGGCTATGGTGTCTACGGTGTGGAATTGTTTGTGAAGGGCGATGACGTATGGTTTTCAGAAGTGTCGCCACGCCCTCACGACACGGGGTTGGTGACTCTGGTTTCCCAGGATCTGTCCGAGTTTGCCTTGCACGCCCGCGCCATCCTCGGGTTGCCGATACCGGCGATCCGTCAACAGGGCCCCTCAGCCTCCGCAGTGATATTGCCGGAGGGTGATTCGGATGCGGTTGCCTATACCGGGCTTGAAAAAGCGTTGGCTCAACCTGACATCTTTATCAGGCTCTTTGGGAAACCTGAACTGAAGGGGCGGCGGAGAATGGGGGTCGCGCTTGCGTCCGGTAGCTCGATTGACGAGGCCAGGGAGAAAGCAACCCAGGCTGCGGCCGCTGTGAAAACCGAGCTTTGACGATAAATCGTCAGGTTTCCTGAAAAAGTTATAACGAACCGTTGACAGTCGGAGTGAGCTCTGTAGAATACGCATCTCTTTCGAGGGGCACGCCACTGAGGTGGGTCAAAAATTGAAAGACAACCGTTTGAATTAATTGAAGATTTCGAATTTCAAAATTCTTCAGAAAGCGGTTGACAAGGCGGCGATTCGATGTAGAATACGCCACCTTGATCGGGCAAGCCCCGAG